>JBBWZS010000008.1:0-3019 GCA_039649175.1 Acidimicrobiaceae bacterium
GCCGCCCGTCAGCGCCGCCCCGGCGGTCACGGCGCCGGCCGAGAGCACCACCTCGACGAGCACCACCTCCACCACCGTGGCCCCGCGCAGCGTCAGCGAGGCCGCATCGGAGGCCTACGTGGACAGCCTGGCCCGCTCGGGCGCCAGCAGCACCGCTCCCCTCCTGGCCGCCCTGAAGGCCCTGGAGACCATCGGCTTCTCTCACGACGAGGCGGTCAAGGTCGGCTTCGGGCACTTCCCCGTGGGTGGCCTGGCCTCGTTCAGGGACGACTTCGGTGACTTCCGGGCGGGTCCCCCGGTGCACACCCACGAGGGCGACGACATCTTCGCCGCCTTCAACACGCCCATCCGGGCCCCCTTCGACGGCGTCATGCGCCAGGGCAGCGACCCCCTGGGGGGGCTCGCCGTCTACCTCACCCAGCCTGACGGCACCTTCTTCTACATCTGCCATCTCATCGGCTACCCGCCCGAGGTGCTCAGCGGCACCGCCGTCACCCAGGGCACTGTCATCGGCCTGGTGGGCGACACGGGCGACGCCAAGGGCGGCGCCCCCCATGCCCACTTCGAGATCCACCCCAAGGGCGGCGCCGCCGTCAACCCCAAGCCCATCCTCGACGGATGGCTGGCCGACGCACTGGCCGCCGTCCCCCAGCTGGTGGGCGCCAGCGTGGTCGACCAGCCGGCGGTGATCCAGTCCACCGGCCTCACCCGCCGCTTCGACCTGGCCGGTGTCGACCAGCGGGTGCCGGCCCCGGTCGAGCCCCTGCTGTGGGCGTCGTCGGTGAGCCCGGCCGGCAGCGCCCTTCGCCTGGCCCAGGCGGAGGCGGCCCACATGGCCGACAGCGTCGACTGGGACAAGATGGCGGCCCAGGCGCGGCGCGGCGGCGGTTCGCCGCCTCCCGCCGCGGGGGCCGCCGGCGTACCACCGCTGACGCCCCCCACCCTCCCGGTCACCTCCGCCGGGCCCTAGTCCTAATCGTCGTTCGGCTTCACGCGCGTCGCCCACCGCAGGAACCTCTCGATCTGCGGCAACGACGGCTCGCGCTGGGCGCGTTCTGGTGGTCGCCCGTCGGCGTTGGTGGGGCTGAGCCGGGCCCTGTCGTTGAACGCCTTGCGCTGCCGGGCCCAGACCCGGCTGCGCCCGGACCGCTCGCTGAGCGCCTGGTTCAGCCCGTGCTCGGAGGCGTAGGCAACGGCGTCGTTGACCCGGCTGGATGACGTGAGCCCGAGCCGGAAGACGGCCTCATGGTCGTGAGCCGAGGGCACCTCATGGCACATCCGGTCGGGATGGAGCACCGCCTCCTGCAGCGACGACCCGAGCCGCAACTCCGACCGGTGGTAGAAGAGGTCGGCGCACGCCTCACGCATCCGTCGCCGGACGGCATCGTCGAAGAAGTGGCCGGTGATGACGATGACTGCGCACTGCTCCCGACTGCGCCGCCGCCGGATCTGCTCCACCACCGCCACGCCCGGGAACTGGTCACCGGCCTCGGTGTCGTCGGCGGCGTCCACCACGGCCACGTCGACGTCGTCCCACCCCTCGCCGTACTGCACGGCCTCGCCGTGGGTCAGCGTCCCCACCACCTCGATCTCGGGACGGTCGGCCAGCACCTCGGCCATGCCCCGCCGGCTGATCTCGTCGTCGTCGACGATCACGACCCTTCGACGCACTGCAAGGCCTCCAGTCGTCGGTCGACCTCTCCCAGCCGGCGTACCGCCTCGGCTCGGAGGCTGTCGGGCACGGTAGCGCCGCCCGAGTCCAGGAGCCGCCACGCTGCGAATCTGGCCTCGGTCACCAGCTCGATGACCGAGGACCGGCCGTCGCGATAGGCGCCGTCGATGTGCCGGCGGTCGGCCAGGCGAAGCTCGACGGCCTCGGCCTCGGCGTCGTCACGAAGTGACTGGTCGACCCCGATCGCCGACACCACGGCGGCGACGGGCCACAGCAGCTGCGAGAAGCAGTCGCGCCAGCGAACCGGCCCCGGCAACAGGGCCAGACCCATGCCCAGGATGCCCACCACCCCGGCCGCCAGGACCGCCCGTTGGAGCCGGGACAGCTCGTCGTCGTAGAGGGCGATGAGAATGGCGGTGGCGTGCAGGCTGTTCCCGCCCGGGAAGCGCTGCAGCCCGTCGACGCTGAAGGGCCGGCGCATGTTGAGCGTCACCAGCACCGTGTTCACCGCCCCCAGCGACAGCGTGGCGAAGACCACCTGCGGGTGCGACACCCGACCGTGCCTGTCGATCTGGCGATGGGCCCATGCCGCCGTCGCCCAGGATCCCAGCACCGATGGTGCCACCGCCCACACCGGCGCCCGCTCGGAGTTGCCGAACAGCTGGAAGACGAACCACAACGGCGACACCGTGAGGATCATCGGGCACGGGTCGAACACGTGCAGCGGCGGGTGGGGATCCGCGGCGAGCTCGACCTCGTCGTCGCCGACCCGCAGGCGCAGGGCCGCGCCCGGCACCCGTCCCCACGGGTCGTCGACCACGTCCAGCGACACGGGACCTCGCAGGTCTCGGCCGTCGAGCAGGTCGGACAGCACCTGGGCCTGGCCCACGGTGATCAGGGTGGTGCCGGCGCCCTCGGCCAACGTGATGTCGACATCGCGCGCCAGGTCGGCTCCCTGGTTGTGCCGGCGGACCCAGAGCCGCACCACACTGTCGAGGTAGCTGGTGCCGCCGATGACCTCGGCCCCGAGGCTGGCCTTCCAGCTGGCCAGGGTGTTGGCGGTGACGGTGTCGGGGAGCGAGCCTTGGAGCAGCGGCGTGGTCCGGGCCAGGAGGTCGACCACCGAGTCGGCCCCCATGGCCACCGAGTGTTGCCCGCTCAGCCGGGCCTGGTGGCACTTCGCCTCCCGCTCCTGCTCCCGGCGCACACGTGCCTCCTGGCTCCGGCGGCGCTGGTACCAGGCCAGTCCGGCACCGCCCCCGACGGCCATGAGCTGCCACTTGAACGCCGCAAGGTCGGGGGGGCGGTTCCGTCGTCGCCGGACGAGAACGGTCACGAGGGCATCGA
>JBBWZS010000031.1:0-18219 GCA_039649175.1 Acidimicrobiaceae bacterium
GGCCCAGGCGGGCGGTTCGCGACGACAACGTGAGCATGATGCACGTGATGGGCATCAGCGACGACCCCGCGGCCAGAGCCGAGTAGTGCAGCACCTGTTGGAGCTCGAGGACGAGCAGGAACAGGGCGCCGCCGAAGGCCGCGTAGACGGCCAGGGTGGTGGCGTTGGCCCCGCTGAACTGGCGGGACGAGAAGATGTCGAGGGGCACGAGGGGCTGGCGGGAGCGCCGTTCGACGAACGGGAAGGCCACCAAGGCGAGAGCACCCAGCAGCCCGGTGGCCACGACGGCGGTCGAGACGCCGCCGGCCGACCATTGGATGAGGGCGAAGACCAACCCTCCCAGGCCGAGGGTGGCGACCAGGGCCCCGGTCAGGTCGGGGGAGTGCACGGCATCGGGGTCACGGCTCTCGGGGACGTGGCCCACCGTCATGGCGATGGCCGCCGCCGCCACCGGCACGTTGAGCAGGAAGACCAGCCGCCACGACACGCCGTCCACCAGCCAGCCGCCCACGAAGGGCCCGACGGCGGCGGCCACCCCGGCCAGGCCCGACCAGGCGCCGACGGCGGCGCTGCGGTCCTCGGCGTGGAAGCTGGCGGTGAGCAGGGCCAGGCTGCCGGGCACCAGCATGGCCCCACCCGCCCCCTGCAGGGAGCGGGCGGCGATGAGCACGCCCATGGACGGGGCCAGGCCGCACAGCGCCGACGCGGTGGTGAAGGCCACCAGCCCGGTGACGAACAGGCGCCGCCGTCCGTAGATGTCGCCCAGCGAGCCGCCCAGCACCAGCAGCGAGCCGAGGGTGAGCAGATAGGCGTTGACCGTCCACTGCAGGCCGGCCAGCCCGGCATGCAGGTCGCGCCCGATGGCGGGCAGGGCCACGTTGACCACCGTGCTGTCGAGGAAGGCCATGCCCGACCCGGCCACGGTGGCGGCGATGACCCAGCGCCCGGCCTGGGTGCCGTACCGGACGTGGGTGTCCGCCGGTGGCGGCACAGGGGCCATCTACGACCCGGCGCCGGTCTTCCAGGTGGTGGGCATCTCCGGCTCGTAGGAACAGAACGTCCCCGTGCGCACCGAGTGGCGGAGGTGGCGGCCGAGGGTGGGGTGAGCGGCGTCGATGCGGTCGAGGCACAGGCGGATCCGGGTGGCGACCGCCCGACGGGCCCGCTCCACGGGATCGGCGACAGAGGCCGGCGGGGCGCCCGACGCAAAGGACAGCTCGCCGGCGATGAAGTCCCGCTCGGCCAGGGCCAGCGACACCCGGACGGGGTCGAGCGTCGGGTCGGCACTCTCGTCGTCCAGCTCGGACAGGCGTGCCCGGTACTCGGCCCGGGCCACGGCATCGACGTCCGGAGGAGAGGCGCCGCCGACGAGGTCGGTGACGTGGAAGCTGCGGTCGGGGTTGGCGAGAAGTGTGCCCAGGTCGTGCATCCCCAGGCTGTCGGCCACCCGCACCTCCACGCCGCCGTAGGACAGCGCCCAGTCGTCGCCCTGGCGACCGAAGGAGTTGCCGGCGCCCGAGCGCTCACTGGCCGGAGGCTCGTGGGACCGGGCCAGCACCTGGCGGGCCTCGTCGGCCAGACGATCGACGCTGAGGCGCCGGTAGATGACCTCGGCGCCCGTCAGCAATTCGAGCCCCCGCTCCCAGTCGGTGACGAGGTCGCGGGCCCGCAACAGCGCCGACCACTGCAGGCGGGTGTGGGCCACGAGAAGGGGGGCGCCGGCCGACTCGTTGTCGTCCAGGGCATGGCGGAAGTGGTCGTCGGCCTCGTCCCAACGGCCGAGGGCATGGGCCAGGAGCCCGAGATGGCGTGACACCGATCCGTGGCACGTCGCTCCCACGGCCTCGACGGCGAAGCAGCGGGAGTGGGGGCCCAGCAGGTCGTAGAGGACGGCGGCCTCGCTGTGCTGGTCGAGGGTGGCGGCGACCTCGGCCAGCGCCGCCATGGTGGCCAACCAGCGAGGGTCGGGGTCGATGGCAGCGAAACGGTCGGCGGCCAGGGCGGCCAGCTCGACGCCTGCCTCCCCGTCGCGTCCGAGCAGCCCCAGCAGGTGGGCCGTGGTCGCATCCGACGCAACCCGGTCGCCGGGCCGGGAGGTGAGGGAACGAGCCGCCATCTCCAGCTCGACCACGCGGTCCTGGGCCACGCGCAGGTGGAAGAACTGCACCATGCACAGCGTGTCGACGCGACCGATCCCGGCCCGGCGCCCGAGGGCGGCGGCCTCGGCGTTCCTGCGTTCGCATTCGGCGAAGCGGCCCTGGAGCAGGGCCCTCATGGCTCCCCACAAGGCGACGATCCAGGAGAACCGGGGCTGGCCGAGGCGATCGGCGATGGCGGCGAATGCGGAGATCTCGGCATCGGCGTCGGTCACGCGCCCGTCCTCGAGCAGGGCCACGACGCGTAGGCGCCGCCCGAGGAGCTCCGCCTCCCGGTCGCCGTCGCCCACGGCGACCCTCACCATCTCGTCGGCTGCGTCCAGCCGGGCCCGGCGGTGCGACGGCCCGGCCAGGGCGTCGCACCGGCTGGCCAGGGCGTCGACCAGCGCCGCCCCGTCGCCCACCTGGCGGGCCAGGGCGACGGCGTCGTCGCTCAACCGCCGGCGGCGCTCGGCCACGCCGGCGCCGGGACCGAGCGCCATCGACAGGCGGGCGCCGACGCCGGCCAGCAGCCCGGCATGCGCCCCGCCGGGGTCGTCGCCCAGCAGCGTCAGGGCCTCCTCGAGCAGGGGGACCGCCGCCGGGTCGGGTGGGGAGGGCTCGAAGCCGCTCAGCGACGAGCTGATGCCGAGGGCGGCCCGAGCCACGTCGCTGGGCCGTCCCCGTCGCCGGGCCAGCCCGGAGGCGTCCTGGTAGGCCGACCTCGCCCCGGCGGCGTCACCGGCCGCCGATAGGGCGGCGCCCAGGGCCAGCAGCACCCGGAACCGGGTGTCGTCATCCACCGGGGGGTCGCCGTCGAGGGCCCGGCGGTAGTGCTCGGCGGCGTCCTCCCAGGCCAGCTCACCCATGGCGTCGTCGCCGGCGTCCTCGGCCCGCCTCGGGTCGACGACTCTCCCCCCGGTGCCCGGTGGCGTGGCGCCCGGTGGCGTGGTGCCGTTCGGGGAACCGCCCGGGTCCAGGGCCACGCGGTGGGCACGGTCGCCGAGACGGTCGAGCCACGGGTCGTCAGGGCGCGAGATGGCGACGACGAGCATGGCCGTGTCCGCCAGCACGGGGAGGACGAACTCGAGGAAGCGGTGGGCGGTGATGCCGGCGGCGTCGAAGTCGTCGAGCACGACCAGCAGGGGCCGGGCCCGGGCCAGGTGGCGGAGCAGGATGGTCGTCCCGTCGAACAGCGCCGGCCGGTCGGCTGGGGGCGCATCTTCAGGACGCCAGGTTCGGGGGATCAGCTCGGGGGCGAGGCCCAGGGCATGGGGCGCCGTCACCTGGCCCTCGAGCTCGGCGACCAGGCCGGCCGGGTCGGCATCGCCCACAGCAGCCCGCACCACGTCGGGCCACGGAGCCAGTGACCCGGCGCCGCCAGCGGGCACCGAGTGCGGCCGCAGCGCACGCATGCCCCGGCCCTGCGCCCACGTGGCGAGCTGGTCGGCCAGTCGGGTCCTGCCCGACCCCGGCGCGCCACTGAGAAGGACCAGGCTGCCCCGGCCGCCCACGGCGTCGGTCGCCATCGCCTGCAGTGCGCGCAGGTCGCGTCCCTCGTCGACCACCGGCGGGCGACCTGCGTGCGTGGGTTCCGCCACCAGCCTCCTCGTCGACGATCCTGCGCCCGAGCCGGAAGCCCACGGTACCGGAGCGGGTCGGGGCGCGGGCAACGGTCCCGACCAGCGCGGCGCCACTCGACGGCTCGCCGCAGCCCGACGTTTCCGACACTTGACAGTCTGGGTACGTGTGCATCACAAGTACTGAAAAAAGGAGACCGACCCATGCCTGTCGTCAACCCCGAAACCGGAGAGCCGATGTCGGACGACCCCGACCAGGCCAACCAGGAACTGGCCGGCGGAGAAGGACGCGGATCCAACGTGTCGGCTCACGACGCACCCAGCCAGGGCACCGGCGTGTCCACCGGGCCCTCGGACGATCCCGCCGAGGCCCAGCCCGGCGGCACCCTCGGCGACAGCGCCGACGACCCCTCGGGCTCCAACAGCACCGGCGGCGTCTGAGGGGCGGTCAGGCCCGGGCCGTCACCTGCTCCGACACCGCGAGCACGAGGTCGGCGAACGTCTGCAGGTCGCCGACCTCGTCCTCGGGCAGGGCGATGTCGAACTCGTCCTCGAGCACCATCAGCAGCTCGACGGCGGTGAGGGAGTCCACACACAGGTCCTCACCCAGGCGGCTCTGGGGCACCAGCCGCTCCAGGTCGACGTCGAGGTGGACGGCGAGGATCTGCCTGATGCGGGGTTCGACGTCGACTTCGGCCGGTTCAGGCACTGGCACTGGTGGCCCTCCTGTTCTCGAGTTCGGCGAGCAGGGCTCGCCGGAGAGCAGCTTTGTCGACTTTTCCCGTGCGGTTGCGAGGAATGGTATCGACCACCCGCACGTGGCGAGGAACGGCGAAGTCGGCCATCTGCGACGCGACCCATTGCTGCACGGCTTGGGCATCGATGATCTGGCCGGTGGCGGGCACCACGTACGCCGCCACTGACTCGTAGGCGACCTTGTCGGGGATGCCGAACACGGCCGCCTCGGCGATGACGGGATGGCTGACGAGGACGTACTCCAGCTCCACCGAGTACACCTTGAAGCCGCCTCGCATGATCATGTCCTTCATACGGTCGAGGATGAACACGTAGCCCTCCTCGTCCATGCGGACCCAGTCGCCGGTGTGGAGCCAGCCGTCGGTGATGGCCGCAGCGGTGGCGTGGGGGTCGGCGTAGTACCCCGAGGTGATCATCGGCCCCTTGACCCACAGCTCGCCGGGCTGACCGGCCTCGACGTCGCGACCGTCGTCGCCCACCACCCGGGCCTCGGCGCACGGCAGTGGCCGCCCCACCGAGCCCGGGCGGCGCCGGAACTCGGCGTCGAGCAGCACGGTGACCGGGGAGTGGGTCTCGGTCAGGCCGTAGGCGTCGAACAGGCGCAACTGGGGCATACGCGCCCGCAGGGCGGCCACGGTGGAGATGGGCACCGGTGAACCCCCGAAGGCCCCCACCTGCACGTGGGCCAGGTCGGGCCAGCGGAACTCGGGTACGCGCAACAGGAGCGGCCACAGTGAGGGGACGACCATCAGGTAGGTGATACGGCGCTCGCCCATGAGCCGGACGAGCTCGGACGGGACGATCTCGCGCACCGGGACCGACGTGCCGCCCACCAGCATCATGGGCGTGACCTGGGCCACGTGGCCGGTGACGTAGTAGAGCGGGAACACGATGGCGGTGCGATCGTCGCCGGTGAGGCCCAGGGTGCGGACGTAGGCGATGGCCGAGTGCATGGTGCAACGGTGGACGAGCTGGCTGGCCTTGGGTCGCCCGGTCGTGCCCGACGTGTACACGACGCCGTACACCGTGTCCTGGTCGGGGAAGGCCACGTCGGCGCCACGCCACGCCCGCCGCCGTCCCACCAGGTGGTCACCCACGGGGCGGGCCCGCCCGGGGGCCAGGCCGGCTTCGGCGGCCGCCTCGCTCACCCCCTCGAAGTAGCTCGGGTGGCACAGCACCAGCGAGGCGCCGGAGTGGCGGAGCATCCACGCCCACTGCGGCGGTTGCAGGCGGTTGGACAGACCTACGAACACCAGCCCGGCCCGGGCACAGGCCCAGATGGCCACGATGATGTCGAGCCCGTTGTCGAGGCACACGGCCAGTCGGTCGCCCGGCTCGAGCCCCTCCTCGGCCAACCGCTCGACCGCCCCCTCGACCAGCTCGGCCAGCTCGGCGTAGGTGACGGCCCCGGTGGCCGTGTTGCCCGAGGCCACCTCCACCGCGGGGCGCTCACCGAAAAGGGCCTGGGCCCGGTCGAGGGTCTCGACGATGGTCCGGGGCCGGCCCGGGTAGCACCGCACGACGGTGCCCAGCCACGGCTCGAGGACCAGGCCGTCGGGCGCGCTCTCAGGGGCGACGTCGGTGATAGCGGCCTAGCAGGGGTCGTCGAGGGACGGGGAGATGGACTCGACGGCGGCCCCGGTGGCACCGGCCAGCCTGCCCAGCTTCTGGTACAGCTCCTTGAACTGGTCGCGGTTGGCGGCGTAACAGATGTAGTGGCCCTTTCGCCGCCGCGTCACCAGCCCGGCTCCGGCCAGCACGGCCAGATGATGGCTGGCCAACGACGGTTCCATCCCGACGGCCTGGGCCAGGAAACCGGCGCTGCGGGCCCCCCGCCGGAGGTGGCGCAGCACGAGCAGGCGGTGAGGCTCGGCCAGCACGCCGAGCTCGTCGGAGAGGCGCTCGGCTTCGGACCGGGTGACGGCGGTGACCACGGACCGGACTCTACCCGACGGCCCTCCAGGAGGGGGGGCGGAACTTCAACAGATTTTGAGATAACGTCCCGCTCCCCGTGGAGCTCTTTCTCACCGTCTGCGTCACCAGCCTAGTCCTGGGGCTCCTCTACGCGCTGTTCGCCACCGGTCTGAGCCTGGTGTTGCGGACCTCGGGCGATCTGAACCTGGCGCACGGTGACTCGCTCATGCTGGCCACCTACGTGGCCGTGGGGACACTGCACGTGTCGGGTCTGCGCCCGCTGGCGGTGGTGGCCGATGTGGTGGTGGCGGCGGCCATCGGCGCCGTCGCCTACCTCGCCGTGTACGGCCCCGTTGCCGGGCGCCGCCGCGCCGGCGCCACCACCCTCGGGTTCCTGCCCGCCCTGGGCGTGGCCCTGATCGTCCGCAACGTCGCCGTGAGAGTGAGCCCCAGGGGCAACGAGCCCCTTCCCTCGCTGTTCCCCGGAGGGCGGGTCAACCTTTTCGCCGACTACCGACTGCCGCCGGCGGGGTGGTGGGTGGTGGCGGTGGGCATCGTCGTGCCCCTCGTTCTCGCCCTCTACCTCCGGCGGGGCGTGACGGGCCGGCGGGTGCGCGTCGTCGCCGACGAACCGACCCTCGCCCGCCTGGCCGGGGTGCCTGTCACCAGGACCCTGGCCACGACCTACGCCATCGCCGGAGCTGTCGGTGGCCTGGCGGGCGCCCTGTTCGCCTCGTTCTTCGGGCTCGTCTACATCTCCCTCGGCTGGCAGGCCACCCTCACGGGGTTCGTGGCCGCCATCCTCGGCGGCGTGGGCTGGGTGCGCGGGTCCCTCGTCGGGGGACTGGCGTTGGGGACGGTGCAGAGCTTCGTCTCCGGGTACCTGTCCACCCGGTTCCGCGACGTGGTGACCTTCGGCCTGCTGATCGCCGTGCTGCTCCTCGTCCCGGAGGGGGTTCTGGCTCGCGCCCGCCTGCGCACCGTCTGACCACGTCGCATCAACCCGATCTGCACCCACCCACACACCTGGAGGAAGTTCGTGAAGAGGTTCGTCATCGCCGCATCGGCCCTGGCCCTGGCCGTGGCCTGCAGCAGCACCAGCTCCAAGAACGGCGCCACCACCGGAGCGTCCACCACCACCGGGCCCAAGAAGGTCGTGATCGCCGTGGGGGGCCCCTTCTCGGGTGACGCCAAGCCCACCGGTGACCAGATCCGCAACGGGGCCAAGCTGGCGGCCAGCCAGATCAACGCCGCCGGGGGCATCACCGCCGGGCCGCTCAAGGGCACCCTGATCGAGATCGACGACAGCTTCGACGACGCCGACGTGCCCCAGAAGGCAGTGGACAACATCCGCAAGGTGGTCGACGACGGCAAGTACCTGGCCTTCGTGGGCTCCGGCCTGTCGGACGCCTCGGTGGCCGCCGCCCCTGTGGCCAGCCAGGCCGGCCTGTCCTACCTGGCCGCCTACGCCTCCTCGCCCAAGATCCTCGACGCCGCCACGGCCCAGAAGAGCGTCTTCGTGGTGCCCCCGACCTTCCCCGCCTACTCGTTCTCGGTGGCCGACCAGCTGCTCAAGAAGGGCCTCACCAAGCCGGGGATCCTGCACGCCACCGGCACCTACGGTGACGGCGTCGCCGACTTCTTCGTCAACCGACTGAAGGCCAAGAACGTGACCCCGGTGGCCAACGAGACGTTCAAGTTCGGCGATCCCGACTTCACCACCCAGTTGGGCAAGATCAAGGCGGCGGGCGCCGACTCGCTGGTCATGGTCGGCCTCCCCGCCGACGATGCCCTCATCGTGAAGCAGGCGGCCGAGCAGGTAGGGCTCAAAGTGCCCGCCTACGACCCTGGCGGCGTCACCAACAGCGACTCGTTCCTGACCGCCGCCGGTGCCCAGGCCAACGGGGTCATCGGGAACTCACCCACCGACGCCCAGCGCAACACGCCCGCCGCCGTCGCCCTGCGCAACGCCTACACCGCCGCCACCAAGGAGTCGGTGGTCCCCGACCCCGCGGTGTTCGCCTACGAGGGCGTACAGGCGGTGGCCGCCGGCTTCGCCGACGGGGCCGGCACCCGGCTCGACCTGTCCGACCACCTCCACAAGATCTCCATCCCCGACACGGGAGTCGGCCCGCTCCAGTTCGCGCCGGACGGGTCACGGGTGGGCGGCCGGCTCTACGTCTTCCAGGTCCAGGGCGGCAAGCCCGTCTTCTTCACCGGCTACGAGCAGACCGGTCCCCAGGAGGTCAAGGAGATCTCCCTGGAGCGTTGAGCCGTATGCGACGATCGTCGGCCGCCGGGCTGCCTGTCCTCGCCGTGCTCGCCCTGGTCCCGGTGTGGATCGGGGGCCGGCACGGCTACGGGCTGGGCACCACGGCGGTGATCGCGGTGATCACCGCCCTCGGGCTCCAGGTGGTGTACGGCCTGTCCGGGCAGCTGTCGGTGGCCCAGGCCCCCCTCCAGGGAGTGGGGGCCTACGCCGTCGCCCAGCTCATGGTGGAGCAGGGTTGGTCGTTCTGGGCCGCCCTCCTGCCCGCGGTGGGGGTGGCCGCCGTCCTCGGGGCGGTGGTGGGGCTGCCGGGGCTGCGGGTGCGGGGCGACGTGCTGGCCCTGGCCACCCTGGGTGCGGGCGAGATCCTCCAGTCGCTGTTCCTCAACACCGAGCGCTTCACCGGCGGCTATCAGGGGATCGCCGCCGTCCCCGGGGTGTCGGTGTTCGGCCACGCCCTCGACGACCGGGGGCTCTACGCCGTCGCCCTGGTCGTGGGTCTGGTGGTCCTGGCCGCAGCCGTGGCCCTCAAGGCGTCGCCGCTGGGTCGGGCCTGTATGGCCGTGCGTGACGACGAGGTGGCAGCCCGGTCCTTCGGGGTGCATCCGGGCCGCCTTCGCCTGCTCGCCTTCGCCGTGGGGTCGGGGATGGCGGGGGCGGCGGGCGGCATCTACGCCGTCCAGAACGGGTTCGTGTCATCGGTGTCGTTCGGCCTGTCCCAGACCGTGGTCGTCATCTTGATCGTGCTCATCGCCGGTGAGGCCCGCATGGGACGCACGGTCGTCGCCGCGGTGGCGATGACGGCCGTGCTCGATCGCCTGGCGGCCTACGGCGACGTGTCCGAGGCCGTCACCGGGCTGGTCATCCTGTTGGTGGCGGCGTCGCGCCTCGGCCTGGGGGACGCCGCCCGGGCCCGTTTGCGCACGACGGTGCGCCTGCCCGCCCTGCGCCGCCCGGTGCCCGCCGGAGGGGTGGCAGGCCGGTGACCCCCGAGCCCGCGACCCCCGGCCCGGTGACGGGCGGC
The DNA here is from genome assembly GCA_039649175.1 of Acidimicrobiaceae bacterium. Lineage (GTDB taxonomy): Bacteria > Actinomycetota > Acidimicrobiia > Acidimicrobiales > AC-14 > DATAQC01. The sequence goes on from JBBWZS010000031.1 coordinate 9,679, forward strand.
CTGCACCTCGACCGCGTGTCCCGGGACTTCGCGGGCGTGCATGCGGTGGCCGGCGTCTCCCTGACCCTCACCGGCGGGGAGGTGCTGGGCATCATCGGGCCCAACGGTTCGGGCAAGACGACGCTCGTGAACCTGGCCAGTGGGGCGTTGGCCCCATCGGCCGGGCGAGTGGTGGTGGACGGTGCCGACCTCACGGGTGCCTGCAGCTCGCGTCTGGCCGCCGCCGGTGTGGTGCGCAGCTACCAGAACCTGCGGCTCTTCGAGGGCCTGAGCGTGCTCGACAACGTCGTGGTGGGCGCCCAGCGGCGTGTGCGCCCGTCACTCGCCGGCGCCTGGACGCGGTCACCGGGGTTCCGCCGGCGGGAAGGGCGCCTGCGTGACGCGGCCATGGACGCGCTCGACCAGTTGGGCATGGCCGCCTTCGCCGGCCGGGCGGTGGGAGCCCTGTCGCACGGCCAGCGGCGGAGGGTGGAGCTGGCCCGGGCCTTCGCCGCCGACCCCGCCTATCTCGTCCTCGACGAGCCCGGCGCCGGCGTCGATCCCGACCAGTTGCGAGGCCTGGCCGACCTCATCACCGGCCGGCGGGACGCGGGCGTGGGCATCCTGGTCGTCGAGCACGACCACGGCTGGGTCGAGCGGGTCTGCGACCGGGTGCTGGGCATGGCCGACGGGAGAGTGGTGGCCGAGGGTTCGTTCGCGTCGGTGGCCGCCCATCCCGCCCTGGCCCCCAACCTGGCGGTGCTGCCGTCGTGTTGAACGTGCGGGGCCTGGAGGCGGGCTGGAACGGCTCGTTGGTGGTGCGGGGCGCTGATCTCGATGTGGAGGGCGGCGAGATCGTGGCCGTGCTCGGCGGCAACGGGTCGGGGAAGTCGTCGTTGCTGTGGGCCATCGCCGGGCTGCTGCGATCGCAGCGGGGACGAGTCGTCCTCGCCGGCCGGCGAGTCGACACCATGGGCACCGAGCGGCGGGCGGCTCTCGGGTTACGCCTGCTGCCCCAGTCGATACGGGTGTTCCCGTCGCTCACCGTGGGGGAGAACCTCGACGTGGTCGACCTGGCGGCGCGGCCTCCCGACCGGGTCAGGTCGCGTGCCGCACGCGCCGAGTGGCTCGAGCGCTTTCCCGCCCTCGGGGCCAAGCGCGAGCAGGCAGCGGCGTCGCTGTCGGGCGGCGAGCAGCAACTGCTGGCGATCGGCCGGGTGCTGTGCACCCTGCCCCGGGCCCTGTTGCTCGACGAGCCGTCGGCGGGGCTGTCGGGCGACCGCGCCGACGAATGTGCCCGGGTCTTCAGCGAGGTGGCGGAGACGGGCGTGGCGGTGGTGCTGGTCGAGCAGAACGTGGAACTGGCGCGGAGCGTGGCCACCCGCACCCTGACCATGAGCGACGGGGCGCCGGCCCTGTCGTAGGGGCCGGTCAGGACCGCAGGGGTGTGTGGTCGCCAGGCACGATCTCGTCGGGCGGCGGCGGGCCCGGCGGCGTGCCCTCCCCGAAGGGGCGTCCACCCAGGGCGTGGCGCCCGTGGTCGGTCAGCCAGTTCCCGAGATCGGGGCCCACGGGCACGATGCCCGTCGGGTTGATGTCGGTGTGGACCTCGTAGTAGTGGCGCTTGATGTGGTCGAAGTCGGTGGTGTCACCGAACCCCGGCGTCTGGAAGAGGTCTCTGGCATAGGCCCACAACACCGGCATCTCCGACAGCTTCTGCCGGTTGCACTTGAAATGGCCGTGGTAGACGGCGTCGAAGCGGGCCAGGGTGGTGAACAGGCGGACATCGGCCTCGGTGATGGTGTCGCCCACCAGGTACCGCTGTGACGTCAAGCGGTCGGAGAGCCAGTCGAGGCGGTCGAACAGGCGGCGGTAGGACTTCTCGTAGGAGGCCTGGGACCCGGCGAAGCCGCACCGGTAGACGCCGTTGTTCACGTCCCTGAACACCAGCTCGGCCACCTCGTCGATCTCGTCCCGGCTGGCCTCGGGGTACAGGTCGGGGGCGCCCGGGCGGTGCAGGGCGCGCCACTCGGTCGACAGGTCGAGGGTGATCTGCGGGTAGTCGTTGGTGACGACCTGGCCGGTGGTGACGTCGACGATGGCGGGGACGGTGATGCCCCGGTCGTAGCCCGGGAAGCGGGCGAAGTACGCCTCCTGGAGGCGCTCGATGCCGAGCACCGGGTCGCGGCCCTCGGGGTCGAGGTCGAACCGCCAGCTGCGCTGGTCGTGGGTGGGGCCGGCGATGCCCATGGACAGCACGGGCTCGAGGCCCAACAGGCGGCGGACGATGATGGCCCGGTTGGCCCACGGGCACGCCCGGCTCACCACCAGGCGGTACCGGCCCGCCTCGACGGGGAAGCCGTCGCGGCCGTCGGCGGTGATCCGGGTGGCGATGTAGTTGGTGTCGCGGGTGAACTCGCCACCGGGATTGACGTAGGCGGGGCGCAACGCTGAGTCGGTCATGGTGTGTCCCTACCCAGCCGGCGGGCGATCTACTGGAGGGCGCTGACGGCTCGGGCGATCACCAGCACCGACGTGACGAGGGCGGCCATGCTCTGCACGCTCATCAGCAGCTTGGCGCGCGTCGACAACGGCATGGTGTCGGTGGGGCTGAAGGCGGTGGAGTTGGTGACCGAGACGTAGAGGTAGTCGACGAGGGTCGGGGCCCAGTCGGCCCTGGCCGACGACGACGACGCCACCTCGACGACGGAGTCGTCGTTCTCGTCCTGGGAGAAACGGAAGTCGGCGTCGGGAAGCCGGTCACGGGGGAGCTGGCTGCGCTTCACCGGCCCGCCCCTGTCGAGCTCCCAGTAGGCCAGGCCGAACACGATGATGTTGGTCAACCACACCCCGAGGGCGGCCAGCAGCAGCTGCTTGCCGTTGCTGGCCTTTCCCGAGACCAGGGCGTGGATGAGCAAGGAGAGTGAGAACAGGTTGGCGGCCCCGATCACGCCTACGAGGGCGATGGACAGGGCGCGCGACCACTTGGTCTCCCGTTGGAACCGAGCCGGGTTGAACCCGATGAGCGGCACCAGCAGCGCCACCTCGAGGGCGGGCACGACGAAGCGCGTACCCAGGACCAGCTCGCTCGGCAGCGTCACGTACAAGGCGATGCCCACCACCACCGCGACCACCGCGGGCAGGCGGTGCTCACCCCGGCGCCCGTGTCGGGGGCCGCCGATCTGGCCTCTCGTCGCCTTGGTCACCTTGCTGTCAGCCACCGCTGGCCTCCTCCTCCGGCGTCGTGTCGACCCGCGTCGCAGCGGCGCGGCCGGTAGGGGCCTACCCCCGATCGGTTCCCCGACCCAGGTTTCTCAGCGGGGCCAGAGGCGGCGGCGCCGGCGGCGGGCGGAGATCAGGGCCAGTTGCTGGTCGAGCCATGCGGCGATGACCGCTCGGCCGGTCGGCGACGGCTCGGGCTCCCAGGCAGAGCGTTCCCTCACCCAGGGCTGGGATGTCTCGTGGTGTCTGCGCATTTCCGACCCCTCTCAGCGCGATCGCAGGTAGGGGCCGGGATGAAGGGGTTCCCTTCCCCGCTGAGCGGGGTCGGCCTTCCGGGAGGGCGATCCCGGCCCCCACCTACGATCTGCTTAGACGAAGTGTCGGCACCGGAGGCGGGCGACTTGAGGACTCACCGTGGCCGTCTGGTGTCGCTGCGTGACTGGTCGGCGGCGGCGGTGTCGCCGTTCGGGTGACGTGTAGCGTCGCGGCGTCATGGTCGCCGACCAGCTCTTCCTCGGGAACGACCTCCTGGCCTGGCTCCTGCTCGCCCTGGGCGGCGCACTGGCGCTGGGCAACGGCCTGGCCCTCGTCCGTCCGCCCCGTGAGGAGCGCGAAGGCGACCTGGCCCGGGCGCCGGTCGGGCGCAGCATCTTCATGGCCGGCATCGGCCTGGTCGCCGCCGTCTGGGCCCTGGCCTCGCTCACCCACTGAGGCCCGAGCGGCCTTTTGAGCGGGGTGGCCCCAGGTTCTCGATCTCCACGGTGGGGACGGCTCCCGCCGGCGTGAAGCCGAGCACCTGGCCGTAGAACGACAGCTCGGCCTCGGCCACCCGGCGGATCGACTCGGCCTGGCGGAAGCCGTGTTGCTCGCCGGCGAAGGTCAGGTAGGCCACGGGGAGGCCCTTGGCCCGCAGGGCACTGACCAGCACCTCGGCCTGGGCGGGGGGGACGACCCGGTCGTCGAGTCCCTGGAAGACGATGACCGGGCAGTCCAGGCCTTCGGCGTGGTGGAGGGGGGAGCGCTGCCGGTAGACGTCGGACGCCTTGGGCCACGGGCCTACCAGGCGGTCGAGGTAGCGCGACTCGAACTTGTGGGTGTCGCAGGCCAGTGTGGCCAGGTCGGCGATGCCGTAGAGGCTGGCGCCGGCGGCGAACGTGTCACCGAAGGTGAGGGCGCACAGAGTGGTGAAGCCACCGGCGCTCGATCCCCGGATCACCATCCGGTCGCGGTCGACCCGTCCCTGGTCGGCCAGGTGCACGGCAGCGGCCGCGCAGTCGTCGACGTCGACGATGCCCCATGCCCCGTCCAGGCTGCGGCGGTAGGCCCGCCCGTACCCGCTGCTGCCGCCGTAGTCGACGTCGACCACGCCCAGTCCCCGCGACGTCCAGAACTGGATGGCCACGTTGAACGCCGGTGACGCCGCCGCCGTAGGCCCACCGTGGCTCACCACGACGAGCGGCGGGAGGGTCCCGGTCGGTCCCTCGTGGTCGGCGCTCGTCGGCGGGTACCAGTAGGCGTGAGCCGACCGGCCGCCGGTGGTGGGGAAGGTGACGGGCCGGGCGACCGAGATGTACCCGGGCTCGATGGTGGTGGGCCGGCTGCGGCGCAGGACATGGGCGGCGACGTCGGCCGGCCCACCGCCGACCTGGCCGACGGGCAGGGTCACCACCACCGCCGATTCGGTGGCCGATGCGGCGATGGCCACGGCTCTGTCACCCAGGGCGACGACGGCCTCGAAGTGGGTGAAGGCGGTGGGCACCTCGACCAGCTCACCGGTCGACGGGTCGACAGTGCCGAGGTGGTCGATGCCCTCGGCCGACCAGACCACCACCAGGCGACCGTCGCCCAGGAAGTCATAGGTGGTCTGGCCGAACACCCAGTCGGGCCTGGTGAACTCGGCCGGGCGGGGGGCCACCGCCCGCCCCCCGGCGCCGTCGTCGGCGTAGAGGTTCCACCAGCCGCTGCGGTCGGACACCCACCACAGCTGGGAGTCGGGGCCCCATCGCGGTTGGGAGATCGACTCGTCCGCTCCTCCCGCCACCCGGCGGTGCCCACTCAGCACGGGCGGGCCGCCGCCGTCAGCGCCGGCCAGGTCGGCCACCCACAGCTCGCAACCGTCCCACGACATGTTGGGGTGGTCCCAGGTCAGCCAGGCCAGGCGGGTCCCGTCGGGGCTGGGACGAGGAGCGGCGAAGAAGTCGCGCCCGCCGACGAGGGGCGACGGCTCGTTCCCACCGGGTCCGGCAGTCAGAGAGACGGAAACCAGGTCGTTCTCCACCTCGTCGGCGCGGGTGCCGTGGTGCCGTTCGCGCACGCACACCAGCCAGTCACCGCCGGCGAGCGCTCGGGCGTCGGCGTAGCGCCACGCCGCGGGCTGCGGCGGTTCCGGTGTGAGGGGTCGCGGCTCGGCCCCCGGGGCGGCTGACCACAAGCGCTGGTCGGCGATCTCGGAGAACACCACGGTGGTCCCGTCCACCACGGCGAACGGAGCGCCGCCGTACTCGTGGACCGTGGTGCGGGTGGAGAACCCGGCGGGCGTGTGGTCGGCGATGGTGCCGTCCGGGCCGGCGCTGACCACCACCTGGCGGCCGTCGTCGTCGGGGCGCCGTTCCACCCACCAGGCCCGCCCGCCGAACGCGGCCAGCCCACTGACGCGGATCGACCCCTCGGTGAGCGATTCGGGGCTGATGGGCGACGCCCACGACCCGAAGGGGGCGACGGTCACGTGGCGACCCTACTGGCGGTGTGTGACCTCACAGGTATCGTCCAGACGAGGCTCGTTCTGCGAGAAGGGTCGGTGCGCTGGACGGTGACACGCAGTTCTTCGATCTGAACGTGGAGAAGGTCCTCGATCACTGGTCGGTCGCCCACGCTGTCCGTGAGTTGCTGGCCAACGCGCTGGACGAGCACCTGCTCGGCCACGGCGGCCCGCCCGAGGTCGTCCGCCATCCCGACGGGACCTGGCACATCCGTGACTTCGGGCGAGGCCTGCGGGCCGAGCACTTCACCCAGAACGAGAACGTCGAGAAGCTGGCGTCGCCCGTCATCGGGAGGTTCGGTGTCGGCCTCAAGGATGCACTGGCGGTGTTGGATCGCAACGGCGTCCCGGTGCTGATCCACACCCCGATGGCCGACATCAGCACCGCCTCCCATCCCAAGGCGGATTTCCCCGACACGGTGACGTTGCACGCCGTCTTCCTCCCGCCGACCGAACCCGCCAGGACCGGGACCGAGGTCGTGCTCGGCGGCGTGGCCGACGAGGTGATGGCCGAGGCCAAGAGGTTCTTCCTGCACTGGAGCGCCGAGGAGGTGCTCGACAGCTCCGAGGACGGCGACGTGCTGGTGCGCACCGAAAACGAACCGGCCCACATCTACGTGCGGGGCGTGCGGGTGGCCGAGGAGGACGAGTTCCTCTTCAGCTACAACGTGCGCCGGCTCAACACCAAGCTGGCCAACGCGCTCAACCGGGAACGGGCCAACGTCGGTCGTCAGGCCTACACCGACCGGGTGAAGAGCATCCTGTTGACGTCGTCCGAGCGCTCGGTCATGTCGCTGCTGGCCGACGACTTGTCGAACTTCGAGAGCGGCGCCCAGCACACCGAATCGACCTGGCTCGACATCGCCGTGCACGCCAGTCGGGTTCTCAATGCCACCGACGACGTCGTGTTCGTCACGCCCGCCGAGCTCGGTGCCGGTGGCCCGATGTTCGACTACGCCCGGGACGAGGGCAAGCGACTGGTCGTGGTGCCGTCCAAGGTTGCCGCCAAGCTGGTCGGTCTCACCGACCTCGACGGCAACGAGGTGCGGACCCTCGATGCGTACGCACGGGATCGGGCCAGATCGTTCACCTTCACCTGGGTCGACCCCGACGACCTCACCCGGGACGAGCGTGAGGTGTTCGGCCAGCTCGACGACGTGTTGCGACTGGCGGGACTGCCGCCCGGCCGATGGCCGGTGCTCATCTCCGAGACCATGCGCCCCACTGCCGGCGGCGGTTGTGAGACGGTCGGGCTCTGGCAACCCGATGAGGGACGCATCGTGATCAGGCGGGACCAACTGGCCAGCCTGCCGGACTTCTGCGGGACGGTCCTGCACGAGATGGTGCACGCCACCAGCGGCGAACACGACGCCTCGCTGGGCTTCGAAGAGGCCCTCACGACCATGCTCGGGACGGTGGCGACCGCGGGGATGCACGAAGGGCCCGGGCACGGCAGTCACACGTGACGATCAGGCCGACCAGGCGTCGAGGTCGTCGTCGAGCACCCCGTAGATCGGGTCATCGAGGTCGATGCACGGGGCGTAGTCAGCCGCCGGTCGGACGGCGACTCGCACCGGACGGGCCAGGGCGGCGGCCGCTCGTGCTGCAGCCACCCCCGGCGGCGGGGAGAAGTCGACCCAACGGTCGTCGAGGCGCTCACCGCTGGGATGAGCCCAGTTGCCGGTGGGCGGCGGACCGGTGGGCGGTGTCGGGGTGCCGCAGCGGGCCAATGGCCTCCCCCGGGCGTCGGTGAACACCACGCTGTCGGGGTCATCGGCGTTGCCGGTGATGCCCAGCTCCCCCCGGTGATGCTGGCGATGATGGCGTGAGCACAGCGCCAGCAAGTTCGCCGTGTCGGTTGCTCCGCCGTCTTCCCAGTGGACCAGATGGTGCACGTGGAGCCACTTGGTGGCGTCACATCCGGGTACCCGGCAGCCACCGTCGCGCTCTTCGATGGCCAGGCGGGTGCGGTCGGACACGATGCGGGCCTTGCGCCCCACGCTGAGAGGTGTGGTGCCGGCATCGGAGTGCACCCGGGCGTTGGCATCGCAGGTCATGAACCGGAGCAGGCCGGCGGGAAGGGCGGGTCCCAGGTGAATGTGGCCATTCGTCTCGCCGGTGTCGTCGGCGTTCACGTGGATGACCACCAGGTGGCGGTCGTGGTGGGGACGGGCGACGGCCTCGGTGGCCAGCGACGCCTCGGCCACCGCCACCAGGGCATCGGCCCACGACACGATCCTCGGGGCATCGCTGTGGTCGGCGTCGCCGGCGAACAGGCGCTGGCGCGACACTCCCAGCGCCCGTTCCACCAGCGCCCCCTGGTCGGGCGGCAACACCGCCGAGAGCCGCCACGACCCGTCATCGTCGTTGAACCCGAAGCTCACCCGGCGGCGCTCGGGCTCCGGTACGGGCTCCGCCTCGGGGTCGGCCCCCTCGGGCCCGGGAGGTCGGGCCGCCGTGTCGAAGGCGTAGCGGTTCAGCGTGCGCTTGAGCTGGGTCACCGTGGCCGAGTGCGCCAGCTCGGCCACCTCGGCGTCGTTGTGGGACGGGGCGCGGCGACAGATGACCGCCACCTGGTCCTC
>JBBWZS010000053.1:0-15677 GCA_039649175.1 Acidimicrobiaceae bacterium
GACCGACCGGCGGATGGCGCCGTGGAGGCCCTCGAGGGTGATGACCCCGCAGTACCGGCCGTCGTCCACGACCGCCGCCCAGCCGGCATCGTGGAGCAGCAGTTGCGAGAAGGCGTCTTTCAGGGTGTCCCCGGCGTCGACCACCGCCGGCGCCGGGGTGACGACGGCGTCGATGTCGCTGCCGTCGGCGCCACTCCCCACGTCGGCCCGGGACAGGGTGCCGACCAGGCGGCCGGCGCCGTCGACGACGACGGCCCAGGGGCTGCCGGCGTCGTCCATCCGGTGACGGGCGTCGGCGGCCGACACGCCGGGGGCCACCACCGGCAGGGTGGACAGTGCGGCGCTGTCGATGGCCGTCACCGAGAGACGCTTCAGGCCCCGGTCGGAGCCCACGAAGTCGGCCACGAAGGGGGTGGCCGGGCGGCCCAGCACGTCGGCCGGCGAGGCGTACTGCTCGAGGACTCCCCCCTCGCGCAGGATGGCGATGCGGTCGCCCAGGCGGACGGCCTCGTCGATGTCATGGGTGACGAAGACCACCGTCTTGTTCACCTCCGACTGGAGGCGCAGGAACTCCTGCTGGAGACGGTCCCGGTTGATGGGGTCGATGGCCCCGAAGGGCTCGTCCATGAGCAGCACGGGGGGGTCGACGCCCAGGGCCCGGGCCACCCCGACCCGCTGCACCTGACCGCCCGAGAGCTGGTGGGGGTACCGGTTCCGGTACACCGCGGGCTCGAGGCCCACCAGGTCGAGCAGCTCGTCGACCCGGCGCCGCATGCGGCTGCGGTCCCAGCCCATCAGGCGGGGGACGGTGGCCACGTTGGCGGCAACCGTCAGGTGCGGGAACAGCCCCACCTGCTGGATCACGTAGCCGATGCGGCGCCGGAGAGTCACCGGATTCACGCCCGTGACGTCCTCGCCGTCGATGTAGATGCGGCCGCTGGTCGGCTCGATCAGGCGGTTGATCATCTTCAACGTGGTGGTCTTGCCGCACCCGGACGGTCCCACCAGCACGCACACGTCGCCCTCGTCGACGTCGAGGTCGAGGGCGTCCACCGCCACCGCGCCGTCGCCGAACCGCTTGGTGAGGGACTCGAGACGGATCACGAGCTGACGATCACGAGCTGACGGTCATGGTGGGTCGATAGTCTGCCCGAGTGCCGGGTGCCCGAGTCCTGGGTGACAGTGTTCTCGCCTCGGGAGGCGACCCGTGGGTGCGCTGGGACTGGGTCTCGCGCCACACCGACACCATCACCGCCGCCACCCGACAACACGTGGAGCTCACCGCCATCGCCGTCGCCCTCGGCCTGGCCATCGCCTTTCCCCTGGCCCTGGCGTCCCGCCGGTGGCGGTGGACGAGGACGCCGGTGCTCTCGGTCACCGGCATCCTCTACACCGTGCCCTCGCTGGCGCTGTTCGCCATGCTCGTGCCGTGGACGGGGCTGAGCCGGACGACCGCCGAGATCGGCCTGGTCGGCTACACCCTGCTCATCCTCATCCGCAACATCGTGACCGGCCTCGACGCCGTGCCCGACGAGGTGCGGGAGGCAGCGCGGGCCATGGGATTCACCGGCCGCCGCCGGCTCCTGCGCATCGAGCTGCCTCTGGCCGTGCCGTCCATCATCGCCGGCATCCGCATCGCCACCGTCACCACCATCGGCCTGGTCACCGTCACCGCCCTCATCGGCCAGGGCGGCCTGGGCCAGCTCATCCTCGACGGGCTCATCCGCGACTTCCGCACCCCGCTGGTGGTGGGGACGGTGCTGTCCATCGCCCTGGCGGTGGTGGCCGACGTGGGCCTCGTCGGCCTCGAGCGCCTGATCACCCCTTGGGCGAGGGGCCGCCGGAAGTGACCTTTCTCGGTCAGGTCGTCGACTGGTTCACCGCCGCCGCCCACTGGCACGGCAGCAACGGCATCCCCCACCGCATGTCCGAGCACGTGGTCATGTGCGCGGCGGCCATGGCGGTGGCCGCCGCCGCCGCCCTGCCCAGCGGCATCCTGCTGGGACATGCCGACAAGCTGGGGGGCCTGATCATCAACCTGGCCAACGTGGGCCGGGCCATCCCCTCGTTCGCCATCCTGGTGGTGGCCACCCAGCTCGTGGGCATCGGCGCCCTCCCCGCCTTCTGCGCCCTCGTCGCCCTGGCTGTGCCCCCCATGGTGACCAACTCGTTCATCGGCGTCCGGGAGGTCGATGCCGAGGTACGCGAGTCTGCCCGGGGCATGGGCATGACCGGTCGCCAGGTCCTCGCCCGGGTGGAGCTGCCCCTGTCGGTGCCCATGGTGATGGCCGGGGTGCGCACGGCGGCGGTGCAGGTGGTGGCCACCGCCACCATCGCCGCCCTGGTGGCGTGGGGCGGGCTGGGCCGCTACATCGTCGACGGGCTGGCCCAGCGCGACTTCGTCCAGGTGTTCGCCGGTGCCGTGCTGGTGGCCGGCCTGGCCGTGGTCACCGAGGTGGCGCTGGCCGGCCTCCAGCGGCTCCTCTCGCCGGCCGGGCTTCGTCACCGGGATTCCGACAAGAATGAGACGTTCGTCGCCACCGCGCCCGTGGTGGAGGCCATTTGAGACAGAGGAGAGAGACACCCATGGGTACGCCGAGCAGGTACGCCTTCGGAGCCGGAGTCGCCGGCCTGGCCCTGGTGGTCGCGGCATGCGGTAGCTCGTCGAAGAGCGGCAGCGGTGCCGGCACGGCGACCAAGCAGACCATCAAGATCGGCGCCCTCAACTTCTCCGAGAGCGCGATTCTGGCCGGCATCTACGAGGGCGCTCTCAAGAAGAACGACATCGACGTGACCGTGCGGCCCAACCTGGGCAGCCGCGAGATCGTGCAGCCGGCGCTGGAACGGGGCGACATCGACCTCTACCCGGGGTACGCCGCCACCGAGCTGGAGTTCGTGAACAAGGGGGCCGGCGAGGCTACGCCCGACCCCAAGGCAACCACCGAGAAGCTGCGGGCAGCGTTGGCGCCCAAGGGCCTCACCGCTCTCGACCCCTCCCCGGCCGTCGACAGCAACGCCTTCGCGGTGACCAAGGCGACGGCCGCCAAGTACAGCCTCAAGAACCTGTCCGACCTGGCGCCGGTCGCCGACCAGCTCAAGCTGGGCGGGCCCCCCGAATGCCCCACCCGACCCTTCTGCCAGCTCGGCCTCAACAAGACCTACGGGATCAACTTCAAGGAGTTCAAGCCCCTCGACGCCGGCGGGCCGCTGTCGGTTGCCGCCCTGGCCAACGGTGACGTCGACGTCGCCCTCATCTTCTCCAGTGACGGCTCCATCCCCGGCAAGGGCTTCGTTGTGTTGGCCGACGACAAGCACCTCCAGAACGCCGACGACGTCGTGCCCGTCATCCGCACCCAGGCGGCCACCGACAAGGCCCGGGCCGCCCTGAACAAGGTCTCCGCCGCCCTCACCACCGAAGACCTGGCCCAGCTCAACAAGCGGGCCGACGTCGACAAGGAAGACCCCCAGGTCCTGGCCCAGGACTGGCTCACCAAGCACGGCTTCTAGAGGTTCACCGCCGCCGGTGCACTGACACCGCGTAGGGACCGCCGGCCCAGGGCCGGCGGTCCCATGTGGCCCACCGGTGCTCCAGCGCCAGGCCGGCGGCCGTGGCGTGGGTGTCGTAGGCGGCCAGGTCGAGCCGGCCGGCGTCGAGCTGGAACCCGGCGACCACCAGCCACCCGGGGCGCGTGTGGCGGGCCAGGGCGGCCACCACCGCACCCTCGGTGCCGGGAGCCAGGTAGATCATGACGTTGCCGGCGGCCACCACCACGTCGAAGACACGGCCCAGGTCGAGTTCGGCCAGGTCGGCCTCGACCCAGGTCACCCCGGGCGCCTTGGCGCGGGCCCGGGCCAGCATGGCGGGGTCGAGGTCGACGCCCACCACATCGAGCCCGCGGCGGGCCAGCTCGGCGCCGACGCGGCCGGTGCCGCATCCGGCGTCGAGGACCGAGCCCTCGGGGCACAACCACTCGATCAGGTCGGCCTCGCCGTGCACCCGACGGCCCTCGGCCGCCATCTGCTCCCACCGGTTGTCGTAGCTCGTGGCCCGGCCCGCGGCTTCGGCCAGCCACCGGTTGGCGGGGGTGGCGTCCACGACCGCCGAGTGTACGGCCGGCCGGGGCGGGGCGGGCGGCGGCGTCTGCTAGGCAGTCGGGCATGACCGATGCACCAGTGGCGCCGCCCCTCGTCCCCCGCAAGGTGTTGTTCGGCAACCCCGAGCGCACCAGTCCGCGCATCTCGCCCGACGGCACCCAGCTGGCCTGGCTGGCCCCCGACGAAGGTGTGCTGAACGTGTGGGTGAGCGCCGTCGGCGCCGGCGCCGGCGAGGGCAGGGCCGTCACCCGCGATCGGGAGCGTGGCATCCGCTCGTTCTTCTGGGCCCACGACCGGCGCCACCTGCTCTACGTGCAAGACGCGGGCGGCGACGAGAACTGGCGGCTCCACGACGTCGACCTGGAGACGGGCGACATCCGCGACCTCACCCCCTTCGACGGCGTGCAGGTGCGGGTCGACGAGATCGACAAGCGGTTCCCCGACCACCTCCTCGTGGGGCTCAACCGCGACAACCCCGAGCTCCACGACGTCTACCGGCTCGACCTTCGCAACGGCGAGCTGGAGAAGGTGGCCGACAACCCCGGGTTCATCGGGATGCTGGCCGACGCCGACTGGAACGTGCGGGCAGGGGTGGCCCCCACCCCCGACGGCGGCTTCGTGGTGATGGTGCGCGACACAACCGACGACGAGTGGCGGCCCCTGCTGGAGATCAGCCAGGAGGACGCCCTCAGCAGCGAGCCCCTCGGCTTCACCCTCGACGGCACCGCCCTGTGGGCCATCACGTCGGTCGACGCCAACGCCGGCCGCTTGGTGCGCATCGACTGCGCCACCGGCGAGAGCACCGTGGTGGCCGAGGACCCCACCTACGACGTCGGTGCCGTCCGGCTCCACCCCGACACGCGCGAGCCCCAGATCGTGGTGTTCATGAAGGAGCGGGCCGACTACCGCGTCCTCGACCCGGCCGTGGCCGACGACGTCGAAGCCCTCCTCGGCCTCTCCCCCGGCGACCCCGTGCTCCTCGGCCACGACGACGCCGACCGGGTGTGGCTGGTGGCCTACACCACCGATGACGGTCCCGTCCGCTACTACGCGTGGGACCGGGCCGGCGCCCAGGCCACCTTCATGTTCGAGCACCAGCCCAGCCTGTCGCGCTACCAGCTGGCCAAGATGGAGCCCTTCTCCTTCGCCGCCCGCGACGGTCTGGTCATCCACGGCTACGCCACCTTCCCCCCCGTCCTGGCGCCCCAGGGCCTTCCCACGGTGGTCAACGTGCACGGCGGGCCCTGGGCCCGCGACGCCTGGGGGTTCGACCCCGAGGCCCAGTGGCTGGCCAACCGCGGCTATCTCTGCGTCCAGGTCAACTACCGGGGGTCCACCGGGTACGGCAAGGCGTTCGTCAACGCCGGCAACAAGGAGTGGGGCGCGGCCATGCACGACGACCTCCTCGACGCCGTCGACCACGTGGTGGCCAAGGGCTGGGCCGATCGCGACCGGGTGGGCATCTACGGCGGGTCCTACGGCGGTTACGCCGCCCTGGTCGGCGCCGCCTTCACGCCCGACGTGTTCCGCTGTGCCGTCGACATCGTCGGGCCCTCCAACCTCAAGACCCTGATCACGTCGATCCCGGCCTACTGGGCGCCCATGGTCGCCCAGTTCCACACCCGGGTGGGCAACCCCGAGACCGAGGAGGACTTCCTCTGGTCGCGCTCACCGCTGTCCAAGGCCGACCAGATCCGCATCCCCCTGCTCATCGCCCAGGGGGCGAACGACCCCCGGGTCAAGCAGGCCGAGGCCGAGCAGATCGTGGCCGCCCTCACCGCCAACGGCATCGAGCACGAGTACCTGCTCTACCCCGACGAGGGGCACGGCTTCGCCAAGCCCGAGAACCGCCTCTCGTTCTACGCCGCCGCCGAGCGCTTTCTCGCCCACCACCTGGGCGGGCGGGCCGAGGACTGATTCGCTACAGGGCCTGCTCGACGGGATCGCCGTCGGCCGCGGGATGAACCACCTGATCGGCCAGTTCCCGCAGCTTGATGTTCATCCGCTGGGAGGCCCGGCGCAGGATGTCGAAGGCCTCCTGGTCGGAGACGTGCTGGCGGGCGATGATGATGCCCTTGGCCATCCCGATGATGTCGCGACCGTCGGCCTTGGCCTCGAGGTGGGCCGCCTTCTGGGCGGTGGCCAGGGCCACTGCGGCATGGGCGGCGAACACCGACGCCACGGCGATGTCCTGGTCGTTGTAGGCGTCTCGCCGGGAGCTGTAGAGGTTCAGCGCCCCCATGGTGTCGCCGTTGGTGAACAGGCGCATGGCCAGCACGCTCTCCACACCCGTCTCGTCGTGGGCCCGCCGGGCGAAGTTGGGCCAGCGGCGCTCCTCGGTGAGCGAGCCGGTGACGAACACCTGGTGCTGCTGGATGGCATCGACGCAGGGGCCCTCCTGGGTCTCGGACTGGATCTGGTCGACGATCCGGGGAACGTCGTCGCTGCGGACCCGCGAGGTGACCCGGGATCCGGTGGCGATGGAGATGCCGGCCGTCTCGCACCCGTCGACGGTCTGCACCGCCAGCTCGCAGATCCGCTCCAGGGTCGAGTCCACGTCGCTCTCGTCGAGGAGCGTCCTGGCCACGTCGGCCAACGTCTCCGCCAGCCCGACCTCTGATTCGGGCTTGGATGGCATCACTGCCATCCTACGACCGGACGGGTTCTTCGTCAGGGGGAGACCCGCCGTCGCTCTCCCGGAGGGCCACCACCAGGCGCTCCAGGTCGCCGGCGGTGTCGACGAGCAGCGGACGCACCCGGACGATCGCCGGTCGCCGCGGGGGCTCGCTGAACCCGAACCCGGTCGGGCCCCGGAAGCGACAGAGCGACCCGAGGTCCTCACCGGCGAGGGTGGCCCGCCCCTCGACCACCCTCCGGTAGCCGTCCGAGCGGTACCACTCATGGACCCCGGTGGGGCTGGTGCCGAAGGTCCGCACCCCGAGCAACCACCGGGCCACCGGCGCCTCCACCCGCCGCCCCATGGCCCGCCCCCGCAGTCCGGTCAGCGGGATGGGCAACTCCCGGCCGCCTCGCAGCTCCAGCACCAGGTCGCCCGCGCTCACCCGGACCGAGCCGCCGTCCAGCCGGGCGTCGATTGGCACCCGCTCGACGCCGTCGAACCGGTACACGGCGGTGATCAGCTCACCGACGGCGGGGCGACCGACGAGGAGCACCCGCCGGCCCCCGGGTCGCGACCACATCACGTCGGCCATGGGCCCGAGTGGTGACTCGTGCCAGATCCCGACCACGAACCGGTGCCCGGACGTGAACGCGGCGCTGGCGATGTACCCCGCCAGCTCGCACCTGAAGCCACCGACGACGTCGAAGGCGGAGGCGGCCCTCACGGGTGGGCGGCGACGGTCAGGCGTCGGTTGCCAGATCGAGACCGGCGTCGGCCAGGGCCTGTTCCAGGTCGGCGCGGTCATCGGGGCCCATCTCGTCGCGGGCGGCGGCCGGCACATCGACGTCGAAGATGTCGGCCGCCGTGACCAGGGCCTCGTCGTAGGCGTAGAGGGCCAGCTCCCACTCGTCGAACGGCAACGGGGGCTCGGTGCTGAGCCGTCCCCGAAGCTCACGCAACAGGGTGGTGACCCGCTCGACGCGATCGTCGACCATGGTCGGGCTCAGTCGTCGTAGTTGCGCAAGGCGCCGAAGCGGGACTTCACGTTGGCCGGCGAGGTCCCGAACGACGACGCCAGGTCGTCCCAGCTGGCGCCCTCGGCGATGGCCTCGTCGACCAGGGTGCGGGTCAGCGACTCGAGGAACTGCTGGGCGGCGATGGTGGCGTGGATGCGCGAGGCCGCCGGCGAGGTGTTGTCGACGATCTGGTCGAGCAGGCTCTGCAGGGCGACGAACGATTCTCCGGAGGTGTCGATGGGCACCCGGCCATGGTAGGCGCCAACGCCGCTACCGTCGGGCGTCTGGGCCCTCTCGCTCCCTCCGAGCTCGTCGCCGGCATCGACCTGGCCACCCAGGAGGTGCGGGTCTCGTGTGCCGACGCTGCCGGTCGCGTCGTGTCCCGCGGCTTTGCCCCGCTGCCCGCCCCCGACCGGCCCCGGCCCGGCTGGTCCGAGACCGACGCCCGCGCCTGGTGGCCGGCGACGGTGACCGCCCTGCGCCAGGCCACCGCCGCCCTGGGCCCGAGAGCGAGGTCGATCGTGGCTGCGGCGGTGGCGGCCACATCGGGGACCGTGGTGGTGGTCGACGGTGGCGGCCGGCCTCTCGGGCCCGCCCTGCTCTACGACGACCAACGGGCCGATGCACAAGCAGCACTGGCCGCCGAGGCCGGGGGTGACAGGTGGGCGGCACTCGGATGGCGCCCCGGGGCCACGTCGGGGCTGGCCAAGTGGGGATGGCTGATCGCCCAGCCGGGTGTGGCCGAGCGAGCGCGGTCGGCCTGGCACGCCTCCGATGTCGTGGTGGCCGCCCTCACCGGCGAGCGGCCGCCGACGGACTGGAGCCACGCCCTCAAGAGCGGCTATGACCCCGGACGCCGGGAGTGGGCGCTGGAGGCCACCGCCGCGCTCGGCATCGCCGACGACCTGCTGGGCGAGGTGCGGTCCCCGTCATCGCCGGCGGGCGTGGTCGGGGCGGAAGCGGCGGCGGCCACCGGCCTCCCCGCCGGCTGCGGTGTGCGACTGGGCATGACCGACGGCTGCGCCGGCCAGGTCGCCGCCGGCGCCGACCGTCCCGCTCGCTTCGTGACCGTGATCGGCACGACCATGGTGGTCAAAGGGGCTACCGACCGCCTCGTCCACGACCCGTCGGGGGCGGTCTACAGCCACCGCCATCCCGGCGGGTGGTGGTTGCCGGGCGGCGCGTCCAACACCGGCGGGGCGGCACTCGCCGCTGGTTCGCCGGCCGCCGACCTGGGCGACCTCGACCGCCGGGCGGCGGCGGGTGGCCCCGCCGGCTGTGTCACCTATCCGCTGCTCGGAAGGGGCGAGCGCTTCCCGTTCGTGGCCCCGGCGGCGACCGGCTTCTGGCTCGGCCACCCGAGCGACGAGGCTGAGCGACACCGGTCCGTGCTCGAGGGCGTGGCCTTCCTGGAGCGCCTGGCCTACGGCCGCCTGGCCGGCCTCGGTGCCGCCCCCACCGGCCCCGTGCGCTCGGCTGGTCGGGGGGGCTCCAGCCGGGTCTGGGCCGGGGTGCGGGCGACGGTACTGGGCCGGCCCATCCTGGTCGTGGAAGGAGCCGACACTGCCTTCGGCGCGTGCATCCTGGCCGCCGCCGGCACGCTCCACGCCGACCTGGTCACGGCGGGGACGGCGATGGTGGCCGAAGGCGAGGTGGTCACCCCCACCGATGCCGAGGGCGACGCCCTGGAGGAGTCGTTCGCCCGCTTCGTCGTCGCCCTTTCCGAGCGCGGGTGGCTGGGCGACGACGTGGCGCAGGCGGCGGTGTCCCTCCCCGACGGCCACGGTGGGGAACGCCCTCCCGCGGTCTAGCCTGAGACCGTGGCCGAACCCGCCATGGCCCCACCGCCCACCGCCCAGGACGTGGCCACCGCGTGGGTCGAGGCGGTCATGGACGACGCCGACCTGGCCACGGCCTGGCCCCTCACCCACCCCACCCTGCGCCTGGTGCTGGTCCAGGACTGGATCTGGGCCCACCGCCACCAGAAGTGGCTGGGGCGGGGCGCCGACTGGGACGACCTGGCCACCAGGCTGGCCGCAGCCCGTCCCGACCATGCGCTGTGGCCCCGGTTCAGCACCGAGCTGCTCGAGCTGTGGCACAAGATCTGGAAGGGCTTCAGCACCCTGACGTGGCGGTCGCTCGACGACCCCGAGGTCGTCGGCCTCGACCTGGAGACGGTGACGTTCGTGGAGACCGACGCCGAGCAGGCGGCGGCCAAGCGGTACTCATTCGCCCGGCGCTTCGCCCTGCGCCACTCCGAGGAGGGCTGGCAGGTGGCCAGCATCAACGGCGACCAGATGTTCGTGCCCGGCTGGCCGCCCTCGGTGCAGGAACAGCCCTGAGCCGGCCTGGGCCAGGCGCCCAGGCGTCAGGCGCCCAGGCGGTCGGCCACCAGGCGCAGTCGGTCCATGGTGACGACCATGGCCAGGCGGAGGTACCCGGCCCCGGGGGCGCCGTAGAACTCGCCCGGTGACGACACCAGGCCGCCTCTGCGGGCCAGGTCGGCGGCCGCCGACCAGGCGTCGCCGTCGGGCGCCCGAGCCCACAGGTAGAAGCCGCCGCCGGGCAACGTGCACTGAAGGCCGGTGGCGGTGAGGACGCCGGCGAAGAAGGCCAGTCGTTCGCGGTAGCGCGCCCGCTGGTCGTCGACATGGGAGTCGTCGCCCAGGGCCACGATGGCGGCCGCCTGTACCGGCCCGGGCACCATCATGCCCACGTGCTTGCGCACCTCGGCCAGGTAGTGCACGAGCTCGGGGTCGCCGGCGAAGAACCCGGCCCGCAGTCCGGCCAGGTTCGACCGCTTCGACAGCGAGTGGGCGGCGATCACGCCCTCGAGGCCGTGCTCGAGGATCGTGCGGGGGCCCCCGTCCCAGGTGAACTCCGCGTAGCACTCGTCGGAGAACACCGGCACTCCCCACCGGCGGCCCCACGCCGCCGCCGCCCCCAGGTCGTCGAGGGCTCCGGTGGGGTTGGCGGGCGTGTTCACCCACAGGCACAGGGCCCGCGCCGCGTCGTCGTCGCCGATAGCCGACACGTCGAGGCGCCAGTGCTCGTCGACGGGGACGGGCACCGCCCGGCACCCCGCCAGCACGGCGCCCATCTCATAGGTCGGGTAGGACACCGCCGGGTAGAGCACGGTGTCGCGCTCGGGCGCACGCAGGCGCAGGTAGTGGGGCGTGGTGGCCACGAACTCCTTGGTGCCCACGCAGGCGGCCACCGCACCGAGAGGCACCTCGACGCCCAGGCGCCGGGCCATCCAGCCCACTGCCGCCTCACGCAGCGCCGGCGAGCCGACCGACGGGGGGTAGCCCCGTTCGGTGCCCGACGCGCCCAGAGCAGCCACCACCTCGGCGGGAGGGTCGTCGCCCGGCGCCCCCACCGACAGGTCGACGGCGCCTCCGACATGAGCGGCGGCCAGCTCCTGGATCGGCCCCAGTCGGTCGTAGGGGTAGGGCGGCGGTGAGAACCCCGTCCTCATGAGATGGGTGTCGCGGTGGTGGTCACGCAGGCCGGAACTCGTCGAAGCGGGCCAGGTCGGCGGCGTCGAGACGTACCCGCAGACGGGTGGCGGCGTCTTCGTGCTCCTCGCTCAGGACCTCGCCGTAGCGGTGCAGGGCGGCAACCACCTCCCCCCGGTCATAGGGGACGACGAGCTCAACCACCTTGGTCACCGCCCGCAGGCGCTCCCCGATGGCGGCCAGCAGGTCGTCCACGCCCGCCCCGGTGTGGGCGGAGACCAGCACCGACCCCGGATGACGGGCGTCCATGCGCTTCATCCGCACGTCGTCAGTGGAGCGGTGGGGACCGTCTCCGTTCCCGTCGGCGCCGCCGTCTGCGTCGGCGCCGCCGTCGCCGTGGACCAGGCGGTCGGCCTTGTTGAAGGCCAGTAGCTCGGGGACCTGGTCGGCCCCCAGCTCGGCCAGCACCGTGCGCACCGCGTCGATCTGGAACTCGGGGTCGGGGGCGGAGGCGTCGACCACGTGCACCAGCAGGTCGGCCTCGGCCACCTCCTCGAGCGTCGAGCGGAAGGCCTCCACCAGCTGGTGGGGCAGCTTGCGGACGAAACCCACGGTGTCGGTGACGAGCACTCTCTCGCCGCCGGGAAGGTCGAGGCGGCGGGTGGTCGGGTCGACGGTGGCGAACAGGCGGTCCTCGACGAGGACGTCCGAGCGGGTCAGGCGGTTGAGCAGGGTGGACTTGCCGGCGTTGGTGTAACCGACCAGGGCCACCGTCGCCAGGCGCGAGCGGGCCCGGGCCTTGCGTTGGGTCCGTCGGTTCTGGGTGAGCTCTTTCAGGTCGGATTCGAGCTTGGTGGCCCGGCGCAACAGGCGCCGGCGGTCGACCTCGAGCTGGGTCTCCCCCGGCCCCCGTGTGCCGATGCCGCCGGCCTGCTGGCTGAGGCCCTTGCCCCGGCCCCGCAGCCGGGGAAGGCGGTAGCGCAGCAGGGCCAGCTCCACCTGGGCCTTGCCCTCCTGGGTGTGGGCGTGCTGGGCGAAGATGTCGAGGATCACCGCGGTGCGGTCGATGGCCGTGCGGCCCAGGATCTTCTCCAGGTTGCGGCTCTGGGCGGGAGACAGCTCGTCGTCGAACACGACGGTGTCGGCGTCGACGGTCTCGGAGATCTCCCGCAGCTCCTCGGCCTTGCCCCTGCCGACGAAGGTGGCGGCATCGGGCGAGTCCCGGCGCTGGACGATGCGCTCGGCCTCGTCGGCGCCGGCGGTGTCAACCAGGGCAGCCAGCTCGTCGAGCGACGCCTCGGCGGCCTCGGCCGACACGGGCGGGATGGCCACGCCCACGAGCACGATCCGCTCCCGCCGATGACGCTCGATGAGCGTCATGCGGTCTCCACTCGGCAGACGAACTCGGCCGGACCGGTGAGCACGACGACGTCGCCCGACAGGTCGACGAGCAGGTCACCGCCGGGCTGGCGCACGGTGACCTGCTCGCCCACCAGCTGGCGGTGACGGGCGACGACGGCCGCCGCGCAGGCACCGCTGCCGCACGCCAGCGTCTCGCCCACCCCTCGTTCCCACACCCGCATGCTCAACGTGTCGGCCTCGGGCCCGACCACCACGTACTCCACGTTGATGCCACCCGGGTACTGGCGGTCCCACGCCTGGCCGTCGCCCACGATGTCAGCCTTGTCCAGGTCGTCGACGCCGAACACGGCGTGAGGGTTCCCGGCGTCGGCGAACCCCGACCAGCGGGCCCCGTCGGGTCCCAGATCGTCCCACTGGCCCTGGTCGTCAGTGACGGACACCACCCCCATCTCCACGCTCACCTGACCGTCCATACCCATCGTCGCCCGCCGGTCGCCCGCCCCCGTCGTCACCACCAGCTCGGGACCGGCCACCAGTCCGGCGTCGACCACCGCCCGGACCACGCAGCGCAGGCCGTTGCCGCTGATCTCCGCCGGGCTCCCGTCGGCGTTGCGCAGTTCCATGGTGACGTCGGACCCGGCTCCCCCGGCGGTCACGCGGATGAGGCCGTCGGCCCCCGCTCCCCGGTGGCGGTCGCACAGCGCCGCAGCGGTGGCGGCGTCGACGGGCTGGGCCCCGTCCATGTCGAACAGGATCAAGAAGTCGTTGCCCAGGCCGTGGTACTTGCGCAGTCTCACTGTGACCAGTGTCCCAGGAGGGCGGGCAGCAGGGCGACAGGGTCTCGGGCGTTGGCCATCCAGGTGATGCGAGGATCTCGCCGGAACCACGCCCGCTGGCGGCGGGCGAACCTGCGGGTGCGGCGCACCGCGGTGTCCACCGCCTCGTCGAGGCTCGACCGCCCGGCGACGTGATCGAGCAGCTCGCGGTACCCGAGGGCCTGGCTGGCGGTGCGCGATAGTCCGCCGGGGCGGCCCGCCAGCGCCGCCACCTCGTCGACGAAGCCCGCCGCCAGCTGGTCGACATAGCGGTGGGCGATGCGATCGGCCACCACCTGGCGCGGCAGCCACACCCCGGCGATACGGAACGGACTGGCCGGGTAGGCACCCAGGCCGGGGCCGAACGACGAGAACGCACGCCCACTGCCGAGGGTGACCTCCAGGGCCCGCACCACGCGACGGCGGTTGGTCGGCTCGATGCGGGCGGCGGCGGCCGGGTCGGCGGCACTGAGACGGCGGTGGAGCGCACCCACACCCGTGGGGGTGAGGGCGTCGGCCTCGAGGCGCCGGCGGACCTCGGGGAACTGCCCGGGCAGGGTGAGCCCGTCGATCACCGCCTGGACGTAGAGGCCGGTACCCCCCACGAGCAGGGCCCGGTGACCCCGTGCCTCGATGCCGGCGAGCACCTCGGTGACCGCCGCCTGGAAGCGGGCCAGGGAGAAGTCCTCGCCGGGGTCGGCCACGTCGATCAGGTGGCAGGGAACCTCGGCCTGCTCGCCCGGAGTCGGCTTGGCCGTGCCGATGTCCATCTCCCGGTAGACCTGCATCGAGTCGGCCGACACCAGCTCCACGTCGCCCAGACGGGAGGCCACGGCCATGGCCAGCGCCGACTTCCCCGACGCCGTGGGCCCCACCAGCGCCAGATGCTGCGGCTCGCTCAGGATGCGGCCACCGGGATGAGGGTGCGGTGACGGGCCCGGGCGATGACCTCCACCAGCTCACCCCGCAGGTAGTGGGGGGCGGCGCCGGTGACCCGCACCGTGGCATAGCTCCCCGGCCCCGGCGCCGCCTGCTCGCCCGCCGGGAAGTGCACGAGCTTGTTCTGGCGGGTGCGCCCGCTGGTGACGGTCGGATCACGCTTGCTGGGCCCCTCGACGAGCACCTCCTCGACCATGCCCACCCGGGCCTGGTGGCGGAGAAGGGCGGAACGCTCCACCACCACCCGGAGGCGCTCGAAGCGCTCGGCCGCCACCTCGGGGGCCACGAAGTGCTCGGGCATCTCCGCCGCCGCCGTCCCCGGGCGGGGTGAGAACAAGAAGGTGTAGGCGCTGTCGTAGCCCGCCTCGGCCGCCACCTCGAGGGTGCAGGCGAAGTCGTCGTCGGTCTCCCCCGGGAACCCCACGATGATGTCGGTGGTGACCGCCAGGTCGCCCACCGCGGCCCGGGCCTCGGCCAGGCGGGCGAGGTAGCGCTCGGCGGTGTACCCGCGGTGCATGGCCGCCAGGGTGCGGTCGCTGCCCGACTGCAGCGGCAGGTGCAGGTGCTCGCATACCTCGGGTGTCTCCGCCATGGCCTCGATGGTCTCGGGGCGTAGGTCTTTGGGATGGGGGCTGGTGAAGCGCACCCGCCTGATGCCCTCCACCGTTCCCACCGCCCGCAGGAGGTCGGCGAACAAGGGCCGGGGCCGGCGGCGGTCGTCGGCGGCCCACACGGGGCCGGCCGCCTCTGCCGCCCGTTCCCGGTCGCCTGCTGAGGCCGGCGGTGAGGCCCGCAGGCCCATGGTGATGTCGCGGCCGTAGGAGTTGACGTTCTGTCCGAGGAGGGTCACCTCGGTGGTGCCGGCCCGGGCCAGGCCCTCGACCTCGGCCACCAGGTGGGCGAAGGGACGGCTCACCTCGGGGCCGCGCACGGCGGGCACGATGCAGAACGCGCAGGCGTTGTCGCACCCGACCTGGATGGTGACCCAGGCGGCATGGGCCAGGTTGCGCCGGGTGGCCAGGGCGGAGGGGAAGGCGGCTTCGTCGCCGGCCTGGGCGGCGTCGAGGATCTCCATCACCGGTCCCTCGGTGGCCGCCCGGCGGAGCAGGCCGGCGGCGGCAGCCAGGTTGTGGGTGCCGAAGACGGCGTCGACCTGGGGGGCCCGGCGCTGGACGAGGCCCTGGTCCTTCTGGGCCAGGCACCCGCCGACGGCGATCTGCATGCCCGGGCGTTGCTCCTTCAACGACTTCAGCTGGCCCAGCTGGCCGTAGAGGCGGTTGTCGGCGTTCTCGCGGATGCAGCAGGTGTTGAGGACCACGACGTCGGCGTCGTCCAGGTCGTCGGTGGCCTCCAGGCCGTCGGCTTCGAGCAC
>JBBWZS010000062.1:0-15425 GCA_039649175.1 Acidimicrobiaceae bacterium
TGGGAGCCGTCGGTGCTGCGGGCCGAGGCCATGGCCGCCCTCGCCCTGCTGGCGTCCACCCTGGGCCGGCCGGCGTCGGGCCTGCGGGTGCTGGCCCTGGCCGTGACCGGGCTCCTCCTCGTCGACCCCCTCCTCGTCACCTCCCTCGGCTTCGGGCTGTCGGTGGGGGCGTGTGCCGGCATCGCCGTGCTCTCGGCTCCCCTCACGTCGGCCATTCCCGGACCGCGGTCGGTGGCCTCGGCCCTCGGCGTGAGCATGGGCGCCCAGGCCGGGGTCGCTCCCCTGCTCGTCCCCGCCTTCGGCAGCATCCCCGTCGTCACCCTGCCCGCCAACCTGCTGGCCCTGCCGGCCGCCGGCCCCCTCACTGCGTGGGGCATGGCCGCCGGCATCCCCGCCGGCATCGCCGCCCGGCTGCCACCGGGAAGCGGGGGCGGGGTCCTGGCCGCCGTCGTGCACCTGCCCACCCGGGCGCTCCTCGCCTGGGTCGCCACCGTCGCCCGCCATGCCGCCACCGCTCCGCTCGGACGGCTCACCACCGCCCATCTCGTCGTACTGGCTGCCGCCCTGGGCGCCGCCGGACTCCTCGCCGGCCACCACCGCCGGCGGTGGATGGCCCTGGCCGGCGCCGCCGTGGCCCTGGCCGCGGCTGTGCCGGCGCTGGCCCCCGGCCCCGTCGACGGCCGGGCGCTGGCGACGGGCGCCCGCCTGTGGCGGCGGGGCGGGGCCACCGTGGTCGTGGTCGACGGCGCCCGGCGCGCCGGCGACCTGCTGGCGGGCCTGCACGCGGCCGACGTCCGCCGGGTCGACGTGGTCGTGGTGTGCCGGCCGGGCCCGGGAGCGGTCGCGGTGGTGGCCCCGCTGCTGCACCGGTTCCCGCCCCGGCTGCTCCTGGCCCCGGCCGGTTCGACCCTGGCGGGAGCGGTGGTGGCCACTGCCGGACAGAGCTTCGGCGTCGGGCCCCTGGCCCTCACCGTCGACGCCGTCGACCCCCGGCTGGTCGTGCGGGTCACCCCGGCGGGGCGAGGTGCGGCGGCGGCGGCGCCACCGGTGGCACCATCGCCGGGCGTGCCCGCCCCCGGGTAGCGTCGCCGGGGTGAGGGTGTCCCTGGGAGCGCGCTGCTACGACCTCACCACCCGCAGCCTGGTCATGGGCATCCTCAACCGGACCCCCGACTCGTTCTACGACGCCGGCGCCCACTTCGCCATGGACGACTTCTGCCGCCGGGCCGAGCAACTGGCGGCCGACGGCGCCGACATCCTCGACGTCGGGGGGGTCAAGGCCGGGCCCGGGCTGCCCGTCGACCTGGAAGAGGAGCTCGACCGGGTCATCCCCGGCGTCGAGGCCCTGTGTGCCCGCTTCGACCTGCCCGTGTCGGTCGACACCTGGCGCTCGGCGGTGGCGGCGGCCGCCTACGAGGCGGGGGCGGTCATGGGCAACGACATCAGCGGCTTCGCCGACCCCCAGTACCTGCCCGTGGCGGCGGCGGCGGGGGCCACGGTGGTGGCCAGCCACATCCGCCTGGAGCCGCGGGTCGCCGACCCCGACCCCTTCTACGAGGACGTGGTCACCGAGGTGCAGTACTTCCTCGCCGACTGCTGCCGCCGGGCGGAGATCGCCGGCATCACCCCCGAGCGCATCATCGTCGACGCCGGGCTCGACCTGGGGAAGTCCCCGAGCCAGTCCCTCACCCTCCTGCACAACTCCGACCGGCTGGCCGAGCTCGGGTACCCGCTGCTGCTGTCGGCGTCGAACAAGACCTTTCTCGGGCGCCTGCTCGGCCTGGGCATCGGCGAACGGCGGGAGGCATCGCTGTCGGCCGCCGCCATCGGCGTGATCGGGGGGGCCCGGATCGTCCGGGCCCACGACGTCCGGGGCACCCGCCGGGTCTGCGACGCCCTGGCCGCCGTGCTCGAGTCGCCGTGACCCTGCGATCGCCCGTGACGCCGGTCTGGCCGTGACCGCGGCCCCGACGTGAGCACCAGCGAGGCCGTCTTCCCCGTGTACCTCGTCCGGGGAGACGACGCGACCGTCAGCGGTGACGAGGTCAGGGCCCTGGTCGCCGAGCTGGTGGGCGCAGTCGACCCCGCCTTCGCCGTCGAGGAGCTGAGCGGCGACGACTACACGCCGGCGGCGGTGGTGGAGGCGGCTCAGACACCGCCGTTCTTCGGTGACCGTCGGGTGGTCGTGGCCCGTGGGGTGGGGCGTTTCACGACCGCCGAGGTGGCGCCGCTGATCTCGTACCTGGCCGACCCCCTCGACACCAGCACCATCGTGCTCGTCTCCGGCGGAGGCCAACTGCCCCGGTCGCTGGTCGACGCCGTGCGCAAGGTCGGTCACGTGGTCGACACCGCCATCCCGGGAGGACGGGGCCGTGCCGCCTGGGTCACCGCCAGGCTCCGCCAGGGCCCGGTGCGCCTCGACGCTCAGGCCACCGCCCTGGTGACGGCCCACCTGGGCGACGAGGTGGGCCGCCTCGGGTCACTGCTCACCCTGCTGGCTGCCGCCCACGGGCCCGGCGCACGTCTGGGGGCCGAGGAGGTGACGCCGTTCCTGGGCCAGGCCGGGCCGGTCGCCCCGTGGGAGCTGACCGACGCCATCGACTCGGGCGACGTGGCCGCCGCCCTCGATCACCTCCATCGCCTGGTGCGCGCCGGCGGCCGCCACCCGCTGGTGGTGACGGCCACCCTGCACACCCATTACGCCCGCATGCTGCGCCTCGACGGGGCCGGCATCACCGACGAGAAGTCGGCGGCCGCCGCGCTCGCCATGACGGGCTCGACGTTCCCGGCCAAGAAGGCGCTGACCCAGAGCCGGCGCCTGGGCCACCCGGGCGTGGCTCGCGCCATCAGCCTGCTGGCCGACGCCGACCTGGCCCTCAAGGGTGCCCTCGACTGGCCCCCCGAGGCCGTCCTCGAGGTGCTGGTGGCCCGCCTCTGCCGGCTGGCACCCCGCCCCGCCGGGTCACGCCGCCGATGAGCCGGCTGTCAGCCCGACGGTGTCGGGACGACCAGGCTTCAGGAAGAAGACTTGGCCGCAGCCAGGCGCTTCATCAGGCGGGCCTTGCGGTTCGACGCCTGGTTCTTGTGGATCACGCCCTTGGCCGCCGCCTTGTCGATGCGCTTCACCGCCTGGCGCACGGCCTCGGCGGTGTCCTCGGCGCCCGTCTCGGCGTGGTGGACGGCGGTCTTGACGCGCGTCTTCAGCTCGGAGCGCACCGCCTTGTTGCGGACGCGCCGCCGTTCGTTCTGACGGTTGCGCTTGATCTGACTGCGGATGTTGGCCATGGCTCGCCAACCTTACCGCGGCACCGAGCGGCCCCGGTCACGGCCCTGCGGACCGGTCGACAGCCCGAAACCGACGGCCGACAATGGGGCCATGCACCTTCGGGGCCGGGAGGGCAACGAGCTGGGTCTGTCCATCGTCGGCTACCAGTTCCCCGACCAGGCCGTCGACCCGTGGGAGTCCAACGCCTTGCTGGTGGCCGTCCGGGTCGTGTCGTCCCACGGCAGCTGGGAGGTGGTCGACCCCTGCCTCACCACGTGGGAGGCGTCCCGGTTGGCGTCGTGGCTGACATCGTTCGTCGTCGCCGGTGACCGAACGCCGGCGGCGGTGGCCGCCCCCAACCTGACCGTGTCGGCCCGGCCCACCACCGCCTCGACCATCGCCCTCGTCGCCTGCTTCGAGCTGGAGCAGCGCCCGCCGTGGCTGGCGTCGGCGGGCGGCAACGGCGCGCTGTGCGTCGAGTTGGAGGTGTCGACGGCCGACGTGGTGGTCGCCGCCGCCGCCCTGCGGGCCGAGCTGGCCCGCTTCCCCCAGCGGGGCGACGACCCCACGATCTGACCGGTGATCCCAGCTGCGCCACGCCCCGTACCATGGATGGCGATGACCAGCAGTGTCGAAGCTCGCGTTTCGTGATCCCTCTCGAACGCACGCGCAACCTCGCCGTCATCAGCCACATCGACCACGGCAAGACGACGTTGTCGGACCGCATCCTCGAGCTCACCGGCGCCGTGGACCCCCGGGACATGCGCGCCCAGTACCTCGACTCGATGGACATCGAGCGTGAGCGGGGCATCACCATCAAGGCCCAGAACGTCCGCCTGCAGTGGAAGGGCCACGTCCTGCACCTGATCGACACGCCCGGCCACGTCGACTTCGGCTACGAGGTCTCGCGGTCACTGGCGGCGTGCGAAGGGGCCATCCTGCTGGTCGACGCCACCCAGGGCATCGAGGCCCAGACCCTGGCCAACTGCTACGCCGCCATCGAGGCCGACCTCGAGATCGTGGCCGCCGTCAACAAGATTGACCTGGCCGTGGCCGAGCCCGAGCGGGTGTCCGAGGAGATCGAAAAGGTCCTCGGCATCGGCGCCGACACCATCCTGCGCATCAGCGCCAAGACCGGCCTGGGCGTGCCCGAGCTGCTCGACGCCGTGGTCGAGCGCATCCCTCCACCCGTCGGCGACGCCGACGCGCCCCTTCAAGGGCTGATCTTCGACTCGTACTACGACCAGTACCGGGGCGTGGTGAGCGCGGTGCGGGTGATGAACGGCGTGCTGCGCACCAACAGCCGGTTGCGGTTCATGCAGGCCGGGGTCACCCACGACGCCGAGGAGGTGGGTGCCCGCACGCCCGTGCCCGTCCCCGTCGCCGAGCTGGGCCCCGGCGAGGTCGGCTACCTGGTGGCCGGTGTCAAAGACGTGGGCGAGGCCCGCTCGGGCGAGACCGTCACCGACGCCGCCCGTCCCGCTCCCGAGGCGCTGGTGGGCTACCGCGACCCCCAGCCCATGGTGTTCTGCGGCCTGTACCCGGTGGAGGGCGACGACTTCGCCGCCCTGCGTGACGCCCTGGAGAAGCTGCGCCTCAACGACTCGTCGGTCACCTACGAGCCGGAGACGTCGGGCGTGCTGGGGTTCGGCTTTCGCTGCGGGTTCCTCGGGCTGTTGCACATGGAGATCGTGCGCGAGCGCCTCGAGCGCGAGTTCAACCTCGTCCTCATCGCCACCGCCCCGTCGGTGGCCTACCAGGTGACGCTCACCGACGGCAGCACCGTCGAGGTCGACAACCCCGCCGACATGCCCACCGCCAACCACGTCGAGTTCATCGAGGAGCCGTACCTCAACGCCACCCTGTTGCTGCCCACCGAGTACACCGGCCCGGTCATGGAGCTGTGCCAGGGCAAGCGCGCCGACATGGTGAAGATGGAGTACCTGTCGCCCGAGCGGGTGGAGCTGATCTACCGGATCCCCCTGGCCGAGGTGGTGATCGACTTCTTCGACGCCCTCAAGAGCCGCACCAAGGGCTACGCCAGCCTCGACTACGAGCCGTCAGGCTACGAGCGCAGCGAGCTGGTCAAGATCGACATCCTCCTCAACGGCGTGCCCGCCGATGCCTTCAGCACCATCATCCACAAGTCCAAGTCCTACGACTACGGGCGCAAGATGACCGAGAAGCTCAAAGAACTCATTCCCCGCCAGCTGTTCGACGTGCCCATCCAGGCCACCATCGGCAGCCGCATCATCGCCCGCCAGACGGTGAAGGCCAGGCGCAAGGACGTCATCGCCAAGTGCTACGGCGGCGACATCACCCGCAAGAACAAGCTCCTCGAGAAGCAGAAAGAGGGCAAGCGCCGGATGAAGAGCATCGGCCGGGTGGAAGTCCCCCAGGAGGCGTTCATCTCCGCCCTCAAGCTCGACGACTGAATCTCTGCCGGCGGCGTCGCGCCGGCTTGAGCGTCACCTCGGCGGGTAGGAGGCGACGATGACGACAGCCGTCCTGTGGTTCCGACGCGACCTGCGCCTGGGCGACAACCCCGCTCTCGCCGCCGCGGCGAGCGAGGCCGACCGGGTGCTGGGCCTGTTCGTGCTCGACCCCCGTCTGGTCGCGGCCGCCGGGGCGCCCCGTCTGGCCTTTCTGTACAGGTGCCTCCGCGAGCTCGGTGATTCCCTCGACGGCCGCCTGGTCATGCGCACCGGCGACGCCCACGCGGTGGTGCCCCGGGTGGCGGCCGAGGTCGAGGCCGCCGCCGTCTTCGTCGCCGCCGACTTCGGGCCGTACGGCCGCCGGCGTGACGACGCCGTCGAGACCGCCTTGGTCCGCGACGGACGGCGACTCGAACGGGTGGGCTCCCCCTATGCCGTGGAGCCCGGGGTGCTCACCAGTGGCGGGGGCGGGCCGTTCAAGGTCTTCACCCCGTACTACCGGGCATGGAAGGACCACGGTTGGGCGGCACCGGTGTCCCGCCCGGTTGGGCTGTCGCCGCCGTGGGCCGAGGGCGTTGCGTCTGAGCCCGTGCCCGACGACCCCGCCGTCGATGCCTCGCTCCCCCCTGCGGGTGAGGCGGCCGCCCATCGCCGCCTCGACGCCTTCCGGCACCAGTCCCTCGAGGGTTACCACCGCCGGCGCGATGTTCCCGGGGCCGACGCCACGTCGCGCCTGTCGCCCTACCTCAAGTGGGGGTGCGTCCACCCCCGGCAGGTCCTGGCCGGCCTGGGCCGTAGCAGCGGCGAGGAGATCTTCCGCAGCGAGCTGGCATGGCGGGAGTTCTATGCCGACGTGCTGTGGCATCGGCCCGAGTCGGCCCGGCGGTCGCTGCGACCGGAGATGGCGGCCATGCGGGTGGACCACGACGAGGTAGCCGACGAGCGGTTCGCGGCATGGGCCGAGGGGCGCACCGGCTATCCCCTCGTCGATGCCGGGATGCGCCAGCTGGGCGGTGAGGCCTGGATGCACAACCGCGTGCGGATGGTGGTGGCCAGCTTCTTGGTGAAGGACCTGCACATCGACTGGTCGCGCGGGGCGCGCTGGTTCCTGGCGCATCTGGTCGACGGCGACCTGGCCTCGAACAACCACGGATGGCAGTGGGTGGCCGGAACCGGCACCGATCCGGCGCCGTACTTCCGGGTGTTCAACCCCGTCACCCAGTCCAAGGAGCACGACCCCGACGGCGACTACATCCGACGGTGGGTCCCCGAGCTGGCCGGCGTGGCCGCCACTGGCATCCACGAGCCGTGGAAGCTCGAGAGCGGTCTGCCCGACGGCTACCCGGAGCGCATCGTCGACCACGCCGCCGAGCGTCGCGACGCCCTGGCCCGCTACGACGAGGTCCGCGCCGGTCGTTCCTGAGAGCTTCCTCGGCGACCCGCACATCGGTACTACGCGTTCTTGGACGCTCGGAGCTTTGTACGAGCATGGACACGAACGACCACGAGCGCCCGCTTGCCCATCTGGGGGACCCCGAACCGGGACCCCCGCCCTCGGCCGCCACCCTCACCGACATCGTGGCCCGCTACCGCCGGCGTCGGACCAGGATGCTCGGCGGCGCCCTGGTGGTGGCCCTGCTGGCCGGTCCGGCGGCGGGCTTCGCCGTCGGTCGCGCCCGTCGCGGTTCCGGCCAGACCGTGGCGACGGCGGGCGGCGGCGCGGTCCCCATCCCCCGCCAGGACAACTCGTACAGCTCGGGCGGCTCCTCGAGCATGGGCATGACATCCGGGGGGATGCAGTTCTCGGTCACCGGCGACGATCCTCTGGGCCCGCCCAAGCGAGTGTTCGTGCGTGACGCCGCCGATGGCATCCGGGTCCGGGCTTACCTCCACGAGTACACGACCTGGGTCGAGCCCGGGGAGCGCGCCGAGTGCTCGCCGAAGCAGTATCTCGACGTCCAGGTCTCCGACGACGTCATGGCCAAGGATCTCCAGGCTCCGTTGTTCGCGGCGACGCCCGCACCCCATCCGGTGACCGTCGTCGGGGCCCAGACCGTCGGCGAGATGGAAGGCAGCCCGGTCGAGGTGGTGACTCTCCGTACGGCCACCAACGTGGCCCGGGTGAAGGCCACGTTCATCGGCGGGGTCGTCGACGAGATGGCGCCAGTGGACGGCTCCGCGGTGCTGGCCGGTCACGGACCGGGCGGTACCCAAGGTCCGCCCGGTGGCACCCTCACCGCCCTGAACGCCGCCGGCAAGGTCCTGGCCACCGTCGACCTTGCCTCGCCGGCATCCCAGCCGACGATGCCAGCCGTCTGCGCGACCCCGATGCTCCCGCCGCCGGTCCCGCCGGGCGTGTCGTCCGATGGGCCTCCCCCTCCCGCTTCGGCGCCCCCCGTCACTGTTGCGGCGACCGCCCCGCCCCCGACCGGCTCGACGCCCAGCACGTCGTGGCCGACGACCGGCTCGCCGCCGACGACTCGTCCGTGACGGTGTGATCCCGCTGGGCACCCCGGCACCCGCCGCCGGCACCTGGCAGGCTGACGCGGTGGATGAGGTCGTCGTTCGGCTGGACAGCGACGACTTCGTGCAGATGTACCGGGCCGAGTACCGCCGGGTGGTGCGGGCCCTGGAGCTGGCCGGGGCCGGACGCCCGACGGCCGAGGACCTGGCCCAGGAGGCGTTCGCCCGCACCCTGGGCCGCTGGCGCCGGGTGCGCGGGGGCGACAACCCGGCGGGCTACGTCTACCGGGTGGCGTTCCGCCTGTGGTCGCGACACTGCCGGGACGGGGACCGGCCCCACCCCGCAGGCGCCGTGCAACCCGCCGACGCCACCGCCGAGAACGCGACGACGCACGCCGACGTCGACCATTCCCTGGCAGCGATGCCCCTCCGGCGACGGACGTGCGCGGTGCTGTGCCTCGTCCTGGGCTACACACCCACCGAGGCGGGCGAGGTGATGCGCATCAAGGCGTCGACGGTCCGCAAGCACCTCGACCAGGCCCGGGCCGACCTCACCCGTTCCGTCGAGATCATCGCCTGAGTCGCGCCGCGGTGACACGCGACTGGGAGCCTCGCGCCGTCGCCGCCCTGGCCATGGGTGGCGCCGGCCTCCTCCTGTTCCTCGTCGTGCTGCCCGCCTTCCTGCTCGGCGTCAGCGCCCTGGTGGCCGGCGCCTCCGCCCTGCTGCGCCTGCGGGGCACTCCTGATCGCCCCGGACGGGTCATGGCCGGCGCGGGCATGGCTGCCGGCGTGCTCAGCATGGTCCTGGCCACCGTGTTCGTCGCCGTCGCCACCCACAGCCACCACGGGTTCCGACCTATCACCCTCCCGTACGCCCAGCTGGGCCTGGGTGACTGCTACCAGCGCCCGGCGCGCCTCGATCGGGAGGTCGAGGTCGTGTCCTGCGGGCGGGCCCATGACCGCCAGGCCGTCGCCGCCGTCGACCACCCGGCGCCCGCGGGGGCCCGGTACCCGGGCAGGACCGCGCTGCAGCAGTTCGCCGACGAGCACTGCGGCCAGGCCTACGCCCGCTTCGTCGACACCCCCGCCGAGCAGGTCGGCCTCGTCGCCAGCGACCTCCTGCCCACCGAGGGCGTCTGGCGGCACGGGTCGAGGCACGTGGTGTGCGCGGTGGCCCGCCCCGACGGTCGGCGGATCACCGGGTCGGTCACTGACAACACCACCGATCTCCCGCCGCCGAGCTGACCGTCGGTCGTTGACGCCATTCTTGCCAATCCTGCGCTCGACGCCGGGGCCGTCCAACCGATTGACACGCCCACCTTCTACGCCGACCGGGTCAATCCGGCCCCGTAGCCAGCCTGTATCACCGAGGCGGTGGCGCGCTCTTAGACCATGGTGGTGGTCACCCTCCCGACGAGAAAGGACTCGTGGGGGGCTTCAACCCTGGTCGTGCGGTGAAGGGTCGACGAAGGCGACCGCCACGATGCCTCGTGACGGCCTCGGCGGCCATTGCCCTCCTCGCCTCCGCCGGATGCGGAGGTGGTGCCGCCAAACGCCTGGCGTCCACCGGCGAGAGCGTCACGTCGACCATCGCGAAGCGCATGCACATCGAGGCCGCCGGTGTCGGAGAAACGAGGTTCCCTGAGCCGGAATCGGCCTACGGGTTCCGTTACGACGGGCTCAAGCTGCTGTTCCACTCCGGCGGCCGGTACTTCATCATTCCGGCGTCGTGGACGCCATCGGGCGGCACGACGATCGTCCTGCGTGACGACGACAGCTTGCGACCGGAGTTCGTCCATTCGGAATGACCAGTACCGCCTGAGGCCGCCGCCGTCACCGGATCTGGAGGTTGGAGCGCAGCCTCGCCGCCCCCTCGTCGACGTCGACGGCTACGTCGACCCCGGCGCTGATCAGCCAGTCGCGGTTGCGGCGGTGGAGGTCGCTGCCGTCGAAGCGGTTGAGCACCACCACTACCGGCGCGGGGACGACGGCCACGCACAGCAGCACGGCGTTGATGGCCCCCAGACCGGCGTCGGCCACCAGCACCACCAGGTCGGGATCGAGGGCGGCGGCCAGGGCGGCGCTGTCGCCATCGGCGGCCACCGGCGAGCGTGGGCCACCGACCGTCTCCACCCAGCCCACCGCCGCAGGCGGCGGCCAGGACATCTCGTCGACCAGGTCGGCCAGGGTGAAGGGCGCGAGCCCCAGCGCATCGGCAGCCATGGGTGGGGCCATGGCAACCTCGTACCAGCGGTGGGCAGGGCAGACGTCGGTGGGCGGTTCGCCGGTGGCCTGGGCCAGCACGTCGGCGTCGGTCGGGCCGGCGCCGCGCTCGAACGACTGCACCGGCTTGCGGGCGGCCACCGCCACCCCGTCGCCCCGAAGCCGGCCCAGCACCTGGGCGCCCACCCAGGTCTTGCCCACCTCGGTGGCCGTGCCCACGGCCACCACCAGGCGGTCAGGCCGGGGCACGGCCGGCCACCTCGTCGATCGAGGCGGCCAGCACGTCGACGATGCGCTCCACCTCGCCGGCGGTCACCGTGAGCGGGGGCATGAGCACGACCACGGGGCCGAGCGGTCGCAGGAGGACGCCGCGGGCGACGGCGGCGGCGCACACCCGCCTCCCCCACCGGGCCCCGTCGATGTCGACGTCGCCGTCGACATGACCGGGTGCCAGCTCCACGCCGCCCATCAGCCCGCACAGCCGCACATCGGCGACCTCGGCCATCGGTGTCACCCGTTCGTCGAGCAGCTCCGCCAGCTGGGCCGAGCGCTCGACCACGTTGGCCAGCACCCGCCCGTCGCCCAGGAGCTGGAGGTGGCGCAGGGCCACCGCCGCGGCCAGGGCGTTGCCCCCGTAGGAGTGGCCGTGGAAGAAGGTACGGGGGCCCAGGTCGGCGCCGAGGAAGGCGTCGAACACCCGGCCCGACGCCACGGTGGCGGCCATGGGCAGGTAGCCGCCGGTGAGGCCCTTGCCCAGGCAGACCAGGTCGGGGCGCACGCCGCACTGCTCGGCGGCGAACAACGTGCCCGTGCGCCCGAAGCCGGTGGCCACCTCGTCGAAGACCAGCAGGACGTCGGCGTCGTGGCACGCCTGGGCCAGGGAGGCGAACCCCGCGGGTGCGGCCATGTGCATCCCCGCCGCCCCCTGCACGAGGGGCTCCACCACGACGGCGGCCAGGTGGTCGGCGTGGTCGCGGACCGTGGCACAGGCGGTCGTGGCCCAGGCCGGGTCGTCGAGGCCGGGGGCACGCCGGACGGGGAAGCGCAGCGGGTCGAACAGGTCGGTGCCGAAGCCGCCGTCGCCCAGGGACAGCGATCCCACGGTGTCGCCGTGGTAGGCGTCGCCCAGGGCCAGGTAGGCCGATCGCCCGGCCGCGCCCTGGTTCACCCAGAACTGGAAGGCCACCTTGAGGGCCTGTTCGACGGCCGACGCGCCGTCGGATGCGAACAGGATGTGGGGACGGTCGACGGGTACCACCGCAGCCAGGGCCTCGGCCAGCTCCACGACGACCCGGTTGCCGTGCCCGAGCATGGTCGAGTGGGCGACCCGGTCGAGCTGGTCACGAACGGCGTCGTCCAACTCGGGAACCCGGTGGCCGAGGGTGTTCACCCACAGCGACGAAATGGCATCGAGGTAGCGGCGGCCGTCGACGTCGATGAGCTCGTGACCCTCGGCCCGGTCGACGACGAGGGCGGCGTCGGCATAGCCCTGCATCTGGGTGAAGCCGTGCCACACCACGGCGGCGTCGCGCTCGGCCCAGGAGCGGGAATGGGCGGACACGCCCCCAATCCTGCCCGCCCCACCCCGGAACGGGGGACAATGGACCGATGGACGACCACATGACCGACGCGGCCGACGCCATCAGCGTGCTCGTGGTCGACGACGAGGAGCTGTTCCGGCGCGGCCTGCGGACGGTGCTCGACACCGAGGCGGGGTTCACCGTGGCCGAGGCGGCCGACGGCGCCGAGGCGGTGGCCCGCACCGCCGAGCTGGCCCCCGACGTCGTGCTCATGGACGTGCGCATGCCGAAGATGGGCGGCATCGAGGCGGCGGCCCACATCCGTGACGAGGCGCCGTCGACCCGGGTGATCATGCTCACCGCCAGCGACGACGACGACGACCTCTACGCCGCGGTGCGGGCCGGGGCCAACGGCTACCTCCTGAAGGACTCGTCGTTCGACACCGTCGTGGACGGGGTGCGGGCGGTGGCCCGGGGCGAGAGCCTCATCAACCCGTCCATGGCCACCAAGTTGATGGCCGAGTTCGCGGCCATGGCCGAGGGGCGCCCGGCCGAGGCCACCGGCCGCCTGTCCGACCGTGAGCTCGACGTGCTCCGCCTCGTCGCCCAGGGCCGCACCAACAAGGAGGCGGCGGCGGCGCTCAACCTGTCCGAGAACACGGTCAAGAACCACATGGCCAACATCCTCGACAAGCTCCACCTGCGCTCCCGGGTCGAGGCGGCCGTCTATGCCCTGCGGACGAAGCTGTTCTAGTCCGTTGTGACCAGGCCCCCGCCGCCGACCTGACCATCGAGAAAGGTCCGGTCGGGCGATTGTCGAAGCGGGCCCGAAGACGGAGAATAGGGATGTCCCCCCAAGACACGATCCACACACGACGGGCCCCGGTCCGTCGTGTGTGGCCCCGTTTTCACCGCACCGACGACCGGACACCCGGAGTTGGCGCCGGGGGTCGGTATCATCAGAGGCGAACCGATGCTCGACCAGCGTAAGGCCGCCATCCTCCGCGCCGTAGTCAAGGAGTACATCCAGACGGCCCAGCCCGTGGCCTCTGCCCATGTGGCGCGCCTGGGCGACCTGGGCGTGTCGGCGGCCACCGTCCGCAACGAGATGGCGGTGCTCGAGCGCGACGGCTACCTCATCCACCCCCACACCAGCGCCGGCCGGGTGCCCACCGACAAGGGGTACCGCTTCTACGTCGACGGGCTGGGGACGCCCCCGGGACCGTTGGAGCCGGCCAAGAAGCGCCAGGTCGAGGACTTCTTCGCCAAGGCCCACGGCGAGCTCGAGCAGATGCTCGACGACACCGGGCGCCTGCTGTCGAGCCTCACCGACTGCGCGGCGGTGGTGATGGCCACCGTCCACGAGAACGCCACCGTGCGCTCGTTCCAGCTGGTGGCGCTGGGCCCGCGGGTGGCCCTGGCCGTGGCCGTGCTGTCCGACGGCACGGTGGAGAAGGAGACCCTCGAGCTCAACGCCGAGACGCCCGAGACCACGGTGTCGGCGGCGTCGGTGCACCTCGCCGGCCACCTCTGGGGCCGCCCCCAGGTCGACGCCCCGGTGGCGGTGCCCACCGGTGACGACCTCACCGACCGCCTCGTGGCCCAGGCCCAGGCGGCGCTGGCCGGCAGCCAGCGCAGGGACCCCGAGCACGTCTACGTGGGAGGGGCCTCACGCATGGCCGCCACCTTCGAGGCCATCGAGACCGTCCGCCACGTGCTCGTCATGCTCGAGCAGCAGTACGTCGTGGTGAGCGTGCTCCAGGACGCCCTGCGCCAGGACAAGCTGGTGTCGATCGGCGCCGAGCACGGCACCGAGTCGCTGGCCGAGTGCTCGGTGGTGGTGGCCCCGTACGCGGCCTCCGGTGGCCCCGCCGGCACCATCGGCGTCCTCGGCCCCACCCGGATGGACTACGACCGGGCCATGGCCGCCGTCGCCGTGGTGAGCACCCGCCTCGCCCAGCGCCTCAGAGATGGCTGAGGACTACTACGCCCTGTTGGGCGTGAGCTCGAGCGCGACCGAGGACGACATCAAGAAGGCCTACCGCCGGCGGGCCCGCGAACTGCACCCCGACACCAACAGCGACCCGGCGGCCGAGGAGCGATTCAAGGCCGTCACCCTCGCCTACGAGACGCTGCGCGACGCCGAGCGGCGCCGCCGCTACGACATGTTCGGGCCCGAAGGGGTGCGAGGGTCGGGGGCGGCGGGCACGGGCGCCAGTGGTGGGGCGACCGGCGGCTTCGGCACCGAGGGCTTCGGCGGCGGTCTGGGCGACCTGTTCGAGACCTTCTTCGGCGGCGCCGGTGGCTTCGGTGGCGGTCGCCGCGGCGGCGGCCCGCCGCGGGGGTCAGACATGGAGACGGCCGTCG
Organism: Acidimicrobiaceae bacterium; assembly: GCA_039649175.1. Classification (GTDB taxonomy): domain Bacteria; phylum Actinomycetota; class Acidimicrobiia; order Acidimicrobiales; family AC-14; genus DATAQC01. The sequence goes on from JBBWZS010000062.1 coordinate 14,274, forward strand.
AGATCGACTTCAAGGGCGCCACCTTCGGCACCGAGACCCAGGTGCGGGCCCGGCTCCCCGTCACCTGCGAGAGCTGTTCGGGCAGCGGCGCCCGAGCCGGCACCCAGCCCGAGACCTGCCAGGCGTGCGGCGGGGCGGGCGAGGTCCGCCAGGTCCGCCAGTCGATCCTGGGCCAGATGGTCACCGCCAGCCCGTGCCGGCGCTGCTCAGGGACGGGTCAGACCATCGCCGACCCGTGCCCGACGTGCCGGGGCGAGGGCCGGGTCACCAAGGAGCAGACCTTCACCGTCGACGTCCCCGCCGGGGTCGACAACGGCTCGACCCTGCGGGTGCCGGGGCGGGGCTCGGCCGGTCCCCGGGGCGGCCAGCCCGGCGACCTCTTCGTGCACTTGCGGGTCAAGCCCGACTCCCGCTTCACCCGCCAGGGCTACGACCTGGTGCACATGTTGCACCTGCCCGTCACCCAGGCGGCCCTCGGCGCCCACCTGCGCTACGAGACCTTCGACGGCACCGAAGACCTGGTGGTCCCCAAGGGCACCCAGAACGGGCGGGTCTTCCGCCTGCGGGGCCGAGGTGTCCCCCACGTCGACGGCCGGGGCCGCGGCGACCTGCTCGTGCAGGTGGTGGTCGACACGCCCGACGACCTGAGCCGGGAGCAGGAGGAGCTGCTGCGCCGGTTGGCCGCCGAGCGCGGCGACGAGGTCGCCCCGCCCGACTCCAGCGCCTGGGCCCGCATCCGCTCGGCCTTCAAGTAGACGGCGTGGGCCCGTCGCGGGCGCACGCCTTCGTGGCCGACCTGCACGTGCCCGAGCTCGACCCCGGTGACCGCCACCACCTGTCCCGGGTCCTCCGCCTGCGCCCCGGTGACGTCCTCACCGTGGGCGACGGCGCCGGGCGATGGCGGCACTGCCGCTTCGGCCCCGCCCTCGAGCCTGTGGGTGAGATCACCGTCGACCGCCGGCCCGCACCGCCGGTGGCCGTGGCCTTCGCCCTGGTCAAAGGCGAGCGGCCCGAGTGGGCGGTGCAGAAGCTCACCGAGCTCGGGGTCGACCGCATCATCGCCTTCACCGCCGCCCGCTCGGTCGTGCGCTGGGACCCGGACAAGGCGGCCAGGGCCACCGAGCGCCTCGGGCGGGTGGCCCGGGAGGCGGC
>JBBWZS010000077.1:0-5092 GCA_039649175.1 Acidimicrobiaceae bacterium
GCGTCGCCCGGGCGTATCGTCGCCGTGTTCAGCGCGGCGCCGACGCCGGTGAGCACGGCACAGCCGAGGAGCGCGGCCAGGTCCAGGGGCACGTCGTCGGGGATCCTGACCGCCGACGACGCCGGGATCACCGTGACGTCGGAGAAGCTTCCGACGCCGGACATCTGGAACAGGGGGGCGCCGTCGAGCCGGAGGCGGGGCGTGCCGTCGAGGAGGCCGCCCGCCACCAGGACCACGTCGGAGGTCTGGCAGAGTTGCGGCTGGCCCCGTCGGCAGAAGAAGCAGTCGCCGCACTGAGGTACCCACGAGACGACGACGTGGTCGCCCGGTTCCAGGTCCGTCACCCCGTCGCCGACCGCATCGATCACCGCCGATGCCTCGTGGCCCAGGACCGCGGGCAACGGGACCGGCAGGGTGCCGTCCTGCATGGACAGATCCGAGCGGCAGACGCCGCAGGCCGCGACCCGGATGCGGACCTCTCCAGCCCGCGGATCGTCGACCTCCACGTCGTCGCGGACGACGAGCGGCCCGTCCAGGGCGGTGAGCACCGCGGCCCTAGCCATCCCGTGCCTCGCGGTCCTCGCGATCCGCGGCCCGTATTCCGTAGGAGAGGACGATCGATGGGGCCAGCAGCACCGAGCCGACGGCCAGGCAGCCGATGACGCAGGTGACCATGGCCGGCCGGAACGTCGTCGCCGCGCCGAAGACGAAGACCACGATCGACACCAGCCACAGGCTGTAGCCCACGCGCTTGCCGGCGGCGACGGCCCGGCCGATCCGGGCCCGACGGGCCAGCACAGGGTCCGGTCGGGCCCCCGGCTCCGGAACGGAGGCAGACGACGGGGCCACGCCAGATGGTGGCATGCCGCCGGCGGTGGCACCCGGCGACCGCTGACAAGGACCGTCGCCCTGCTCATGCCCCATGGTGCATCGTCTACTGTCGCCACGGTGAGCCGACCACTGCGGGCCGGCCGGGAGCATGGGGCGCTCAGCCCTCGGCTCGCCCTCGTCGCCGTCGCCGCCGTCGTGTTCATCGTGGCCTTCCTGGCCATCCGGGGAGGCGGTTCGAGCACGTCCCAGGTCCAATCTTCGGCCGGCGACCCATCCAGTCCCCTGGTCAGCGCCGGCGAGTGCGGCGTGGGCACGCCGGACGCGACCTACACCGTGTCGGTCACGTCGGACCCCGACCCTCCCCGGCCCGACGGTACGACCTTCCACCTGGCCGTGCGGCACGACGGCCAGCCCTTGATCGGTGCCAAGGTGTGCTTCGGTGCCGACATGCCGGACATGCAGCACCCTGGCGTGAGCAGGGTGGCCAAGGAAAGGGCGGGCGGTGTCTACGACGCCGACCTCAAGTTCTCGATGGGTGGGTCCTGGGTGGCGTCGGTGACGGTCCTCGAGCCGGGCAAGGGCGCTGCAACCGTGACCGTGCCGTTGCAGATCAGCCAGTAGCACGCCTCGGGCGCGGGCCTCTCAGGCGAACGACCGTGCCGGTCGGCGATCCGGGCCAGGACCGGGGGTCACCGGGCGCCGACCGGCTGCTTGCCCAACGTGGTCGTCGGCGGCGTGACTTCCTTCCGCCGCCGGACGACCATGACCGCCAGCAGCACGAGGCCGGCCGCCAGCACCCCGCCGAAGGCGGCGGCGATCTTGGGCGCAACCGTGTTGGAGGTCGCGGGCAGCGGCGTGAATTGGGCGACGGTGCCGAAGGCGTCCTGCGTCTGGGTCACATCGTCGGCGAACCGGCTGTCGGCCCACCCGATGGCGGCGAACGCGTTGGTGGAGGCCACGCCGGGCGTGTACCGCAGGTCCGAGTTGAAGCTGATCCCGTAGTTGAAGTTGAGCGGTCGGTCGTTGACCACGGTGCTCGGCGCCCAGGTCAGGCCGCCATCGGTGGTGTAGGTGTACCGCACGTTGATGAGGTTGTCGGCCAGACCACGGTTGTCCTGCCAGACCAGGTCCACCCGCCCGTTCGGGGCGACACTCATCTGGGGGTAGAAGTTGTTGACGTTCTCGCCGGGTGCGATGTCGTCGATGGCCAGCGGCTCCGACCACGTGACCCCGCCGTCGGTGGAGCGCTGGAGCACGATGTCGGCCACACCGGAGGTGGGCGAGGTCGCTGGCGTAGCCGCGTAGGCGGCGAGGAAGGTGCCCGAGGAACCGCCCTTGGCCGTCCAGCCTATGCCGGTCATGGCCCCGGTCCCGTCGTACTTGGGCCCGTCGAAGGTCCCGATGTTGAAGGTCTTGCCCTGGTCGGTCGAGCGGGCGATCAGCTGCGGCAGGGCGAAGTTGAACCAAGAGCCGGGGCTGCCGCCCGCCCCGGAGTCGGCCGGGGCCGTGGGCGGGTCGGAGGCGGCGGCGAAGTCCGGCCCGGCCGCGACCAGGAGAGTGCCGTTGTGCACCGTCATGAACGGTGCGCCGAAGCCGGTGCGCATGAGGAGCGGGAAGGTCTTGCCACCAAGGTCGACGCTCGGACGCTGGCTCTGCTCGTTCAGATCGACCGCCTTGGCGAACGTCGCTCCGCCGTCGGCGGAGCTGGTCACCATGAGGTGCGCATTGCGCAGGGGAGAGCCGGCCGGTGCGTTCGTGAAGCTGTGGGAGTAGCCGATGTACACCACGTCATGGGCGCCCGAGGTGTCCACGACGAGGCTCGTAACCCCCGTGGCCGAGGTAGAGACGTTTGCCGTATTGGCGGGATCCGGCTGGCTCCGGTTGTCCTCGACCATGGTCGTCTTCCAGGTCACGCCGAGGTCGGTGGTGCGGGCCAGCATGATGCTCGACCTGCCTTCCCGTGGACCCTCGCCGTCGCCGTAGGCCTGCCGCCCGTAGTACAGGGTGCCGTTGCGGCCCCAGGCCAGGGACACCTCGGGCACGGCCGCGCTCGTGTTGGTGCAGTACGGGTAGGAGCCCACCCCCGGCTGTTCCTTGGACAGGTGCCACGTGGCGCCGGCATCGGTGGAGACCGTGAGATAGCACGTCTTGTTGCGCTGATTGGCGGTGGCGGCGACGATGATCCGCGGGTTCTCCGGGTCGACGGCCATGGAGCTCGGCGCAGTGAAGGCACGCGCCGGCGCCTGCTCGTCCTTGGTCATGCTCACCGCGGCGTTGAGCGTCTTCACCTTGGCGCTCTGCGCCTTGAAGGTGGCCTGCTTGTACGCGGTGCTCGTCTGAGCCACGGCGGGGCCGGCGGAGGCGGCCACGACCGCTGCGGCCGCAGCCGCCATGGCATAGCGACGGACGTTCCTGAACCTCATCGTTCGTTCCCCCAGGAAATGTGTGCGCCACCCTCGCCTCGGCGGCCTTCGGCGTGAAGAGGCTGAAAGGCCCCTCCGAGAACTACTTCGTCGCAGTTTGCGCGTCGGGCTGCGGGCGTCCGCCGCCAGCTGCCAGGCTCCACATGGCCGCCACCAGCAGCAGCGCTCCGCCCACGCCGAGACCGATCAGGAGCAGTGTTGACCCACTGGGCCCCGAACCGACTTCCGCATGCGCGGGCCGGGCCACGGGCGCCACGGTGGGAGGCGGCAGCGTGCCGACGTAGATCGTGGCCCGGGCGATGTTCCCAGAGTTCATGTTGTGGTAGTTCTGCACCGACACGAGGACGTGCGTCCCGAACGGGGTGTTGGCCGGGATGGTTACGTCCAGGTTGCTGGAGCTGGTCATCGTCGTGGTGGGCGCCGCCTGGGTAGCCAGCAGCGGTCCCGTCGGCGAGTCCAGGTGGACCTCGATCGGCGCGCCCTGGGCGAACTCCCTGAACAAGACGTTCACGGTGCCGCCGGGCTGTACCGAGGGATTGGCCACGGTCAGCGAGACCGGAGCGACGCAGGCCCAAGCCAGGCCCGCAGGCACCACGAACGCCGCAGCAGCTACAAGCCCGACCGCGATGCGACAACGGGTACGTGTCATTTCCAGTCCTTCTCCCCGGCATTCCAAACGTGCGATGCGAAATATAGCGTGCATCCCTTCCGGGGGCGTGGTGACCTGGTTCCCGGCCGCTCAGCCATGGTGGGGCGGGGGCGCTCATGCTGTTACGGCCGGGCGCTGACTGTTCGAGCGACCGTGTTCGACGATCCGCCTATTTAGACGTTGGCTGGTAGGAGCCGGGCGAAGTTCTCGAAGAACATGAAGAGCAGGACAAGGAAGATCGGTGTGCCGATCAGGTATGCCGTCCAGCGCCGGCCGGACCATCGGCCCGCGGCCCAGGCGGCCAGCCAGACGCAGGCGGCCAGGATGCCCCAGGCGATGGCCGGGCGACTGGTGGCCCCGGCCCCGGACAGCCCGGCGGGGGTGTCGCCGGCGGCCAGCTCCTGGGAGCGGGGGGGCGACGGGGTGGTGGCCGCCGGAGCCGCGTTGGCCGGTGGGGCGACAGGCGGCGTCATCAGCTTGGCCACCACGATCAGGCGCTCGGCCGCGCTGTACTTGGGGTTGCAGGTGGTCAGGGTGAGGCGGTCGTCGGGCGTGTCGTCGAGGACCGACACCGTCTCGGGGGTGACGACCTTCTTCTCCATCCACTGGTAGTGGAAGGTGCCGGCCCGGGTGGTGACCACGATCTCGTCGCCGGGACCTAGCTAGTCGATGCGGTTGAAGGGGTGCCCGTAGGTGGTGCGGTGGCCGGCGAGGGCGGCGTTGCCCTTCTCGCCGGGAAGCTTGGTGTCGGGGTAGTGCCCGACGCCCTCCTTCAGCTCCTCCACCCCGACCCCCTCGACCACGACCTCGTCCAGGCCGATCTTGGGGATGTTGATGACGGCCGCGCACTGGGAGCAGACGTTCTCAAAGGGGGCGAGGGGCTGGGCCACGGTGGAGGGCGACGTGGCCGCGGCGGGGACGCTGGGCGGCGGCGCGGCCAGCTCGGCGGCGAAACTGGACCGGAGCCGTCGCTGGTCGCGATCGTGGGCCAGCCCGGTGCCCCAGAGCTGGTACGCCACGAACAGGAGGATGAGGACGCCGGTGGCAATGAGCGTCTTGCCCGTCCCCCGGACCACGCGCCGGATCACGTCGCCGAGGCTACCGCCTGCCCTGCTTGGACCATGGTTCACCCCCGCCGGTACCTTGGAGGGGTCTCCATGTCCCTTGCCGTCCGTCTTCGTTCCGCGGT
>JBBWZS010000087.1:0-12594 GCA_039649175.1 Acidimicrobiaceae bacterium
GGTCGTGGGCCTCGTGGTCGTGGGCCTCGTGGTCGTTGGTGTGGTGGTGCTGAGCGTCAGTCATGGCCGGTCGACGTGGCCGTGGTCGTCGTCATGGCCACAGTCGTCTCTGCCGGGAGCCAGGTCCATGGCGCACCAGGTGCCATCGTCCACGCACGACTCGCACTCGAGCTCCAAGGTGGCGTGGGCGATGGCGAAGGGCCGGCTGATGGCCCGCTTCACCGCCGTCCCCACCACCTGGGCCTCCTCCAGACTGGGATGCCCGGCCAGCACGAGGTGGGCGGACAGTGCCCGCACCTCACTGGACAGGCTCCACACGTGCAGGTCGTGGACGGTCTCCACGCCGTCCACCGAGGCCATGGCCTGCTGGAGAACCTCGGAGTCGAGCCCGGTCGGGGTGGACTCCAACAGCACCTCGGCGGCCTGGCGCATGAGCCGCCAGGCCTGCCAGGCGATCAGCGCGCCGATGCCGAGCGACACCGCCGGGTCGACCCAGAAGTTGCCACCCGTGACGACGATGACGGCGCCGGCGACGGCCACGCCCAGCGATGCCAGGGCGTCACTGATCATGTGCAGCATGGCCGACCGCATGTTGAGATCGGTTGCCGCCCCCAGCCCGGCCTCCGCCCCGTGCGGATGACCGTGGCTGTGCTCGCGCACGGCAAGGGCAGCCATCGTGTTCACCACGGCGGCGACTCCTGCCACCACCAGCACGGTGCCGCCGCTGACCGGCTGGGGATCGAACAGCCGGACGACACCTTCGTAGAAGATGAACACGGTGATGGCCAGGATGCTGGCGGCGTTGAACAGTGCCGCCAGGATGGTGCCCCGGTGGTAGCCGAACGATCGCTCGGTGGTCGGTCGCCGCAACGCCCAGCGCACCGCCGCCAGCGAGGCAGCCACGGCGGCGACATCGGTGAGGTTGTGGCCGGCATCGGCCAGCAACCCCAGCGAGTGGGCGGCGATGCCGAGGACGATCTGGACGACCACGATGACGACGTTGAGGCCCAGGGCCAGCTGCAGCCGGCCACTGCGCCGGCCGGCCACCGCGTCCCCCGCCGGTGCCTCGCGGGCCCCGGGCCCGGCGCCACCGAGGTGAGGCTCAGTCATCGCCGTGGCCGACGTGTTCGAGGGCCACATCGAGGAGGAGCCGCACGTGGCCGTCGGTCAGCGAGTAGTAGGCCATGCGCCCCGACCGGCGCACCTTCACCACCCGGTGGGCCCGCAACAGGCGCAAGGCGTGCGATGCCGCCGACTCCCCCATCCCCACCGCCGCGGCCAGGTCGCAGACGCACATCTCGCCGCCTTCGAGCAGGCAGACCAGCAAGCGGAGCCGGTTGGGGTCGGCGAGCAGGCTGAACACGCCGTCGGCCAGCTCGTCGACCACGTCGCGTGCCGGCATGGTGGTGCGGACCGACGCCACCCGTTCGGGATCGACGAGGCGCACCTCGCACTCGTCGAGGGCCACCGGCGCCCGCAGCGCCACCTCGTCTGAGGACATGTTCATATGTTACCCGGGGCCGACGACTCCCGAACGTTCGCCGTGTCCGGGAGTGTTGCCCCCGGAGGACACGTCCCCGGCCATCGTGCGCGTCATGCGCGCCTCCGCGTCGCGGCAGCAGTCGTCCTCACAGACGGCGGCGGGCACCGCAGTGCCGGTCGCGGGCGTGCCACTGACGGGACCTGGGCCGACGGTCGCGACCCCTCGGTGGCGCCCGGCCCGTACCCCGTTGGCGATGACAACCACCTCGGCCAGCTCATGGGCAGCCACCACCGTGGCCAGACCGAGGACTCCCGTGGCCGCCAGCGGGACGAGCACCACGAGGATGGCCGCCGACAGGGCCAGGTTCTGGCGCATGATGCGTCCTGCCCTGCGGGCGTGGGCGAGCACCGCGGGAAGGTGGGCGAGGTCCTGGCCCATAATGGCCACATCGGATGCCTCGATGGCCACGTCGGCACCGACCGCGGCCATGGCCACGCCCACGTCGGCGGTGGCCAGGGCGGGAGCGTCGTTGATGCCGTCGCCGACCATGGCGACGGGCCCGTAGACCCGAAGGTCGGTGATGATGCGGGCCTTGTCCTCGGGCAGCAACTCGGATCTGACCTCGTCAACGCCGCAGGCTGCACCCAGGGCCTCGGCGGTGCGGCGATTGTCGCCGGTGAGCATGGCCACCCGTGCCACACCCAGCTGACGCAAGGCCCCCACCACGGCGGCGGCCTCGGGGCGGAGCTCATCGCGCACAGCGATGGCGCCGAGCGTACGGCCACCACTGGCGACGAGCACGACCGTGGCGCCTACCTCCTGCAGCATCGACACCTCGGCCGTCAACGCCCCGGCATCCACGAAGCCGGGCTTGCCCAGCCGGGCGGCGACGCCGTCGATGGTGCCGACGAGACCGTGGCCGATCACCGCCTCCACGTCTTGGGCCACCGGGACAGCTACCGGAGCGGCGGCCAGGATGGAGCCCGCCAGCGGGTGCTCACTGTGGGCCTCGAGGGCGGCCGCCACGCCGAGCACCTGGTTCCGCGTGGCGGCGCCCGCAGTGAGCACCTTGACGACGGCGGGCAGGTTGCGGGTCAGGGTGCCGGTCTTGTCGAGCGCCACCACGCGCACACCGGCCAGCGCCTCCAGGGCGGCCCCGCCCTTGATGAGCACACCGCTGCGGGTGGCAGCGCCCACCGCAGCGACGACGGTGACGGGCACCGACAGGGCGAAGGCGCAGGGAGCGGCGGCCACCAGCACGACCAGGGCCCGCGCCACCCACACCGCGGGGTCACCAACCACAGTGCCCACCACCGCGACCAGGGCGGCGATCACCATGATGGCGGGCACCAGCGGCCGGGCGATGCGCTCGGCCAGACGCTGGCCGCTGCCCTTTCGCTCCTGGGCCTCCTCCACGATGTGCACCACCCGGGCCACGGAGCTGTCGGCCGTGGCGGCGGTGACCTCCACGTCGAGGACGCCGCTCCCGTTGATGCTGGCGGCCAACACGGTCTGGCCCGGGCCGCACTCGACCGGCACCGACTCGCCGGTGAGAGCCGACTGGTCCAGCGTCGAGCGCCCGGCCCGCACCACCCCGTCCGTCACCAGGCGCTCCCCGGGACGGACCACCAGGACGTCGCCGGGACGAAGGGTGCCGGGGTCGACCTCGGTCTCGACGCCGCCGCGGCGGACGAGGGCCCGCTCGGGGACCAGGTCCAAAAGGCCACGCAGCCCCCGGCGGGTCCGGACGACGGCAAAGTGCTCGAGAGACTCGGCGATGGAGAACAGGAAGGCCAGCGAGGCCGCCTCGGTGATCTCGCCCAACATGACCGCGCCGATGGCGGCGATGGTCATGAGCGTGCCCACCCCGAGGCGACCCCGCACCAGGTCGACGGCCGACTGGGGCACGAAGGTCCACCCGCCGACACCCAGCGCCGCCACCTCCAGTCCGACGCTCAGGCTATGGGCCCCGGCGGCCGAGGTGACCAGCCCGGCTCCGAGCAGCGCGCCGGAGGCGGCCGCCGTCCGGGCCGTCCGCCCGTGCCAGAACGACACCGTCTCTTCGGCCCGGCCCCCCTCCGGGTCCGGCGCACGGGGGCCACCGCAACACTCGTCACTCATCGGAGCCCCCTATCGCACGTTCATCCGAGGACCAGGGCGCACACCACCATGATCGCCGCTCCGGCCAGGTAAGGGGCGGGGATACCGATGTGCTGGAAGGCCAGGCCGCCGAGGAGGGGGCCCACCACCCGGGCCAGGCCTCCGGCGGACTGCTGCAGCCCGAGCACTCCCCCGCGCCGGCCCTCGGAGGCGACCGATGCGGTGGCCGCCGTCAACGACGGTGTGGCCAGGCCCTGGCCGACGATCAGGGCGGCCAGGGCGGGCACCAGCACCCACCACGAATGCACGGCGGCGAGCAGGACCAGGCCGACGGCGTTGACGGCCAGGGCCAGGCGCAGGGCGCGGATCTCCCCCAGGCGACGGACGGCGGGGTGGACCAGCCCGCCCTCGACCAGTGCCAGCACCAGGCCGATGGCGGTGAAGACCGCGCCGGTGGACGCCAGGCCGAAGCCGAGGCGGCGCTCGCCGAAGAGGGCGAAGGTGGCCTCGAAGGCGCTGAAGGCCACCAAGGAGCCGAATCCCACCGCCACCAGGCGGGTCAGGCCCGGCCCTCCGGCCACGGCGACGCGCCGACCATCGCGCGAGGTGCGCTCCCTGGCCGTGGAGCGGTCGGGATCGGGGTCGACCGCCGCCCCGGGGTCGAGGCCGCCCATGCCCTCGGCGCCGATGCCGTCGGCCACCGCCATGGGACGCTCGGCGGGAGCCGAGACATGGCGTGGGTTGGTCTCCGGCAGCCGGCGGGTGGCGACCACCGCGTTGACGCCGGCCAGGGCGGCGGCGACGAAGAAGGGCAGCCGGGGGTCGACCAGAGCGGCGAGGGAGCCGAGGGCAGGCCCGGCGACGAACCCCACGCCGAAGGCTGCTCCCAACAGGCCGAACAGCCGGGCCCGCTGGCCGGGCTCGGCCAGGTCGGCAGCCGACGCCTGGGCCACCGAGACGCTGGCGCCCGACGCACCGTCGAGCAGCCGGCCCACGAACAGCAAGGGGAGCGATCCCGCCAGCCCGGTGACCAGGCTGCCCACCGCGGTGCCGACCAGGGACAGGACGAGCACGGGCTTGCGGCCGACGCGGTCAGACACCGCTCCCCACACCGGCGCCAGCAGCAGCTGGGCGATCGAGAACGATGCCAGGAGCAGGCCGACGGTGGCCGGAGAGGCCCCGTAGCGCTCGGCGTACAGGGGCAGGACGGGCAGGATGATCCCGAAGCCCACCAGGTCGATGGCGACGGTGGACCAGATCGTCCCGAATCCCGCCGGGAGCGGGGCCCGCTTGGACTCAGGTGAACGACGAGGCACGCGGCCCAGCGAAGTTCACAGAGGTGAACAGGTCAAAATCCGGCCGGCGGTGCCGGCCGGACTCGCCAGAACGCAGTACTACTGCTGGACGGGCTTGACGTTTGCAGCCTGCAGGCCCTTGGGGCCCTTCTGGACCTCGAACTCGACGTTCTGGCCCTCCTCGAGGCTGCGGTAGCCCGAGGTCTGGATGGCGCTGAAGTGGACGAAAACGTCCTGGCCGTCGGACTGGCTGATGAATCCGAAGCCCTTGTCTGCATTGAACCACTTGACGGTACCGGTTGCCACGGTTGGCACTTCCCCTTGATAGGTACGGATATGCGGAGGGGACTGCTCAACCCGTGCGGTGTTGCCGTACAGACGCCAATCCCTCGAAATCCAACGCTAGCACCTGCCTCCCATACCAGGTCAACGATGCACCCGCGTCCCCCCGGCGGTGTCCTCCACGACCCAGCCGTCCGCCTCCAGGCTGGCGCGGATGCGGTCGGCTGCCGCCCAGTCCTTTCCGGACCGCGCCTCGTCGCGCTCGACCAGGCGCGCTGCCACATCGGCGGGCAACCCGGCGCCGCCGCCGCCTCCCCCCACCGACGTGGCTCCCCCCCGCAGCTCCAGGCCGAGCACGGCGGCCATCTCGGCCACCGCGGCGGCGAGGGGGGCGGCGCCGGCGCTGTCACCGGCGTCGAGCAGGGCGTTGGCCCGCCGGCGCAGGTCGGCCATGTCGGCGACCACGCCCGGCGTATCGAGGTCATCGTCCAGGCGCGACCGGAACGAGGCCATGGCCGCCTCGTCGGACGGCGCCACCGGCACCTCGGCGGCGCGCCGGGCGAAGTCGTCGAGGGCGGCCACCGAGCGGGTGGCGGCGTCGAGGGTGGCGGGCGTGACCTCCATGGGCTTGCGGTACTGCGACTGGAGCACCAGCAGCCGGTAGGCCCGGGGGTCGTGGGCGGCGAGCAGGTCGGTGAGGGTGGTGAAGTTGCCGAGCGACTTCGACATCTTCTCGCCTGCCACCTCCACGAAGGCGTGGTGCATCCACCGTCGCGAGAACGGCCGTCCGAGGGCCACCGCCTGGGCCCGCTCGTTCTCGTGGTGGGGAAAGGTGAGGTCGGCGCCACCGGCGTGCAGGTCGAAGTCCTCGCCCAACAGGTCGAGTGACATGACCACGCACTCGGTGTGCCAGCCGGGCCGCCCCGGTCCCCACGGCGACGGCCACGATGGTTCGTCGGGGGGTGTCAGCTTCCACAGGGCGAAGTCGAGGGGTGACCGCTTGGACGCCACCACGCCGACCCGGGCGCCCGACCGGAGGCTGTCGAGGGGCTGGCGGGCCAGCAGGCCGTAGCCCGCCACCGTGTCGGTGGCCAGCCACACGCCCTCGTCGGTGGCATACGCGTGGCCACTGTCGACCAGGCGGGCGACGAGGTCGACCATGTCGTCGACGTAGGCGGTGGCGTGGGGATCGGCGTGGGGTCGCAGCACACCGAGGGCGTCGACAGCGGTGTACCAGGCCGCCTCGAACTCGGCGGCCACCTCCTCGGTGCCGCGCCCGTCGCGCTGGGCCCGGGCGATGATCTTGTCGTCGATGTCGGTGATGTTGGAGACATGGCGGACGTCGATGCCGCACCATTCGAGGTAGCGGCGCAACACGTCGTAGACCAGCACGGCGCGGCCGTGGCCCACGTGGGGGTGGTCGTACACTGTCGGCCCGCACACGTACATCGCCAGACGTCCGGGGTCGCGAAGCTCGAGCTCGCGCTCGGTGGCCGACGCCGTGTCGTACAGCCTGATCATCCGGTTACGGTAACCCTCACATGAGCCCGACCGTCCCCGACAAACCCAGCCTCGACGGCCTGGAGCGCAAGTTGATCGAGCGGTGGGAGGCCGACGGCACCTACCGCTTCGACCGCACCGCCCCTCGCGACCGGGTCTACGCCATCGACACCCCGCCCCCCACGGTCAGTGGCTCGCTGCACATCGGCCACATCTTCTCCTACACGCACACCGACACCATCGCCCGGTTCCAGCGCATGCGGGGCCGCGAGGTCTTCTACCCCATGGGATGGGACGACAACGGCCTGCCCACCGAGCGCCGGGTGCAGAACTACTACGGCGTGCGCTGCGACGCCTCCCTCCCTTACGACCCCGACTTCACGCCGCCCGAGAGTTTCACGTCGTCTGACCGTCCGGTACCGGTGTCGCGGCCCAACTTCGTGGAGCTGTGCCACCGCCTCACCGCCACCGACGAGAAGACCTTCGAGGCGGTGTGGCGTCACCTGGGCCTCTCCGTCGACTGGACCATGACCTACGCCACCATCGACGAGCGGTCCCAACGGGCGTCGCAGCGGGGCTTCCTGCGCCTGCTCGACAAGGGCATCGCCTACCAGTCGGAGGCGCCGACGCTCTGGGACGTCGACTTCCAGACGGCGGTGGCCCAGGCCGAGCTCGAGGACCGCGACGAGGCGGGGGCCTACCACCGCCTGGTCTTCGCCGGCCACGACGGCGCCGGGGTGGAGATCGACACCACGCGCCCCGAGCTGCTGGCCGCCTGTGTGGCCCTGGTGGCCCACCCCGACGACGACCGGTACCGCCCGTTGTTCGGCGGCACCGTCGCCACACCGCTGTTCGGCGTCGAGGTGCCGGTGGTGGCCCACGCCCTGGCCGACCCCGACAAGGGCACCGGCATCGCCATGGTGTGCACCTTCGGCGACCTCACCGACGTGATCTGGTGGCGCGAACTGGGCCTGCCCGTGCGCGCCATCCTCGAGCGCAACGGCCGGGTCCGCCAGGAGGCGCCGGTGCCGTTCGGCGACGGGGGCCAGGCGGTGTGGGAGGAGCTGGCGGGCAAGACGGTGAAGCAGGCCCGCGCTCGCATGGTCGAGTTGCTGCGCGACTCCGGTGACCTCGTCGGCGAGCCTCAGGCCATCAGCCACGCGGTGAAGTTCTTCGAGAAGGGCAGCCGCCCCCTCGAGATCGTGACCAGCCGGCAGTGGTTCTTCCGCACCCTCGATCACACCGACGCCCTCCTGGCCCGGGGCGCCGAGCTGACCTGGCACCCGCCGTACATGCAGGCCCGGTACGAGTCGTGGGTCCGGGGCCTCAACAGCGACTGGCTGGTGAGCCGGCAGCGCTTCTTCGGTGTCCCCCTCCCCCTCTGGTACCCGATCGGGCCCGACGGCGCCGTCGACCATGCCCACCCGCTGCGACCCGACGAGGCCCGGTTGCCCGTCGACCCGTCGACCGACGTCCCCGACGGCTACCAGCCCGACCAGCGCGACAGACCGGGCGGCTTCGCAGGCGACCCCGACGTGATGGACACCTGGGCCACCTCGTCGCTGACCCCGCAAATCGCCGGGGCGTGGGTCGACGACCCCGACCTGTTCGCCCGCGTCTTCCCCATGGACCTGCGCCCCCAGGCCCACGACATCATCCGCACGTGGCTGTTCTCCACCGTCGTTCGCTCCCACTTCGAGAACGACTGCCTCCCCTGGGCCCACGCCGCCATCTCCGGGTTCGTGCTCGACCCCGACCGCAAGAAGATGTCGAAGTCCAAGGGCAACGTGGTCACGCCCCTGCCCCTCCTCGAGGAGTACGGCGCCGACGCCGTGCGCCACTGGGCGGCGAGCGGGCGGCCCGGGGTCGACACCGCGGTGGACCCCGGCCAGCTGAAGGTGGGACGTCGCCTCACCATCAAGGTCCTGAACGCGTCGAAGTTCGTCCTCTCCCGCCTGGGCGACACGCAGGCGGCGGCGCAGTCCACCGAGGTGGGTGCGCCCCTCGACCGGGCCATGCTCTCGCGCTTGGCCGACGTGGTCGACGAGGCCACCACCGCCTTCGAGGGCTACGACTACGCCCGGGCCCTGGAACGCACCGAGGCGTTCTTCTGGGCGTTCTGCGACGACTACCTCGAGCTGGTGAAGAGCCGGGCCTATGGCAGCCGGGGCGACGACGAGGCGGCGTCGGCCGACCGGGCCCTGGCGCTGGCTCTGTCCACCATCGTGCGCCTGTTCGCCCCCTTCCTGCCCTATGTCACCGACGAGGTGTGGTCGTGGTGGAACGACGGCTCGGTGCACCGGGCCCCGTGGCCGGAGCCGGGCGCCCTGCGGGCGGCGGCGGGCGACGGTGACCCGCTCGTGCTCGAGGTGGCCGCCGCTGTCCTCGGTGAGGTGCGCAAGGCCAAGACCTCGGCCCGCACCTCCATGCGGGCCGAGGTCGAGCGCGTCGTCGTCCGCGACACCGCGCCGCGCCTGGCCGCGCTGGCCCGGGCCGCCGCCGACGTGGGCGACGCCGGCCGGGTGTCCGACATGGTCACCGAGCAGGCCGAGGAGTTCTCCGTCGACGTGACCCTCGCCGGGTAGAGACCCGATGTCGCGGCCTCCGGCACCGGCGTACAGTCGTCCGGGGCGACGTGCCCCTTCGTCGGCGACCGAGACCGTGGGCGGCGGGAAGGAGTGACACCGTGAAGGTGGCGTTCGTAGGCAAGGGAGGGGCGGGCAAGTCGGCCATCGCCGGCACGTTCGCACGGGCACTGGCCCGTCGCGGCACCCCGGTGCTGGCCGTCGACTCCGACCCCCTGCCGGGGCTGGCGTTCTCCCTGGGGCTCGAGTCCGACGAGGCACCCATCCCCGACGACGCCGTGGTCGAGCGCAAAGAGGGGGAGGACGGGCCCCGCTTCCGGCTGCGCCCCGACCTCGACCCCGCCGACGCTGTC
This sequence comes from Acidimicrobiaceae bacterium, assembly GCA_039649175.1. Taxonomy (GTDB): domain Bacteria; phylum Actinomycetota; class Acidimicrobiia; order Acidimicrobiales; family AC-14; genus DATAQC01. The sequence continues at coordinate 9,599 of JBBWZS010000087.1, forward strand.
GAGCGCTACGCGGTGATGGCGCCCGACGGGGTGCGCTTCCTCCAGTTCGGCAAGGTCAAGGGCGGCGGGCCGGCGCTGTTCCGCTCGCAGATGGCCTTCCTCCAGATCGTCCGCCGCCTGCCCGCCGACCAGTGGAACGTCATCGGCGACCTCCCCGGCGGCACCCGCCAGGCGTTCACCGGATGGGGCAGCTTCGCCCAGACGGTGCTGGTGGTGGTGGAGCCGACGGCCCACTCGCTGCTCTCCGGCCGGCGCCTGGCCCGCATGGCCCAGCTCGACGAGGGCCCCCAACGGGTCGTGGCCGTGGTGAGCAAGGCCCGGGAGCCGGGCGACGCCGAGCTGGTGACCCGCCGCACCGGCCTCGAGGTGGTGGGCGTCATCCCCTGGGACGAGGCCCTGGCCGACGCCGAGCGCCAGCGCCTCGCTCCCATCGACGCCGCTCCCGACTGTCCGGCGGTGAAGGCAGTAGAATCACTGGCGGACGCCCTGGTCGAGGAGATGGTGCAGTGATGTCTGGAGAGACCGCGTGAAGCTGGCAGTCGTGGGCAAGGGCGGTTCGGGCAAGACGACGACGTCGTCGGTGGTGGCGCGCACCCTCGCTCGGGCGGGCAACTCGGTCGTGGCTCTCGACTGTGACTCCAACCCCAATCTGGGCATCTCCCTCGGCATCGGCGACGAGGAGACCGAACGACTGGTGTCGATGCGCGAGGCGCTCGACGAAGGCGAGGAGGAGCACGCCGCCACCTGGGACAAGGTGATCGACCGCTACGGCTCCGACGGGCCCGACGGTGTGCGCCTGGCGGTGGTGAGCCGGATCGACAACCCCGAACCCGGCTGACTCTGATGTGGGTTGTCTCCTGAGCAGTTGCTCGGGTCCGTGGAGTTCACCGAAGACATGGTCGTCGCCGACTTCGAGGCGGGCGTCGGCACCCTGACCCGGTTGTCCGACCAGCGAGTCGACGCCGTGCTCGTCGTGGTCGAGCCGACACCGAAGTCCGTCGAGGTCGGGATGCGGGCGGTGGAGCTGGCCAGGGAGCGCTCGGTCACCAGGGTCATCGTGGTGGCCAACCGCCTGCGCGACGACGCCGACCTGGAGATCGTCCGCTCGGCCTTTCCCGGCTGCGAGGTCGTCGGCGTGCCCGACGACCCCAAGATCGTGGAGGCCGACCGCAAGGGCGTGGCGCCCATCGACCTGGCCCCCGATGCCCCCGCCGTGCTCGCCCTGATCGGCCTGGCCCAGAACCTGGTGCACGTCAACTAGAGAGGTTCAGCGCTTCGACGCCCTCCCCCGGGCACACACCCGGGCCAGCACCTCGGCGTCGATGATGCCGTCGAACCCGCTGTCCACGTGGTCGGCACGCAGCCGGGCCGGTGACCCGGGCTCTCCGAAGCCCTCGACCACCAGCTCGGCCAGGTCGAGCTCGTCGGCATCGAGGTCGCCGGTGTAGTCGTTGACCACGACGACACAGGCCAGCCCCGCAGCCGCGGCCGCCGCCAGGCCCTCGGCCGAGTCCTCCACCACCACCACGTCGGACGCCGTCGTCCCCAGACGGTCGAGGGCCACGGTGAAGGCCTCGGGGTCGGGTTTGCGGGCCGTGACGTCGTCGCCGGTGACGACGGTGGCCAGGGCGACGCCGTCGAGCAGTTGCTCGAGGAGGCCGTCCACCCAGTTCCGGCTGCCGGTGGTGGCCACGGCCACGCGCACCTCACGGGCCACCAGGTCGTCGATGAGGGCTCGCACGCCGGGGCGCAGCTCGATGCGGCCCGACGCCACCAGCTCGGAGAGGATCTCGGTCTTGCGGGCGTGGAGTGCGGGCACGAGCGCGGCCCGGCGGCCGGCGTCCACCCCCTCGTCGGCCAGGTAGCCATCGAGGCGACGCTGGCCGCCGGTGATGTGCAGCAGCCGGCCGTAGGTCTCCTCGTCCCACCGCCAGGGCAGGTCGAGGTCCTCGAAGGCGAGGTTGAACGCCACCCGGTGCCCGTGGCGCTCGCTGTCCACCAGCGTGCCGTCGACGTCGAAGATGACCGCGGTGGGCAGTGGCGTCGCCCTCGGCCGGCGCGCCGCCGGCTCGCCGGCCACCGCCGTGGCGTTCAGAGCTGAGGCCCGACGGCGGGCCCACCGCCACCGAGCAGTGCGTCGCCCTCGCCTCCCATGGCCTCGCGGCGCAGGTCGGCGAAGGCCTCGTCGATGTCGGCCCCCCACAGGTCCCAGATGGACAGGCGAAGGGCGACCATCATGGTGGCGACGGCCACCGCCAGCGGGGTGTCGTGGTCGAGGAGGGTCAGGCCCTCGGCCGCGAGGGTGGACTCGACGACTGCCCGGGTCGGCTCGGCGTCGTCGGTGAGGTCGAGGCGGACCAGCACCGTCCGGGGACCGAGGCGCAGGGCGAGGGCCTCGTCGCCATCGACGCGCAACACGCTTCCCTCGACGTGGAGGCGGTCGGAGTGCGGTGCCGGGCCGGACCGCAAAAAGGCCCGCACGACGGCGTCATCGTCGCCGAGCGGGCCCTGCGGTTTGAAATACGGAGGGAGCGGCCAGTCGGACACGCCTCTCCCCGCCTCAGCGTGCCGGGCTCAGCGTGCCAGGCGCTCCGCTGATGCGGCGGCCTGGGTGAGGCCGTTGGCGGTGGAGGCCAGGTTGCCGTTGATCTTGTCGACGGCAGGCCCGATGACCGCGCACATGGTCTCGACCGCCCGCACACCGAAGGTGATGCGGGCCAGGTTGGCCGAGATGCTGTTGAGCAGGCGGGCGATGGTGGCCAGGTAGATGGCCAGCACGGCCACCAGCCCGCCAACCTCGACGACGGTGAGAATGATGCGCCAGGTCATCGTCTTCCTCCAGCAGCGGCGTTGAGCAGGTCGGCATGACGCTGTACTTCGTCACGCAGGTCGGCGGTGAGCGAGGTCGTCTGGTTGAGCATCCAGGTCGTGGACGTGTTCTGGGCCACTCTCGTAGCCGTCTCCCACGTCTCCCGGACGTTGACGTTGATGTCCTT
>JBBWZS010000172.1:0-3797 GCA_039649175.1 Acidimicrobiaceae bacterium
TCTCCCGCCCGGCGGCGACGGCCACCCAGTACTTGCCCCGGTCGTAGGTGCCGGTGATGCGGTTGTCGGTCTCGAGGATGACCGCCGAGCTGACCCGGCCCTGGCGCAGCAGGGTGATGTACTGGTCCAGGCGCAGCTCGGTGCCGCCGGTGCGGGGGCTGGACCACCACAGCAGGGTGGCGTAGAAGCCGATCAGCACCGGCAGGGCCAGCACCGCGAAGAGGAGGCCCTTCTTCCGGGCGCTGGCCTTGCGGGCGTCGTCGTCGGCCGGCGACGGGGGCGCCTTCGGGTCCTTGATCTTGTTGGCCATGTCGGAAGCTCCTCGATGTCGACTGGCACGCCAGTGGTCGGCCAGTGGTGCTGATGCGGTGGTGCTGAGGGTCGGCTAGCTCTGGGTGAGGCTGGCGGGAACGGTCATGCGTGCCCCGGTCAGGGGCGGTACCGGTCCGCGCAGCCCTTCGGATCGGGCTGCTGGCCGGGAGCGGCGAAGTCGCCGGCGACGACGAGGACGGAGGTGTCGTTGAGCAGCACGGCGGAGGCTTCGCTCCGGGGGCAGTTCATGTCCCCGGCCGACCGCCACTCCTTCTTGTCGAGGGAGAAGATCTCGGCGCTCTTCAGCGCCCGTCGGTTGCCGCGGGTCACCGACTCGCCCCCGGTGACCAGGACCCGTCCGTCGTTGAACACGGTGGCGGTGTGCCCGGTGCGGCTGTTGGTGAGCGTGCCGGCCGAGCTCCAGCTGCCGTCGCTGGGATTGAACACCTCGGCGGTGGCCAGCGACGTGTCACCGTTCTGGCCCCCGGAGCCGCCCACGACGAGCACGGTGCGGTCGGGCAGCTTCACTGCGGTGTGGTTGAAGCGGGCGTCGCCCATGTCGTTGGACTTGCGGAAGCTGTTCACGGCAACGTCGTAGATCTCGGTGGTGGCCAGGGCGGCGGTGTTCCCCGACACCGGGGGGCCCTGTCCGCCGGCGATCAGCACCCGCCCGTCGTCGAGCAGGGTGGCGGTGTGCTCGAAGCGCGGCGTGCTCATGGCGCCGGACGTGGGCGTCCAGGTGCCGGCGGCGACGTTGTAGACCTCGGCGGTGCCGTCGGGCCGGATGGTCTGGCCCCCGCCGGCGCCCGAGGCGGTGTCCGCCGACGTGCCTCCCGTGGCCAGCACGTTCCCGTTGGCCAGCACGGTGAGGGTGTTGCCCAGCCGGGGGGTGCTCATGGGCGCGGTGGTGGTCCACTTCCCGGTGCCCGGGTCGTAGATCTCGGCCGACGCCAGGAGCTGGCCCTCGTTGATGCCGCCGGCGACCAGCACCCGCCCGTCGGGGAGGAGGACGGCCTGGTGCCCGCGGCGGGCCTGGTTCAGCGAGCCGGTGGGCGTCCAGACGCCGGAGGCGGGATCGAACAGCTCGGCGGCGGCGACCCCCTGCTGGCCCACGCCGCCACCGGCGGCCAGCGCCTTGCCGTCCTTGAGGACGACCGCGGTGGTCGTGCCCCGGATGTTGACCAGGTCGGGGACCGCGGCCCACTGGCCCACGGCGGGCAGAGGCGCGGTGCTGGCCTGCTTGTCACTGCCGCCCCGCATGGCCAGGGCCACGCCGAAGACGATCAGGAGGGCGACACCGGCGATGCCCAGGTAGATCGGGGTGCGGGACGGGCGCAGGAGCGCCTTGGTCTCCTTGGAGAGCTCGACGCTCTTGGCATCGGCCTCGCACTTCAGGCCCACGTCGGTGCGCACCGCGCACTTCGGGCAGATCGGCTTGCCGCACTGGACGCAGGTGAGCCGGGTGGCCTCCCCGTGCGCCTCGCATTTGAGCACCTGGGTAGCCACGCTCAGCCCCCTACCCGGTTGCACATGGTGCCGACTTTAGTCCTGTGGAGGCACGGCCGGGACCGGGGGAAACCCCGAGGTCAACCCTGAGGGAGTGGGGGTCAACCCGGTGCGACCGGGACCTCGGTGGGTGTGGTCCTGTCGAGGTCCAGGGCGGCCTGGGGCATCTGGATGGAGTACCGGGACCGGGTGCGCCGCAGTCGCAGGCCGTCCCAGTGACCGAACTCGTTCTCGGGGAACCACTCGTTGGCCCACGTCCCGGGGAACTGCGCCCGCAGCCCACGCAGCTGGGGCGATCGGAGCAGCCGGCGGGTGCCGGCCCGGTCCCGCCACACCGTGAGCAGGTACACCTGTCCCGGGCGGCTGACGCCGACGACGCCCTTGAGGTAGTCGGGGTCGCCCCGGGCTTCGCGCTCGAGGGCACGCAGGGCCAGGATCGCGGCCACGGTGCGGAGCGGGGACGTCGTGATGTGCACGACCCCGCCTCCGGCGCCGCCCACCTCGGCCCGCCGGCGCCTGGCGTACGGCGAGGTGTCGTAGGTCATGGCCCCCTCGTCGCTCATGGCCGAGCGCAGCTTGGGCAGGTGCTCCAGGGCCCGCTCGAGCGCCTCCGGACGGGGTCCGTCGGAGGGGTACCGAGGCTCGTCCTGGGCCAGGGAGAGGCCCTTCCACCGGCCCACCTCCTCGGGGCCCGGCCGCCAGCGCATCAGCCAGAACGACCGGAGCCACTTGGAGAAGAGCCACATGATGTCGTCGTGGGCGCCCGACCGCATGAACTCCTGCATGTCGTGGCGGCTGTGCCAGACGGTGATGGTCCAGAACTCGGTCGGCCCGGCGATGATGCTGGCCCAGCTGACCACGTTGCTCGAGTGCTTGAGCTGGCGGCGGATGCGGAGGGTGCCGATCAGCATGTGCGGGAAGTACCACCATCCCCGCAGCCGCGACCTGGTCGTGACCGCGAACAGCTTCTCGGGCGCCTCGGGTTCGCGGGCGTCGTCGCGGACGGTCTCCATCACCCGACCTTCCTCTGCCAACGATCCCATCCTACTCCCGGCGACTGCGGGCCATCCCGGCGACTGCCGGCTACGTCCGGCACTGCAGGAGCATTCGGAGCACACCGGGGTCCAGGATGCCGTCGCAACCGGTGCGGTGCGGATCGGCCACCACCTCCGCCGGCGATCCCGGCTCGCCGAAGCCGTCGAGCACGAGGTCGGCGCCGGCCAGGTCGTGGCCGGCGGTGTAGCCGTTGACGACCACCGCGCAGGCCAGGCCGGTGGCGCGCGCCGCGGTCAGGCCCTCGCCCGAGTCCTCTACCACCACCGTGGTGGCCGGGTCGGCGGCGAGCCGCTGGAGGGCGACCTCGAAGGCCTCGGGGTCGGGCTTGCGAGCGGTCACGTCGTCGCCGGTGACCACCGCGGCCCACTCGGTGCCGGGCAGCACCCGCCGGAGCAGGCCGTCGACCCATCCCCGGCTGCCCGTCGTGGCCACCGCCAACGCGCAGCCGGCCCCGGCCAGCTCATCGACCAGGCGGGCCACGCCGGGACGCAGGCCGATGGCGCCCTCGCCCACCATGGCGTTCAGGATCTCGGTCTTGCGGGCGTGGAGCGCGCGCGCCAGCTCGGCCCGCTCCGCCTCGGGCACGCCCTCGCCGGCCAGGTACGTGTCGATGCGGCGGCGGCCGCCGGTGACGTGCAGGAGCTCGCCGTAGCGCTCCTCGTCCCACCGCCACGGCAGGTCGAACTCCTCGAAGGCCCGGTTGAAGGCCACCCGGTGCCCGTGGCGCTCGCTGTCGACGAGCGTGCCGTCGACGTCGAAGATGACCGCCCGCAGCGTGCCTACGCCGGCGCCCGGACCGGCGCCGCTCACCCCGGGCCGGGGGGCAGGCCGCCGCCGAGGAGCATGTCGTCGTCGCCACCGACCGCCGCCCTGCGCAGGTCGGCGAAGGCCTCGTCGATATCGGCGCCCCACAGATCCCAGGT
>JBBWZS010000176.1:0-20165 GCA_039649175.1 Acidimicrobiaceae bacterium
GCCGGCGAGGTCTACTGCGCGGGGTCGGCGGGCGAGCGCTTCGCCGTGCGCAACTCCGGGGCCACGGCCGTCGTCGAGGGCGTCGGCGACCACGCCTGCGAGTACATGACGGGCGGGACGGTGGTCATCCTCGGCCCCGTCGGCTACAACCTGGGCGCGGGCATGACCGGCGGGCAGGTGTTCGTGTGGGACCCCGACGCCCTGCTCGCCACCCGCCTCAACGCCGCCCTCGTCGAGGCCGCCCGCCCCGACGCCGAGCTGGTGGAGGAGCTGCGCTGGCTCATCGAGCGCCACCACGAGCTGACCGGGTCGCCCCGGGCCGGCGACCTGCTGGCCGACTGGCCCACCACCGAGGCCCACGTGTGGCTCGTCGCCCCCATCGACCGGGTGCGGCGCATGGAGGCCCAGCGGGCCGGCCAGGTCGAAGCCAGCGCCTGACCGCTATCCGTCAGGCGATCAGCGCTTGGAGCCCTTGACCGAGCCGGTGAGCTGGCCGGTCTTGGCCGAGACGGTGCAGAGCAGGCGCCGGCTGTTCGACTCCCAGGTGGCCTTCACGGGGACGAAGAACGTCACGCTGAGCTGCGACTGGTCGAACGGGACACCCACATAGGACTCGAACTGCGGCGGACAGGCCACGTTGGCCTCGCGATCCATCAGGTCGCGCCCGGGGTACTTCGCCCCTCGAGGGGCAGGGTCGTCGACCAGGGCGAACACCTCGAGGTCGTGCGGCTTGGCACAGTCGACGCGCTCGGTGGTCTCGAAGTTGGCCCCCGGCTTCTTGAGGCAGTCACCGGGAACCAGATCGCTGTACTTCACACCCTTGGAGTCACCGGCCCACGCCTTGGCGCCGGCGACACCGATGCCGGCGAGAACGGCGATCACCGCGATCACCAGCGCCGCGCTGGCCAGGCGAAGGCCACCCCGACGGGCCCGGAGGGCGACGATGACGGCGACGATGCCCAGCAGGAAGATCGGGGCCAACAACAGGGAGAACACCGAGATCCAGCACAGGGCGAGAGCGACGATGGCAAGGACCAGCGCTCCCTTGGCGAGGGGAGGTTTCGGTCCCGATGGCGGCGCGGCGGCGGGCGGCGCCGTGGCTGCCGGCGTGGCGGTGGGTGCCGGTGCGGAGTCATCCGGCGGCGGAGGCGGCGGCGGGGTCCCGGTCTCGCCGGTCGCCGGGGGCGAGGCCGTGTCGGTCGGCAGCGGATCGGGCAGGGGGGCGTCGGGGGCAGCACCCACGTCGGCGACATCGACGGCCCCCTCGCCGGCCTGTTCGACCGCGGCACCACGTTTGCCTACACGGGTGGGCCGGGATGCCTTGGTTGCGCCCGTGGCCTTTCGGGCCGCCGTCTTCTTGGCCGGTGCCGTCTTCTTGGCCGGTGCCGTCTTCTTGGCCGGGGATACCTTCTTGGCCGGTGCCGTCTTCTTGGCCGGTAGTGGCTTCCTCGCCGGCGCTGCCTTCTCGGGCGGCACCGATCCCGTAGCTGTCGCCTTCGTCACTGCTGCCTTGCGGACCGAGGCCACCTTGTTGGCTCCAGCCTTGCTGGCTGCGGCCTTCTTGGTCGGCACGACCTTGCCGGCAGGCACGGCCTTCTTGGTGGGCACGGCCTTCTTGGTGGGCACGACCTTGGCGGCAGGCACGGCCTTCTTGCTGGGCACGGCCTTCTTCGATGACGGCGGGACCGAGGCTTTGCGGGCGCGGGAGACCGCCGCCTGGACCGGCGGCAACTTCTTGGCCCTGCGGGAGGGCCGCGGGTTCTCCTCGTCCGCCACGTCCCCATCATGGTGCAGAAACGGGGCCCGGCCAAACACTGCCGATACGACGGTTTTCCGTCTGGGTTGCCGGTGTTGTCGGCCTAGGCTGAGCCTTCACTTCGACGCCTAGGAGCCTGCGATCGCCGCCTCCGCTGATCCCGACGCCATCCTCCCGACCGACCTCTACGGACGGCTGGCGGACGCGGTCGCCATCGGGCGTCGCCGGCTGGGCCGGCCGCTGACGCTCGCCGAAAAGGTGCTGTTCAACCACCTGAGCGACCCCGAGACCCAGGCGCTGGATCGGGGCCACTCCTACGCCGAGTTCGTGCCCGACCGGGTGGCCATGCAGGACGCCACCGCACAGATGGCCCTGCTCCAGTTCATGACCGCCGACCTCCCCCACGTGCAGGTGCCCACCACCATCCACTGCGACCATCTCATCCTGGCCCGCACCGGCGCCGCCGCCGACCTGCTGGCCGCCAACGACGTCAACGCCGAGGTCTACGACTTCCTGCGCACCGCGTCGGCTCGCTACGGCGTGGGCTTCTGGGAGCCGGGATCGGGCATCATCCACCAGGTCGTGCTCGAGCACTACGCCTTCCCCGGAGGGATGCTGATCGGCACCGACAGCCACACGCCCAACGCCGGGGGCCTGGGCATGGTGGCCATCGGCGTCGGAGGAGCCGAGGCCGTCGACGTCATGACGGGCGGGGCGTTCGGCCTGCGCTGGCCGCGCCTCATCGGCGTCCGCCTCGAGGGCAGCCTGTCGGGGTGGACGTCGCCCAAAGACGTCATCCTCAAGGTTGCCCAACTGCTCACCGTGAAGGGCGGCACCGGCGCCATCGTGGAGTACTTCGGCCCGGGAACGTCGATGATCAGTGCCACCGGTAAGGCCACCATCTGCAACATGGGCGCCGAGCTGGGTGCGACCACGTCGATCTTCCCGTTCGACGACCGCATCGCCGACTACCTGAAGGCCACCGGCCGCCATGGTCTGGCCGACGCCGCCGCCGCCGTCGCCGGTGACCTGCGGGCCGACGACGAGGTCGAGGCCGACCCGGACCGGTACTTCGACCAGCTCGTCACCGTCGACCTCAGCTCGCTGGAGCCCTATGTCGTCGGACCCCACACTCCCGATCTGGCCCGGCCCGTCTCCGCCCTCGGGTCCGAGGCCCAGGTCAACGGCTGGCCCCTCCACCTGTCACAGGCATGCGTGGGCTCGTGCACCAACTCGTCCTACGAGGACATCGGACGGGCTGCGAGCGTCGCCCGTCAAGCCACGGCGCGAGGCCTGCGGACCCGCACGCCCCTGCTCGTCACTCCCGGCTCCGAGCAGGTACGGGCCACCGTAGAACGAGACGGGCTGCTGGCCGACCTCGAGGCCATCGGGGCCACGATCCTGGCCAACGCCTGTGGGCCCTGCATCGGCCAGTGGTCCCGCTCCGACGTGGCCGAGGGCGAGGCCAACTCGATCATCACCTCGTTCAACCGCAACTTCCCCAAGCGCAACGACGGCAACGCCCAGACGCTCGCCTTCATCGCCTCGCCCGAGACCACGGTGGCCTACGCCCTGGCCGGCACCCTCGACTTCAACCCGCTCACCGACACCATCGACGGCATCCGCCTCACCGAGCCTGCCGGCGACGAGCTGCCCCAAGCGGGCTTCGCCGACTCGGTGAGCGGCTACATCGCCCCCGCCGTGGGGACCCAACCCGAGGTGGTCATCCGGGCCGACAGCACCAGGCTGCAGCGCCTCGAGCCCTTCCCGGCGTGGGACGGCGCCGACTTCGTGCGCCTTCCCATCCTGCTCAAGGCCCGCGGCAAGTGCACCACCGACCACATCTCCGCCGCCGGCCGCTGGTTGCGGTACCGAGGTCATCTGGCCAACATCACCCGCAACCTGTGGCTCAGCGCCATGAACGACTTCACCGGCGAGCCGGGCACCACGCTCTGTCCCGTCCACGGTGAGGTGGAGCCCATTCCCGATGCCGCCTTCCACTGCCGGGATGCAGGGGTGGCCTGGGTGGCCATCGGCGACGAGAACTACGGCGAGGGGTCGTCGCGCGAGCACGCGGCCATGGAGCCCCGCTTCGTCGGGGCCCGGGCTGTCATCGTCCGCTCCTTCGCCCGCATCCACGAGACCAACCTCAAGAAGCAGGGTGTCCTCCCCCTGGTCTTCGCCGACCCCGCCACCTACGACGAGATCGTCGAGGGCGACCTCGTCTCCGTGCTCGGTCTGGCCGACCTGGCGCCCGACCGCCCGGTTGCCTGCGTGCTCCACCACCTCGACGGCACCACCTCCGACTTCGCCTGCACCCACAGCCTCGCCCCCGAGCACATCGAGTGGTTCCGCGCCGGTAGTGCCCTCAACCTCATCAGGGAACGTTTCTACGCCGAGCGGCATCGCTGACTGACGTCGCCGCCCGCTGTGGCCCAAGATGGTGACATGACGCTGAGCCGACGCCGCCTGCTCCTCGGAGCAGGATCGGCGGCCCTGCTGGCCGCCTGCGCCGAGACGGCCAAGAAGGCAGGGGCACCTGCCGCCTCGACCGTCCCATCGAGCCCGTCGCCGCCCACGACTTCAGTGCCGGCGCCGACCGGCGCTGTCCCTAAGGGCCCGGCCCGGTTCGTGCGTAGCGGACCGACCGGCTCTCGCCAGGTGGCGCTCACCTTCCACGGCGCCGGCGACGTGGCGGTGGTCGACAACCTGCTCTCCGCCGCCCGTCAGGCCCGGGTGCCCATCACCGTGTTCACCGTCGGCCAGTGGCTCGACGCCAACCCCACCATGGCCGCCAAGTTGCGCGCCGACGGCCACGAGTTGGCCAACCACACCTACACCCACCCGAGCCTCGGGCGGCTGGGCCAGACTGCGGTGGCCGCCGAGATCACCCGCTGCGCCGACGTGCTGAGTCGGCTCACGGGTTCGGAGGGGCGCTGGTTCCGGCCCTCGGGCATCGAGACGCCGACCCAGCTCATGCTCGACCAGGCGGGCGCCGCCGGCTACCCGACGGTGGTGGGCTACGACGTCGACCCCCTCGACTACACCGACCCGGGGGCGGCGGCGGTCATCAAGGCCACCACCGCCGGCCTGCACCCCGGTGCCATCGTCAGCCTCCACACCGGGCACCCCGGCACGGTCCAGGCCTTCGCCCCCATCGTCGCCGCCATCTCCGCCGCCGGCCTGAAGCCGGTCGTGCTGTCCGACCTTCTGAGATGACCCGGGGTCGTCTGAGATGACCCGCGGCCTGGCCAGATGACGCCCGGCTGTGTGCCGTGAGCACCGCCGGCGTCACCTACGTGGCCGCCTTCGCCGGTGGCCTGGTGTCGTTCCTGTCTCCCTGCGTCCTGCCCATCGTCCCCGGGTACCTCGCGCTCGTCACCGGGCTCGACGTCGCCGAGCTGCGGGACGAGCCCGAGCGCCACGTGGGCCGCATCGTCCGCGACACCAGCCTGTTCATCGCCGGCTTCGCCGCCGTGTTCATCGTGCTCGGCCTGTCGGCCACCGCACTGGGCCAGGTCGTGTTCCGCAACCACATCGTGTTGACCCGGGTCTCGGGGTTGATCGTGCTGGCCATGGCCCTGTTCCTGGCCGGGTCGGTGGTGCTCCAGGCACCGTGGCTGTACCAGGAGAAGCGGTTCCATCCCAACCCGTCGCGCTTCGGACCGTTCGCCGCGCCGGTGGCCGGCATCGCCTTCGGCTTCGGGTGGACCCCGTGCATCGGACCCGTCCTGGGCTCGGTGCTCGCTGTTGCCGGCTCGCAGGGGCGAGCCTGGGAGGGCGCCAGCCTGCTCGGCGTCTACTCCCTCGGCCTCGGCGTGCCGTTCCTCGTCACCGGACTCGCTCTCGGGCGCCTGGCCGGGGCCTTCGGATGGATCAAGCGCCACTTCACCGGGCTCATCCTGGCGTCGTCGTTGTCGCTGGCCTTCTTCGGGATCCTGCTCACCCTCAACCGGCTGACCTGGGTGACCTCCCGACTGCAGGAGGCCCTGCAGTCGGTGGGTCTGGGCCGCCTCGTCCGCCTCGGCTGACGAGGCGGCCCCGGGTGCCAGCCCGAGGACTAGTGGCCCTTGGGAGGACCGAACCCCTCCCCGAGGCGGTCCTTCATCTTGCCCAGCAGCCCCTGAGCCTCCTCCGAGGACTCACCGGTGGCCTGGGTGACCTTGCCTTCGGCGTTGGTACCGACGACGACGACCGATTCTCTCCCCTGGCCGTCGAAGACGGAGAACTCCGAGTGGTCGGCACCGTCCTGGGCGAGGGGGGCCCGCACTCCCTCACCATCGGCCGCCCGGTTGGAGTCGGGGGCGCTGATGCCGGTCACCCGGCTACGGTCGCTGAACTTCGGGTCGGTGACCGGGTCGGGTCCCTGGCTCGTCTCGTTCGTGTCGTCCCTCATGGGTTCCTCCTCGCGTGTCGGACACTGTGTACTTACCCGCCATCTCCGGCCGACAATCGCGGCGGTAGGATCGGGACATCGCCTCCATTCGTTCAGGGACCCACCGGCGGCTGCTGTTCGGGGCGGTCGTCGGCGTAGGTCTGGCCATCGTGGCCATCGTGGCCGTGGTGGCGCTGAGCAACGACGGTGGCGGCGGTCCGGGAGTCACCAGACCCACCTCGTTCGACCTGCCCGCCCTCTCGACACCGGGTCGGGTGCGCCTTGCCGACTTCCGCGGCAAGCCCGTGGTGGTCAACTTCTTCGCGTCCTGGTGCTCGTCGTGTGACTTCGAGCTGCCCGGTTTCGCCAAGGTCTCCGACGAGCTCAAGGGCAAGGTCACCTTCGTGGGCGTGGACGCCCTGGAGACCGGTGACCCGCTGTACATGCCCAAGCGCCACAACATCCTCTGGTGGCCCCTGGCCAGCGACATCGGGGGGGCGAACCACAGCGGCCTCCACGATGCGCTGGGGGGCGGGACGGGGATGCCCGTGACCGCGTTCTACGACGCCAACGGCAAGGTGCTCGCCGTCGAGCGCCAGGCGCTACCCGAGAGCTCCCTGCGCTCGGAGCTCCAGCGCCTCTACGGGATCTGACCTCGGGCTCGTCTTGGCCGCTGCCGGGCCCCACCTGCGCCTCAGTACACTGACCCGAGTGCGCTCGTCGACGAAGGCAGTAGGGCGATGGCACTGACAACCCGGGTACCGCCGTCCGAGCGTCCCCCCGGAGGGTGGCCGGTGGCGGTCGGGGGGGCATCGACGGGTCTGTGGTGGACCACCATCGGCGCCGTCGTGGTGGCGCTGATCACGCCGGTGCTCGTGTCCGGCTTGCTCCTCGCCATGCTGTACGACCCGCCCGGTGGTGACCTGCCCACGCCCAAGGCCGGCATCGACTCCCGCATCACCAAGATCCTCGACGCCCACGGCAACCAGCTCGGCACCCTGCACCGCTTCGACACCCGCATCCAGGTCGCCCGCTCAGACATCCCCCAGAACCTGAAGGACGCGGTGGTGTCCATCGAGGACAAGCGCTTCTACGCGCACTCCGGCCTCGACTTGCAGGCCCTTCTCCGGGCGCTGTGGACCGACCTGCAGGGAGGCAGCTACCAGCAGGGAGGGTCGACGATCACCCAGCAGTACGTGAAACGCAACTACACCGGGCCCAAGCGGACGCTGTCGCGCAAGATCCGGGAGGCGGCGCTGGCAGGAAGGGTCGAGAACAAGCTCGGCAAGGACGAGATCCTCTACCGCTACCTGTCCGACGTCTACCTGGGTAGCGGCGCCTACGGGGTGGGCGCGGCGTCCGAGAACTACTTCCGCAAGCCGGTCAACGAGCTGACCTTGTCGGAGGCGGCCACCCTGGCCGGGCTCATCCAGGCGCCGTCGGCCGACGAGCCCCGGAGCAACACCGGCGCAGCCGAACTGCGGCGCGAGACAGTGCTCAAGGCCATGCTCGACCAGGGCCGTATCACCGACGCCGACTACAGCGCCGCCCTGTCCCAGCGCCTCCGGGTGGCCACCGAGCTCACCAAGCCCTCACCGTCGACCACCCTCGTCTACCCGCCCGAAGAGGTCCAGTCCCAGTACCCCTACTTCGTCGACTACGTGCGCCGGTACCTCATCGCCAAGTACGGCGAGGACCAGGTCTACGAAGGCGGCCTGCAGGTGGAGACCACCATCGACGCCCGCCTCCAGGGGATGGCGGAGGCATCGGTGACCAACACCCTCCAGGGCACGTCGGCGCCCCTGGACATGGCCCTGGTGTCGCTCGACCCCAAGACCGGGTTCGTCAAGGCCATGGTCGGGGGGCGCGACTTCACCAAGTCCCAGGTGAACCTGGCCCTCGGCAACTGCGCCGGCGCCGCGAAGCCCGACGACGGCGGCCCCATCTGCATCGACGGTGGGGGCACCGGGCGCCAGCCGGGCTCGTCGTTCAAGGCCTTCACCCTGGCCAAGGCCTTCGAGGAGGGGATCACGCCCGACAAGGTCTACAGCGCCCCGGCGTCGTTCACGATCCCCAACTGCTACAAGTACAGCTCCGGCGCAGGCTGCACCATCCACAATGCCGAGCCGGCGGGCTTCGGCTCCCTGTCGGTGCGTTCGGCCACTGCCGAGTCGGTGAACACCGTGTTCGCCCAGCTCATCCTCGACGTCGGCATCCCCCAGACGGCGGAGATGGCCCACCGCCTGGGCATCACCATGGTGCGCCCCGACGCCAAGTTGCCCAACAGCAACCAGTTGTACGGACCCGGCCTCACCCTGGGGGCGGCAGAGGTGTCGCCCCTCGACATGGCGTCGGCCTACAGCGTGTTCGCCAACCGGGGCCAGCAGGAGCCGGCCACGCCGGTCATCAAGGTCACCGACGCCAAGGGCAAGGTCCTGGAGGACAACACCTCGCGCAAGGGCCGCCGTGTCCTCCCCGAGGTCATCGCCGACAACGTCAACGACGTGCTCAAAGGCGTCATCACCGGCGGCACCGGCACGGCTGCGGACATCGGCCGTCCCCTGGGCAGCGCCGGCAAGACGGGCACGGCCGAGAACTTCAGCGATGCGTGGTTCGTGGGCTACACCCAGACCCTGGCCACGTCGGTGTGGATGGGCTATGCCGACTCCCAGAAGCCCCTGACCGACATCAAAGGCGTCGCTGAGGTCTTCGGCGGCACCTTCCCCGCCATGACCTGGAAGGACTACATGAGCCAGGCGCTGGGCAACGAGCCCGACATCCCGTTCCCGGCACCGGGACCGCTCCCGTCGGCGACGACCACGACGCAGCCCGGGTCGGGCCCGGGCGGCTCGGGCGGGAGCTCCGACCTCCCTCCCTACGACCCCTCAGCCACCGCTCCCGCCAGCGTGCCGGGCGTCACCCTTCCTCCCCGACCGGCCTTCAGCGTGCCCCCGTTCACGCCGACCACGGTGGTGACGCCCCCGTCCACCCGGGCGACGACACCGTCGACGACACCGTCGACGACGCGGACGCCCGTCCCGACCACCCGCAAACCGTGATCGTCCTTCTCATCATCCTGGTCGTGGCCGCCGTCGGGGGGATGGCCGCCTACGTGATCATGCAGTACTCCGGCGTGGGCTCGGCGTCGTCGTCGCCCGGTGGCACGCCGTACCTTTCGGGTCGGGGCGACACCCGCAGGGACAGTGTTCTGTCGGAGCGCATCGCCGATGCGTCGCCCGGCTGCCTCATCGCCGTGCTGGTCACCGTGGGCATGTGGCTGACCCTGTGGGCCATCCTGTTGATCCTCGGCCTGCGGGTGCTCACCGCCTGAGGCCGGTCTGAGATCAGCCTGACCCGGGAGGGCCGGCCCGGCGGGCGTGGTCGGCCAGGGCGGCGTGGTCGGACAGGGCGGCCACCACCGCGACGATCCTCGCGGTGATGTCGGGATCGGCGATCAAGCCGTCTGGGCCCACGTCGCTGCGAAGCACCGGTATGTGGGCGCAGGCGGCGGACGCGATGTCGGCGCCGGTGCGGGAGAGCACGATCCCGAGCGACTGGTAGGTGTCCCTGGCCCCGGTGGGCGAGGCCGAGGCGTTGACCCACGCGATGGGCATCCCGTAGGTCTCGCCCCCACCGACGGTCCAGTCCAGCAGGTTCTTGAACGAGCCCGGGAGGCCGCCGGCGTACTCGGGAGTGGACAACAACAAGGCATCGGCCGCCCCGATGCGCGCCCGCAGCTCGGCCACCGCCGGGTGCACGACCTCACCGTCGTCGTCGGGGTTGAAGTGCGGGAGCGCACCGAGGCCGTCGTAGAGCACGACCGAGATCCCGTCGGGGGCGGCGGCGGCGGCCGTGCGCAGCAGAGCGGTGTTGGTCGCCCCTGCCCGCAGGCTTCCCGAGATGGCCAGGATCACCATCAGGTCCGATCTCTTGGCTCTTTGGCCCCCTGGGGCCGGATGATCAGGTCGATGGCCGACCACAGCGTGCGGGAGAACGGGTAGAACACCATGGGGGCGATGACGGCGAGGACCAGGGACACGATCAGCACCGGGATGACACTGGCCTCGGGGTCGGTCGCCAGGAGGATGATGCAGGGGACGATCCCCCCGAGCAGGACGAGGCCCTCGGTGACCCCGAGGTTGATGACGTAGGCGCCGAGAAAGAAACCTTCCTCACGCTCGAACCGGTAGCCGCAACCGGGACAGCGGTCCCGCATCCGGAACCACCCCGTGTACAGACCGCCGCTGCCGCACAGCGGGCACCGCTTGGTCAGGCCACGGCCGATCATGCGGCCCGGGGACGGGGGCCGCCGGGGCAGGGGCTCCTGGGAGCTCAGTGCAGGAGCAGTTGCCGGGCTCGGGTGGGGGCCACGATGCCCAGGTGCTCGAGGGGCAAAGGCAGGGCAGCGGCGCCTGCGCCGGCCCAGGGACGGGGGCGACGCGGCTCCCGCGGCGACGACGACCCGCCCCAGCCCCGGTACACCAGCAGGCCGTAGAGGGCGCTGGTCTCGATGTCGAGGGTGGCGACGACGGCGGGGTTGGTCCGGAAACGTTCCCACGCCTCTTCGTCGGGGAAGGCCAACTCGAGCACGATCCCCCACCGCAGGTGGTGGAAGCGCCAGTCGACGGCACCGTGCAACAGGGCGGACTCGATCAGTCCGTCGGCATGGGCCTCGGCCCACAGGCTGGCGGGGAACTCCCCGTCCACCACTTCGATCGACATTTCATGGCTCACGGCTGCACAGAGTACGCCGTCGGCAGACGGGCGGCTGACGACCGTCGCCCGGCACGAGGCGCCGGCCCCGCCTGCTTGGATTCCTGCTCCGAGGGTAGAAGTTGTACAACCCCCGCGGCTACCGTCGCGGCGTCGTCCGATGGAAGGAAAGTCATGGCTCTCATCATCTGGCTGCTGCTCATCTTCGTGGTCGCCCTGGTGGCCGGTTTCGGCTGGCGGATCGGCACCCGCGGCCGCCGGTACTGACGCCGGGTGAGGGGTGTCCACCTCTGGTGGGCCGTACTGGACTTGAACCAGTGACCTCTTGCGTGTCGAGCAAGCGCGCTACCAGACTGCGCCAACGGCCCCTGGGCTGAGCGTAGCGCCTCTCAGCCGCCCTTCCCGGTGTCACTGACGGGGGCGGGGGCGAAGCCCTGGCGAAGGGTGTTCTCGCTGACCACCCGGGGATCGACGAACTGGAACAGGTAGTCGGGACCGCCGGCCTTGGAACCGACCCCGGAAAGGCCGTAGCCCCCGAACGGCTGATACCCGACGGCGGCGCCGGTGATGACCCGGTTGACGTAGACGTTGCCGGCCCGCAGCTCTTCGACCGCCAGCCTGATGTGCGACGGCGAACGCGACATCACCCCCGCAGTCAGGGCGTAGTCGGTGTCGTTGGCCAGGAACAGGGCGTGATCGAACGACTCGGCCCGCTGCACCGCCAGTACCGGGCCGAAGATCTCCTCGGTGGCCAGACGGGCGTGGCCGGCCACGTCTCCCACGATGGTGGGGCCGACGAAATAGCCCTCGTCGGGCACGGCGTCGGCTGCCAGCAGCACCTCGCCCTCGGCCTGCCCCAGCTCCACATAGGACCTCACCCGCGCCAGGGCGTCGGCATCGATCAACGGCCCCACGTCGGTGCCCATGTGACGCGGGTGGCCGACCACCAGGTCGGCGGCGGCGCCCACCAGGCGCTCGACCACAGCCTCGTAGACGGCGTCGACCACGACCAGGCGCGAAGCGGCCGAGCACTTCTGGCCGGCGTAGCCGAAGGCCGAGGCCACGGTGATGGGGACGACCTGGTCGACGTCGGCATCGGCATCGATGATGAGGGCGTTCTTGCCGCCCATCTCGGCGATCACCCGCTTGACCTGGCGCTGCCCCGGTCGGTGAACGGCCGCCGACTCCACGATGTCCAGGCCCACATCCCGCGACCCGGTGAAGGCGACGAAGGCCACGTCGGGGTGACGCACGAGGTGGGCCCCCACCTGCTCGCCCGACCCGGGAAGAAAACCGAGCACCCCGTCGGGCAGCCCCGCCGCCACCAGGGCGTCCACCAGGCGGGCAGCCACCGCCGGTGTCTGCTCGGCGGGCTTGAAGATCACGGCGTTGCCGGTGACCAGGGCGGCGACGACCATGCCGGTGGGGATGGCCAGCGGGAAGTTCCACGGGGCGATCACCACGCCGATGCCCCTGCCCGAGTACCGCAGGGAGTTGCGTTCGCCGGGCGCCGATGACACCTCACCGCCGGCGTCGAGACGCAGCGCCCGGCGTGCGTAGTACTCGCAGAAGTCGATGGCCTCGGCCACGTCGGCGTCGGCCTCGGCCCAGGGCTTGCCCGCCTCGAACACCTCGAGGGCGGCCAGGTCGTGGCGGTGGTCCCTCAGCCACGCCGCCGCCCGGAACACCACTGCCGCCCGCTGGCGGACCGGCGTGCGCCGCCATCCGGGCCAGGCCCGCTGGGCGGCCTCGACGGCGGCGTCGGCATGGTCGGGCCCACACGAAGCCGACACCGCGACCGTCGTGGTTGGCTGAGCCGGGTCGACCGACGAGATGGTGGCGCCGGTCGTCACCAGCCGCCCGCCGATCACCGCCGGCACCCGGCCCCCCAGGGCCTCCCGGCCGGCCCGGTCGACGGCGACCGAGAACGTGGCTCGCACCTGGCCCCGGCGCCACTCGGCCAGTGGCTCGCGCCGGTGGGGGCCGGGGTCGGCGGCGTCGGTGGCGGTGCGCACCGGGGGCTCGGGCACGGCGGGCACGGCGACCGCGGGTGGTCGCAGCATCTCGTCGAGCTCACGCCCGTCGACGAAACGCTGGCGCACGAAGCTCTCGTTGGCGGTGTTCTCCAACAACCGGCGCACCAGGTAGGCCATCCCCGGGACGAGCTCGCCGACGGGGGCGTACACCCGCAGGCGCAGCCCCATCCGGCGCACGGCGGCGTGGACGGGCTCCGCCATGCCGTGGAGCATCTGGATCTCGTAGCCATGGTCGGGGATGCCGAGCGAGCGGGCGTACTCCACCGCGTAGGCCAACGAGCGCAGGTTGTGGGTTCCGAAGGCGGCCCTGACCTGGCCGTGGTGGTCGTGGAGGAGGCGGACGCAGCGCTCGTAGTTGGCGTCGGTCTGCGCCTTGTCCTGGTAGACGGGAACGGCCCACCCCTGGGCGCCGGCGATCACCGTCTCGGTGTCCCAGTAGGCGCCCTTCACCAGGCGGACGGTGAGCGGGCGAGCCCGGGACGCGGAGAAAGCGATGAGATCGGCCAGGTCGTCGTAGGAGTCCCGAAGGTAGGCCTGCACGACCACCCCCGCCTCCACCTCGGCCAGCTCCGGCTCGCTCAACAACCCCCGGAACAGGTCGAGGGTGAGGTCCTTGACCTCATAGTGCTCGGCGTCGAGGTTGACGAAGGCGCCGAGGCCGCGGGCCTGGTCCAGGATCGCCCGCAGACGCCTCCGGGCCCGGGCCAGCCCGTCGTCCCTGGTGAGCGGCGAGTACCGAGACGCCAGCGCGGTGGGCTTGACGCTGACGTTCACCCGGGCCAGGGGCCCGGCGTCGTCGGCCTCGAGCAGGTCGGCGGTGGGCCACCCGGCGGTTGCCCGGGCCAGGGTGGAAAGCAGGTCGCCGACCCGGGCGGCGTAGCGGTCGGCCTCGGACTCGGTGATGGTCTTCTCCCCGAGCAGGTCGACGGTGAACGCGCTCCCGTCGCGCCACAGCCGCTCGAGCCCGCCGACGGCATGGGCGGGATCGGTCCCGATGATGAACTGCTCGGCCACCCGTGAGATGTTGCGCCGGGCCAGGCCGGCGGCAGCCGCCGAGCCGAAGGGCAGGTGGTCGGCCATGCCCAGGCCGAGATCGAGCACCTTGGGGACGTCGGGGCCCTCGAAGTAGTCGTCGAGGTGGGCCAGCACGTCGGCGTCGTCGGTGGTGACCGGGAACACGTCGACGAAACGGAACAACTCGGTGCGGAACGACGGGTGGGACATCGCCCACTCGAGCATGCGCTCGCTCCACCACGACGACTGGACCACTTTGGCCCGTCGTCCCGCCAGGCCGGCCAGGTGCCGGGCCAGCGTCGTCACCCGGGGTTCGAGCGCAGCGTCATCGGGAGGGGCGGCCGGGCCCCGGGCGGGAACCATGGCCCTACCGTACGACTCCCCTACGGCGTGCGAGTCACGCGAACGAGCCCCACAACCCCGCTGACCACCCCTCGGGCCCCGCCGGAGTCCGGATGGGCTTCACCACCGCCAGGCGAGGACCGTCGGGCACGGAGTCCGCACCCGGCACCGGTCGGTCGCCGACCGACGACGAGGGGTGCTGGGCCCGGGCGGCGGCGACCCGGCGGGCCCACCGCCCGACCTCGGCGGCCAGGTCGAGCTCACGGCTGGTACCGGTGCCGGTGCCGGAGTCCGTGCCGGAGTCCGTGCCGGTGTTGGTCCCGGTGCTCATGGCTCGATCCCGGCACTGACGCACTTGGCCCGCAGCACCCGCAGGCACCGTTGGCGGGTGGGGCCGATGGAGCCGATGGGGATGCCCAGACCGGCGGCGACCTGCTCGTAGGGCATGGGCGGGTCGGCCATGAGCATGCTCAGCAAGGTCTGGGACCGCTCGGGCATGGTGGCGACGACCGCACGCACGGCGGCGTCGCGGTCCTGGCGGGTCAGTCGCACCGCCGGGTCGTCGTTGACCACGGGATCAAGGCGGTCGAACACCTCGGGCTCGCCCATGGGCACGCTGCGCCGGCGCAGGCTCGAGACCCGGATGCACTCGTGGCGAGTGGTGGCCGCCAACCAGGCACCGACCCGATCGGGCTCCCGCAGGCGACCGAGGTTGTCGACGAGGCGCAGCCACACCGTCTGGGACACGTCGGCGGCGTCGGAGCCGAACAGGTTGTGGGCCCTGGTGATCGACCAGACCATGGGGCCGAAGCGCTCGACCAGGGCCCGCCACGCGGTGTCGTCGCCGGCAGCGGCCTGCTCGACCAGCCGGCCCAGGCTCGGGCCGGCGGTGTCGACCGAGTGACGACGATCCCCGGGGCGGTCGTCGGCGACAACCGGGACTGCGGTCTGGCTCACAGGTGCACCAGCAGGAGGCGCCCGGCCATTCCCACCGTACGGTCGAGCGAGTCGACGAAACCCTGCTCGTCGTCGCCGTGACGGCGACGGTCGAACAGCACCTCGGCCTGGGCCCAGGCCACGTCACGAGCGGCCACCACGCTGAAGTTGCCGAGGACGTTCTCGATGTGGCTCAAGATGCGCTCGTCGAGGAAGCGCTCGAAGCGGTTCTCGAAGTGCTGGCGCAGGCTCTGCATCTCCAGGGCGAAGATGTCGTTCACCTTGTCGTAGTCGGCCCGTTGGGTGCCCGAGTTGGGCTCGGTACCGAGCTGTTCGCAGGTGGCCACCACTGTGCAGGGCAGGTCGAAGTTCACATGGGCATTGACCCCGGCCACGGCGAACTGGATTGGGGCGATCTGGTCGTTCTCGCGGCTCTCGAGCAGTGCCTCCCAGGCGCTCGGGGCCGTCTTGGGATCGGCGGCGTCGGCCCGCAGGGCGCTCAGGTACCGGTTGGCGAAGACCAGGTCGAGGGTGGTGAGGAAGTGGCCGTCGGCGAACTTGTCGGTGTTGATCCACTCCAGGACCCGGCAGGTGATCTGGTGGTAGAGGAAGTTGAAGCACGCCACACCGTCGTGGGCGCCGCCCTTGGTGTTGGCCTCGACATAGGTCTGGATGGCCGCCAGACGGTCGATGACCGCGGGCACGGTCGAGGGCTCCGCCGCCGCCAAGGGTGACGGACCGGGGCCGGTGGGCGGAGAAGTGGGCTGGCTGGTCATTGGTCCCCCCGGATCGAACGTGTGGAAGGGACTCAGCGTGACAGGGCGTCTCCGAGCTGCCATCGGGCAGGTGCCTTATTCCCGGCGGCCGCCTGCCTTATCTTCCGGGCCTGCTCATCTGCTGGACGGCGCCCAGCCGGTGGACGACGGCGCTGGCCTGCACCCGGCTCTGCACGCCCAGCTTGGCCAGGATGTGCGAGACGTGGACGCTCGCCGTCTTCTCGCTGATGAAGAGCACCTCGGCAACCTCCCGGTTGCTCCGGCCCTCTGCCACCAGGCTGAGCACCTCCCGCTCGCGGCGGGTGAGGCCGTCGAGGGCGTCGGGGGTGGGCGCCGCCTCGGCGTGCGTCTCGGTGGCGTCGAGCGAGATTCGCCCCCGGGCGGCCAGCTCCTCGATCTGGCGGCGAAACGGTGTGGCGCCCAGCTCGACCGCCTTGGCGTGGGCGGCCCGAAGCGCTTCGGCGGCCCGGGGGGAGCGGGCCCGGCGGGTCAGCAGGGCCTCGGCCTCGCGCATCCGGGCGTAGGCCGCCGGATAGGGCTGGTCGAGGGCGTCGAGGTGGCGGGCGGCCTCCGTCCAGGCGTCGGGGGCACTGACTCCTTCCACCCGCGACCATTCCGCCCGGCAGAGGGCGACATAGGCGGCCACCGCCGCCCGCACCGGGGGCGCGGCGCCCTGGGCCTGGTCGGCCAGGGCCTGCATCCGGGCCAGGAGGTCGGTCCCGGCGGCCCGGGCGGCATCGGTGTCAGCGGTGGACCGGTGGGCCCGTGCCACCTCGGCGGCATCAGCCTCGGCCCGCAGCCCGTGCCAGACGAGAGGGGCCACGAACCACAAGTCGTCGGTGCGCTCGGCCACGGCCAGACCGGTCACGACCGCCTGGCGGGCCTTGTCGACCTCGCCCTCCCACAGGGCCAGGCCGGCCCGCAGGGTGAGGAGTGGCGCCTGGTAGCGGGCGTCGGTGGCGTGGGCGCCGAGCTCCTCGACCATCTCCAGGTCGGCGTTGGCCGACTCGATCTGGCCGCGCCCCACGGCCAGCTTGGCCCTGGCCAGATGCAGGTCGATGGCCGCCGCCCCGCCCGGGCGGCACGCCATGGCGTCGGCGAGGAACCGGTCGGCCTCGTCCCACCGGCCCAGTCGGAACAGGGTGTTGACGGCGATGGCTCGCAGGGAGACGCCGTAGGAACGTTCCAGGCCGAGACGGCGGACCACCTCCACGCCCTCCTCGGCCACCTCCGCTGCGGTGTGGAGGCGGTTGAGAGGGCCGGAGAGGAGCTCGGCCAGGTTCAGCCACGCCCGGGCCACGTCCTCGGGCGTGCCCGCCTCCTCGGCGATGGCCCGGGCCTCCCTGAGCAGGCTGACGCCGGCGGCGGCATGGCCGAGGAAGGCCAGATCGACGCCCAGGGTGGACAGGACGTGGCCCTCCACCGCTCTGGCCCCCGCCTCCCGGGCAACCTGGAGGGCCTCCTCGGCCCGCAGGCGTGACTCCCGGTAGCGTCCGGCCAGCATCAGGGCCTGGGCCTGGGCGGCCACCACCCGGGCCCGCTCGGCGGTGGCGTGCCCGAGCGGCACCATGCGGGCGGCCTCGTCGTAGGCGGTCAGCGCTGCGTCGCAGTCGCCCGCCGCCCACAGGTAGCACCCCAGCCGTTCACGGAGAAGGGCATGGCGCACGCTGGGGGGCCCGGCATCCCGCTCAGGGGGCCGCTCAGGCCCGGCATCCCGCTCAGGGGGCCGCTCGGGCCCGACGTCGTCGATCGCGGCCCGGGCCAGGGCCACGGCACGGCCATGGTCGCCGGCCAGGTTGGCGGCCTCGGCTGCCCGCTCGAACAGCCCCAGGCGGTCGACATCGACGGCGCTCCCGGCGTCGGCCACCCGGTCCCACAGCTCGATGGCCCGCTCGTAGTGGCGCTGGGCCTCCACGAACCCGTAGAGCCGCTCGGCGGTGACGGCGGCGTCCACCGCCGCGGGCAGGGCCCGAGCCGGTTCCCCGGCCTGGTCCCAGTGGTACGCCAGCTCACCCTCGGGCGATCCCGCCGCCAGTCGGCCATCTCCGGCGATGGCCTTCCCGTAGGCGGCGTGGAACCGGCCGCGCTCGCCGGGGAGCAGCTCGCTGTACACGACCTCGCGGAGCAGGGCGTGGCGGAAGACGTAGTCCTCGTGATCGGCGACCAGGACCTGGTGGTCGACGCACTCACGCAGCGCGTCGCACAGTGCGTCCTCGTCCATGCCGGCGGTGGCGGCGAGGAGGGCGTAGGGCATGCGGGCACCGCCTGCAGCCGCCCGTCGCAGCACCTTCTGGGCCGTCGGCGACAGGCTGTCGACGCGCGCCAGCATGATCTGGCGAAGGCTGGGCGACAGCTCCGGCCCGGTGGCTCCGGCGGATGCGGCCAGCAGTTCCTCGACGAAGAAGGCGTTGCCGTCGGAACGGGCCCAGATGGCCTCGACCAGGTCGGCGGGCGGGACCCTGCCGACGATGGCGGTGACCTGGGCCAGCACCTCGTCGCGGGTGAACCGGGCCAGGTCGATCGTCTCTGCCCGGCGGTTGCGCCGGAACTCGGCCAGCAGCGGCTGGAGGTCGTGGCCGCTCACCAGGGCATCGCTGCGGTAGGTGGCGATGATCATCAGTGGGGCCTGACGGACGTTGGCGATCACGAACGACAGCAGATCGCGCGTGGAATGGTCGGCCCAGTGCAGGTCCTCCAGGACCAGGACGACCGGGCCCCGGTGGGCCAGGTGCTCGAGGACACCGAGGAACAGCTCGAACAGGCGACTCTGAGCGGCGGGCCCGGTGAGTGCCGGCCGGTCGGCGCCGGCCCCCGCGACGGCCGCCGTGTCGTCGACGTCGCCAGAACCCAGGACGGGAACCAGGGGGCTCAGTTCCGAGCGCAGCGGCCCCAGGACGTCGCCCAGCTCCTCGGGACCGACGCGGCGGGCCAGGTCACGCAGGGCATCGAGGACGGGCCAGTACGGCAGGCCGCCGCTGCCGAGGTCGATGCACCCGCCGACCAGCACGGTGGCACCCCGCGCCTCGGCCCGAGCCAGGAACTCGGAGACCAACCGGGTCTTGCCGACGCCGCTCTCACCGCCCACGAACAGGGAAACGGCCTCGCCGCCCACCGCCCGCTCGAGGGCGCCGTCCAGCCGGGCCAACTCCGCCGCACGGCCAACGAACTCGAGGCTCGGCCCCAGCGCTGCCACGCCGGAAAGTATCGCCCGTGGTGGCGGGCCCGCGCACGGGCGGCCCCGCCCCTTGACTCCTGCTGCCCCGTGGAGGAAGCTCGACACGAAATGAAAGCGATTCTCATTCTTGTCGCACTGGTGGTAGGCACGGCCGGCTGTTCGTCGAACGGAAGGGGCCCGTCGGCCCGGATCGCCGCAGTCGCCGCCGAGGACATGTGGGGCAACCTGCTCACCCAGCTGGGGGGCGACCGGGTGGAGGTGTCGAGCATCATCGCCGATCCCGGCATCGACCCCCACGACTACGACCCCAAGCCGTCCGACAGCGCGGCGGTGGCCGACGCCCGGCTCGTGGTGGTGAACGGGCTGGGCTATGACGGCTGGGCGGCGAAGCTGGTGGGGGCCAACCCGTCGTCGGGCCGGGTCGTGGTCGACGTGGGCCGTGTCGTCGGCGCCAGGACCGGGGACAACCCTCACCGGTGGTACGTGCCCGCCGACGTCCACCGGGTCGTCGACGAGATGACCGCTGCTCTCGACCGGGTCGACCCCGCCGACGCCGCCTACTTCGACGCCCGGGCCGACCGGCTCCGGTCCGACGGGCTCAAGGCCTACGACGACGAGGTGGCCCGCATCCGGACCGCCTACGCGGGCTCGCCCATCGCCGTGTCCGAGAGCGTCTTCGCAGGCATGGCCGACGCCCTCGGCCTCGTGGTGCGCACTCCCCCGTCGTTCGCCGCCGCCGTCTCCGAGGGCAACGAGCCCACGGCGCGCGACAAGGAGTCGGTCGACCGCCAGATCGCCGAGCGCCAGGTGAAGGTGTTCGTCTACAACTCACAGAACACGACACCCGACGTGGCGGCCCTGGCCTCGGCGGCCGCCAGGGCGGGCATCCCCGTCGTCGCCGTGACCGAGACGCTGTCGCCCCGCGGCGCCACCTTCCAGGACTGGCAGCAGGGCCAGCTCACCGAGTTGGAGCGCGCGCTGGCCGCGTCCCCGGGCTCGGCCCCGGCCCCCGACCGAGGTCTGCCACGATGACGTCCGACGA
>JBBWZS010000226.1:0-7288 GCA_039649175.1 Acidimicrobiaceae bacterium
TCCTCGTGGGCGCGGGCCAGGTCCTGGGTGATGCGGGCCACGTCTTCGCGGATGGTGCCGCGCCGGTCGGTGGGCAGGGGCGGGCGCACCACCGCATGGTGGCCGTCGCCGTCGAAGTAGACCGCCGTCGGCAGCACCACCGAGCGGGCCCGCAGGGCGAGGGTGACGGGTCCGGCGGGAAGGGCGGTGCGCTCGCCGAAGAAGTCCACCTCGATCCCGCCCCCGCCGATGTCACGGTCGCACAGCAGGCACACCATGTGGTTGGCCCGCAGCGCCCCCAGCACGGCGGTGCCCGCACCCGACCCGAGGGGTATCACCGACAGGCCGAAGGTCTGGCGCAGCCCGACGAACCACTCGAAAAGCTCGGGCGGCTGCAGGGCCTCGACGACCACGCTTACCTCGAACCCCTGCCGGGCAAGCCACGACCCGCCCACGTCCCACCCGCCCAGGTGGGGCAGGGCCAGGACCGCCCCCCGCCCGGCGTCGCGAGCCTCCTCCAGGTGGCCCTGGCCCTCGATGGAGAACCCGGCATCGACCTCCTCGGGGGTGATGGCGGGTAGGCGCAGCGACTCCATCCAGTAGCGCCCGTACGAGGCGAAGGCGGCCCGGGCGGCACGGCGGGAGGCGGCAGACGAGGCCGCCGGCGGCGGCGGCGCCCGGTGGCTCACGCGGGCCTGGTGGCGGGCGACCAGGGCCCGGCGCGCCGGCAGCACGGCCCAGGCGGCGGTGCCCAGTGCCTTGGCCAGGGGCAGCGCGGCCCGGTCGGGCAGGGCCATGGCTGCCCGGGAGGCGGCGCGGTAGAGCAGGTACGGGTTGGACCGAGCCACCGGCGGCCGGCGGGCGCGAGGAGTTAGGGCCGGGTACGGGACCGGAGGCGGTCAGCCCGCGACCGGCGATCGCTACGGCCGTTCCGCCCGTCGCGCCAGCGCGCCGTTGCCCCCTCGCCCCCGGGACGGAAGACCGAATCGGGGTGACGGGCCCGCCACCGCGCCAGCAGGGTCTCGGCCGGGTCTCGCTGGGGTGTGGCCTGGCGCCACACCATGATGAAGCGTTGCACGGCGGTGGCGAGGGTGAGGACGAGCATCGCCCACAGCACCGGGATCAGCACGACGCTGAACGCCAGCCCGAGGCCCACGGCGATCATGCGCTCGGCCCGCTCCATGAGCCCGCCGCGGGCGGTGAACCCCAGCGACTCGGCCCGGGCCCGTTCGTAGGACACCAGCATCGATGCGCCGACGAGCGCCAACGGCAGCACGGCGACGCGCCCGGGATGGGTGGAAGCCAGGTACCAGGCGACCCCACCGAGGACCACGGTGTCGCTCACCCGGTCGACGACCGAGTCGAAGAAGGCCCCGCGGGGCGAGGCCGTGCCCGAGGCCTTGGCGACCGCGCCGTCGAGCACGTCGGGCAGCCCGGACAGGGCGAGGAGGACGACACCGGCGATGAGCCAGCCTTCGGCGATCACCAGGCCGGCGGCGACCGACACGACCAAGCCGACGAGGGTGAGCTGGTTGGCACTGACGCCCGCCCGTTCGAGGCTGGAGCCGACGGGCTTGAGGCTGCGCTCCACGTTGGCTCGGCACTTCTTGTCGAACATCGACACTCCTGTCGGTGAATCCCCGCTGTTCAACGGTACTAGACCCCGGTTCGTTCCTGTGGACTTCCGGCCCGGACGGACGGCAGGGAGGCCCGGTAGGATCCCCAGACCCGGCGCGCCGGTCTCCGGCACCACCGGTCTCATCCGATCGTCTCAGGCGAGCGAGGTGCCCGTGAAGAGCTTCCCGGCAGCGAAGATCCGCAACGTCGCCCTGGTCGGCCACGGCGGCGCCGGCAAGACGACACTGGCCGAGGCTCTGTTGTTCGACGCCGGCGTCATCTCACGCCAGGGCCGGGTCGAGGACGGCACCACCACCACCGACTTCGACCCCGAGGAGACCAAGCGGGGCATCTCCCTCGCCCTGGCCCTGGCGCCGTTCGAGTGCGACGGCCACAAGGTGAACCTCATCGACGTCCCCGGCTACGCCGACTTCATCACCGACGTCCACACCGCCCTCCGGGTGGCCGACCTGGCCGTGCTGGTGGTCAGCGCCGTCGAGGGGCCCGAGGTGCAGACCGAGGCGGCATGGCGGCTGGCGGCCGAGGCCGGCGTCCCCCGGATGTTCTTCGTCACCAAGCTCGACCGCGAGCGCGCCGACTTCGACCGCACCATCGACCAGCTCCGGGAGACGTTCGGGGCCGGGGTGGCACCGGTGGGGTTCCCCATCGGCGGCGAGCACGAGTTCCGCGGCGTCGTCGACCTGCTGGCCGATGTGGCCTACACCTACGACGGGCCCCGGTCGGTGACCAAGGGCGACGTCCCCCCGGATGTGGCCGAGGGCCGGGTGGCGGCCCTGCACGACAGCCTCGTCGAGGGCATCGTCGTGGCCGACGACGCCCTCATGGAGCGCTACCTCGAGGGCGAGACGATCGACGTGAAGCTGCTCGACCAGACCCTGGCCCGAGGCGTGGCCGAAGGCACCGTGTTCCCGGTGGCGTGCGGGTCACCCATCAAGGGCGTCGGCATCGACCTGCTGGCCCGGTTGATCTGCGAGATCGGCCCCTCCCCCCTCGATCGCCCGGCGGTCACGGTGGTGGCCGGCGATGCGGAGACGACGGTGGCCTGTGACCCGTCCGGCCCGCCCCTGGCCCTCGTCTACCGCACGCTGGCCGATCCGTTCGTTGGGAAGGTGTCGTACCTCAAGGTGCTGTCGGGGACGATCCGCCCCGACACCCATCTCACCAACCCCCGCACCCACGGCGACGAGCGCCTGCACGCCCTTTTCAGCATGCGGGGAAAGGACCACGACAACGTGTCCGAGCTGTGCGCCGGCGACCTCGGGGCGGTGCCCAAACTGGCAGGCACGGCTACCGGCGACACCCTGGCGCCCAAGGGCACGCCGGTGGTGATCCCCCCGCCCGAGCTGCCCGAGCCCGTGCTGTCGGTGGCCGTGGTGCCCCGCACCAAGGGCGACGAGGACAAGCTCATGACCGGGCTGCACCGCCTGCAGGAGGAGGACCCGGCGCTGCACCTGCGGCGCGACGACGAGACCCACCAGACGATCCTGTCGGGCATGGGCGACACCCATCTGGCCGTGGTCGCCGAGCGCCTGGCCCGTAAGTTCGGCGTCGAGGTCAAGACCGAACCGGTGCGGGTGGCCTACCGGGAGACCATCACCACCTCGGCCGAGGCCGAGGGCAAGCACAAGAAGCAGAGCGGCGGTCACGGCCAGTTCGGTGTGGCCACGCTGCGGATCGAGCCCCTTCCCCGGGGCGGGGGGTTCGAGTTCGTCGACAAGATCGTGGGCGGGGCCATCCCGCGCCAGTTCATCCCCGCGGTCGAGAAGGGGGTGGCCGAAACCATGGGCCAGGCCGGCGTGTTCGGCTACCCCGTGGTCGACATCAAAGTGACGCTGCTCGACGGCAAGTTCCACGCCGTCGACTCGTCGGAGATGAGCTTCAAGATGGCCGGGTCCATCGCCTTCCGCGAGGCCATGGCCAATGCCGGCCCGGTGGTGCTCGAGCCGGTGTCGGCCGTGCAGGTCACCGTCCCGTCGCAGTGCCAGGGCGACATCATGGGCGACCTGAACTCCCGGCGGGGTCGTGTCCAGGGCACCGAGGCAGTGGGCAACGCCGAGCAGATGATCACCGCCCTGGTGCCGACCTCGGAGGTGCTCCGCTACGCCATCGACCTGCGGTCCATCACCGGGGGGCGGGGGCGCTTCTCGGCGCACCACGACCACTACGATCTGCTCCCTCCCCACCTGGTCGACGCTGTCGCCAAGGCTGCCTCGGTCGCCAAAGACCAGTGAAGGCGAACCCGGCGTGAGCTGTCCTGAGTGCGGTCTCGACTTCGAGACCATGGCTGTCGACGAGGCCGTCACCGCCATCCGCGGCTTCGGACGGCGGTACCGGGCGCCGCTGACCCGGCTGCTCCGTGGCGAGGACGAGTCGGTGCTGCGGGCCCGACCGGCGCCCGGGACGTGGTCGGCCCTCGAGTACGCCGCCCACGTGCGCGACGTGTTCGAGTGGTACGCCCGGTGGGTGCGCCTGGTCCTGGCCGAGGAGCGCCCCGCCCTGGAGGGCATAGACCCGGACCAGGAGGCGCGGGCCGGGGCCTACAACGCCCAGGACCCGGCGGTGGTGGTCGACGAGCTGGCCGACCGTGCCGAGGGCCTGGCCGCCACCCTCGAGGCCGTGCCCGACGACGGGTGGCTCCGGGTCGGCACCCGCCACGGCGAGGAGCGCAGCGTGGAGCTCCTCGCGCGCCGGGCCGTACACGAGGGCAGCCACCACCTCCTCGACATCGGCCGGGGCCTCCGCACGGTCCGCAACGCAGAGCCCGGGGCGCCTGGCTCCGCCCCGCCCGACCCGGTCCCGTCGGCCTGATGGCCGGGTGGGTGTGCCCCGTGTGCGGGTTCGACGAGGACTCGGTGAAGCCCCTTGACGCCATCAACGCCATCCGGTCCTTCCCCCGCCGCTACCGGTCGGCGCTCGCCGCACTCAGTCGCGACGACGCCTTCGACGCCCTGATCCGCCGGCGACCGGAGCCCGGGGCCTGGTCGGCGCTCGAGTACACGGCCCACGCCGCCGACATGATCGACCGCTTCGCCCCCGCCATCCGCCGCATCCAGGTCGAGGACCGGCCCACGTTGCCGTTCTTCGATCCCCAGGCCCGGGTCGACGACGACGGGTTCAACGATCGGACGGTGAGCCGGGTGCTGTCCGACCTGGAGACGGCGTGCGCCGACATGGCCGCCACCCTCGAGACCGTCGAGGCCGAGGACTGGACCAGGACCGGTCACTTCGACTGGGGCGACCGTGACATCCTCGACGCTGCCCGCAACGCCGTCCACGAAGGGTCCCACCACCTGCGTGACACCGAACGGACGCTGGCGCAGGCGACCCACCGCTAGTAGGAATTAACATCCCGTTCGCATTGCCCCATCGAAATGCCCGTGGTAGGTTTCGCGGTGCTGGTGGATTCGGGGGACACCTGGCGGTTGCGTCTTAGCACTAGGCACTGATCGTCTATAGGCCGCGAACACCTAGCGGGCTGCAAGTGGCACTTGCAGGGCAACACACAGACAATCGCCCCTCTCCGTTACCAATGACTCGGCTGGGGGCCACACGTGAGAGGAACATCACACTTGATCAAGCGAAATGGTTCAACACTGAGCATGCGAGGGCGCGCCCTCGGGGTGCTCTCGGCCTCGGCCCTGGCCGTCGGGGGCATGGTCGCCCTGGCCGGACCCGCCTCCGCCGTAACGCTCAACTGTGGCGACACCGTCACGTCGAGCGTCTCACTGAGCAACGACGTCGGGCCCTGTACCGGAAACGGCCTGATCATCGGGGCCGACAACGTTACCCTCAACCTTGGTGGCCACACCGTCAGCGGGTCGAACACCACCAACACGACCACTACCGAGCAGGTCGGCATCCTGATCCAGGGTCACCGCAACGTGGTCGTGCAGAACGGCACTGTCACAGGCTTCGACGCCGGCATCGCCATCCAGAAGGGGTCGAAGAACCAGGTCATCAACGTGACCGCGCACGACAACATCAACCACTCGAGCCTGGTGAACGCCCCCGGTGCGGCCAACAACAAGTGCTCCTTTGGTGACGGCATCGTGGTCACCGGCTCCAACAACAACATCATCAAGAACAACACGGCGTTCCACAACGGACCGTTCGACGGCATCGGGCTGGTGGGGAACTCTGACAGCAACATCGTCAGCGGCAACCACGTGTTGAACCAGACAGTGTCCAACGAGCTTCCGCCTGCGGGCAGCAACCTGAACGGCCCCTGCGGCCCGTTCAGCGCCGCGCCCACGGGTGCCGGCCGCCTGCACCAGGACATCGGCATCAGGGTCGAAGGCCCCGGCGCCGACAACAACACCGTCGTGGCCAACAACGTCACCGACAACCAGCTCAACGGCATCAGCATCCACGGCTACGTGTGCTGGGCCGGCAACGGGGGCGTCGCGCCTCCGGGAGCCCCGCAGGTCGGCCTGCCGAACACGGGCAACCTGATCCAGGCCAACACGGTGAAGCGCAACGGCTTCCCCGACGGCCTCGACGGCATCGGTATCCTCCGTCAGGGCCCCTTCGGGAACATCGTTTGCGCTTCCCACGGCAACTCGATCATTGGCAACACGTCGATCGGGAACGCGGGTAGCGGCATCTTCGTGCCGCCCACCGGCGACCCCGCCTTCCCCTCGGCCAGCAACACGGTCAACCAGAACATCGTCAACAACAACGGCGTGGACGGCATCACGGTCCAGGGTCCGTTCACCACGACGATCAACGGTGTGCCCACGGCCCGCGCCGGGAGCACGGACAACACGCTCATCTCCAACAAGGGGACGGGCAACGCCCGCGACGACGGCTTCGACGGTAACCCCAACTGCGACCACAACTTCTGGCAGCAGAACATCTTCGGCACCGTGAACCAGCCCTGCGTGGCGGATCACGGCGGTACCGGAACGGTCACGGGTCCCATCCCCGTCGCCGCCCCGTAACCTGCTGAGCCTGCACTAGAAGCAACGAAGAAGCCCGGTCCCGCACTGCGGGGCCGGGCTTCGCTCGTAGGGTGGGCGCGGGAAGTGGC
The DNA here is from genome assembly GCA_039649175.1 of Acidimicrobiaceae bacterium. Lineage (GTDB taxonomy): Bacteria > Actinomycetota > Acidimicrobiia > Acidimicrobiales > AC-14 > DATAQC01. Next base: position 6,647 of record JBBWZS010000226.1, read on the forward strand.
TCAGCTCCTGCCGATGTGGTCGGCGGGCACCTGGCCCAGTCGACCGGCCTGGTAGTCGTCCATGGCCTGGGCCACCTCGGCCCGGGTGTTCATCACGAACGGTCCGTACCAGACGACGGGCTCGCCGATGGGACGTCCGCCCAGCACCAACACTTCTAGGGCGGGGCTGCGACTGTCCTGGTGGGAGTCGGCGGCCAGGGTGATCACGTCTCCCGCGCCGAGGACAGCGAGCTGGCCGGCAGCCAACGGGCGGCCTTCACCGCCGACGGTGCCGCGACCGGCCAGGGCGTAGACCAGAGCGTTGAAAGGGCGGGGCCAGGGCAGGGAGAGCCGGGCGCCGGGGCTGACGGTGATGTGGGTCATGGCCATGGGCGTGTGGGTCATTCCCGGGCCGGTGGCGCCGTCCAGGTCGCCGGCGATGACCCGCACCAGCGCACCGGCGTCGGCGGAGGTGAGCAGCGTCACCTCGTCGCGCCTGATGTCCTGGTAGCGCGGGGCCACCCACTTCTCGGCCGCCGGCAGGTTGACCCACAGCTGCACGCCGTGGAAGAGCCCACCGCTGGCCACCAGGGCCTCGGGGGGCGCCTCGATGTGGAGGATCCCGGAACCGGCCGTCATCCACTGCGTGTCACCGTTGGTGAT
>JBBWZS010000015.1:0-6691 GCA_039649175.1 Acidimicrobiaceae bacterium
CCTGCCGACAGGGCTCGAGGAGCTGCTGGCCCTCCCCGGCGTGGGGCCGTACACGGCCAGGGCGGTGCAGGCCTTCGCCTTCGAGGCCGACGTGGGCCTGGTGGAGACCAACAGCGCCCGGGTCCTCGCCCGCGCCGTCACCGGGCGGCGGTTGACGCCGCCCGAGGCCCAGGCCCGGGCCGACGCCCTCGTCCCCGCCGGCCAGGGGTGGAGCTGGAACCAGGCGGTCATGGACTTCGGGTCGCTGATCTGCCGCCGGCGGGAGCCAGCCTGCGGCGACTGCCCCGTGGCCGGGTCGTGCGCCTGGGCCCGGGCGGGGTGGCCTTCGCCCGACCCGGCCGCGGGCAGCGCCGGTGCCGGCACCCGCCAGTCAGCGTTCGCCGGCTCGGAGCGCGAGGGGCGGGGTCGACTGGTGGCCGCCCTCCGCCACGGCCCCGTCGCCGTCGGCGATGTCACCGCCGCCGCCGGTTGGCCGGGCGAGCCGGATCGGGCCCGGCGCATGGCTGACGGCCTCGTGGGCGAGGGACTGATCCGGTTGCGCGACGGCGTCCTCAGCTTGGACTGACCGTTGGGCGAACTAGCGCCACGAGGGGTTCCTGTCCAACCCGACCTTGGGGAGGGTGCGGACGGCTCCGCTGGAAAGGTCGCAGATGCCGAGTTGGTTGCTGGCGTCGTAGGCGATCGACGTTCCGTCCGGTGACCAGGACGGATTGCCGGCGAACTTGCCGGCGGCCGGGCACAACGGCGTGATGATGTGCGTGGCGACGTCGATGGTCTTGAGGCCGTCGAACAAGGTGCCCACCGCCAGCCGGGTCCCGGACGGATCGAACGTGGGTGCCCGCAGGCCTCCCTCCGCCTTGCCCACCACCGTCGCGACGCCGGTGGTGACGTCGAGAACGGAGATCTCGTTCGACACCGTCTGAAAGGCGATCATCTTCCCGTCGACGGACCACTCAGGTGCCTGTCCGTCGGCGACCTCCGTCGATCCCGAACCGTCGGCGGCGGCCACCACCAGGCGGAAGCCCCGGACGTTGTAGACGACGTTGCGGCCGTCGGGTGACCAGTCGCAGCCGAACTCACACGTTCCGTCCTTGTCGACGGTCTTCAGTCCCGTGCCGTCGATGTCGACCGTCATGATCCCGCAAGCCAGGCCGGGCGAGAACAGGATGGCCTTGCCATCCCAGCGGAGGGCACCCATGCCACCCTTGTCGCAGTTCGGCACCGGAGGGTCGACCCGTCGCCCGTCGAAACCGTCCGGCGACATCACCCACATACCGTTGTCCTTGTCGTCGTGGGCCTGCTCGGTGAAGGCGATCAAGGGGGACGAGCGGGCCAGGGCCGTCCCGATGGCGATGGGATGAAACCCGGCCACGACCCTCGTACCGGTCGCCGCCGGTCCCGGCGCGCTGCCGGTCGACGGCACGATGCCTGCGGTGCGCACCGAAGGCTTGTCCGATCCCCCTCTGGTCGCGATGGCCAGGGCGACGGCCCCGACGACGAGCACCGCCACGAGGCCGACGGCCGCACTTCGGATCACCACCCGGCGTCGATCGAGGGAGGCCCGGGACGCCCACTGCTCGGGGCCGTCGGGCGGCGATGCTGGGGGTGCCGGCTCCGCGACCGCGGCGCCGGTATCGGCGGCGGGAACCGTCCTTCCCGCTCCTCCGGGGCTCGCGGGTGTGAACGCCCGAGCCGCCACCGGAGCCTCCTCTCGCCCGTCCAGCCGGGCGAGGGCCAGGGCTGACGCGAACGCCGCAGCCGACGGTGGCCGCTCGGCTGGGTCCTTGGCCATGGCGTTCTCGATCACGCTGCACAACGAGTCCGGGACACCTTGGGGCCGCAGGTCGGGAACGGGAGCACTGCCCACCCGGGCCAGCACCACGAACAGGCTCTCGTCGGCAGACTCCACGAAGGCGGGGTGACCGGCGATGAGGTTGAAGATGGTGGAGGCCAGGGAGTAGACGTCGGATGCCGGTGTGGGAGCCTTGCCCTCCATCGCCTCGGGCGGTGCGTGGGTGGGGGTGAACGCCAACCCGCTGCGGGTGAGGAGGGTGGTGCTGGCCACCCGGGCGATGCCGAAATCAGCCAGCTGGGGCTCGCCGTCGTCCGAGAGCAAGATGTTGGCGGGCTTGACGTCGCGGTGCAGGATCCCGGCCCCGTGGGCGAACTCGAGGGCGCCGGCCACCTTGAGGCCGATCCCCACCGCCTCGGGCACGGGGAGCGGCCCCTGGCGATCGAGGCGGTCCTCCAGGGACTCCTTGGCCAGGGCCATCACCAGGTAGGGCTTTCCCGTCTCGGTGAGTCCGGCCTCGTGCACGGTGAGGATGTTGGGACGCCCCGACAGCGTCCCGATGGCCCGACACTCGCGCTGGAACGAGCTCTGAGCCGAGTCGTCGACACCGGATATGTCCAGTACCTTCACGGCCACGAACCGCTCGAAGGCTGGTTGGAAAGCTCGGTAGACGACGGCAAAGCCGCCGCGACCGATCTCCACGGCGTCGGTCACTCCGCGAACCCCGAGGTCGACGGGTTGGTTCGTCGCCATCAACCCTCCATCGACACCCGATCGGCGTCCGGCGGCGACACTACCGGAGGAGCAACGGGACCGGCCGCCCTCCGTGCCGCGGCTCAGCCGGGGTCGATGGCCAGACGCTCGCCCGCCCGCAGCACGGCGCCGCCGTGAGCGGCGACGAGACGGTCGACCAGGGGCCGGGGGTCGCCGCCCGGCCGGATGCGCGAGGCGATGCTCCAGAAGGTGTCACCCGGCGCCACCTGGACGGTGACGGGCGCAGCGTGGGACGCCGGCGTCGCCGTCCCGGTGATGCCGAGCGCCCCGCCGAGGGCCCCGAGCCCCGCCCACCCGAGCAGGACCACGCCGACGACGACCACGACCGCCACCGCCCGGCGAAGGCGGTAGACGGTGGGCGCCACCCGGGAGACGGGCAGTGACGGGACCGGAACCAGGTGGCGGATACGGATGACGTCGGGCCGGCGGGTCGGGATGTCGGTGGTGACGGCGGCCACGATGTCTCCCTTGCATGTCGGACGGGGGCGGGCGGGCCCGGGGGCGGGGGAACGGGTGTTCCCGAACAGAGTCAACCACGAACGGGTGTTCCCGTCAAGATATTGTCGAACGGGTGTTTGCTCCGGGGCCCGGCCGGTGGTACGCTGCGACCGAACGCCTGTTCGGGACGGACCGGACGGCACGAGCGAGGTGACCATGGTTGACGTGCAGCTGACCGGACGGCAGCGGGAGATCCTCGAAGTCATCGAGGCCCACATGCGGGCCCGCGGCTACCCGCCGTCGGTGCGCGAGATCGGCGAAGCGGTGGGGCTCACGTCCACGTCCACCGTGCACGCCCACCTGGCCAGCCTGCAACGGATGGGCTACCTGCACCGCGACCCGTCCAAGCCCAGGGCCATCGAGGTGCGCTTCGACCCGGGGTCGGGCGCGGCCGTCGAGCGCCGGCCCGCCCGCCACGTGCCCCTCGTGGGCGACGTGGCCGCCGGCACCGACGTCCTGGCTCAGGAGAACGTGGAAGAGCTGTTGCCCATGCCCGCCGACTTCTGCGGCGACGGCCAGCTGTTCATGCTGCGGGTCCGGGGCGACTCGATGATCGACGCCGGCATCCTCGACGGCGACTACGCCGTGGTCCGTCAGGAAACCGAGCCCCACAAGGGCGACATCGTGGTGGCCGGCATCCCTGGCGACGAGGCCACGGTGAAGACCTGGACGCGGCGGGGCGCCAAGGTGACCCTCCTGCCCGCCAACGCCTCCTTCTCGCCCATCGAGCTCGACGCCTCCGACGTCACCGTCTACGGCAAGGTCGTCACCATCGTCCGCCGGCTCTGACGGCGGGCTCCATCCCTGCCGACACCGCCGACCCCGCCCTACCCGGCGCCCGTCGCCAACAGGGCGGCCAGCACCCGGTGCACGGTGTCCAGCTCCCCCCGCTCGACGCGCTCGCCGGCGCTGTGCGCCACGTTCGGGTCCCCGGGGCCGAAGTTGGTGGCCGGCACGCCCCGGGCGGCGAAGCGGGCCACGTCGGTCCAGCCCAGCTTGGCCCTCGGGGGGACGGCGACGGCGTCGGCCAGGGCGGTGAGGAGCCCGTGGCCGAGGGCGGGTGGCGCCGAGGGGGCCATGTCCACCACCGCGAACCCGTCGACATCGCCCACCACCGAGGCCACGAACGCCTCGGCCTCCGCCGGCGTGCGGTCGGGGGCGAAGCGGTGGTTGAGGGTGAGCACGGCCCGGTCCGGAACGACGTTGGCCGCCACCCCCCCGCTCACCACCACCGCCTGGAGCGCCTCGCGGAACTCACAGCCGTCGATGGTGACCCGTCTCCCCGGCCAGGCGTCGAGGGCGGCCAGAACCGGAGCCAGGCGATGGACGGCGTTGCGCCCCAGCCAGGGCCGGGCGGAGTGGGCCCGCTCGCCGTGGAGGGTGACCTCGATCCGCATGGTTCCCTGGCACCCCGCTTCGATGCGGGCACCCGTGGGCTCGGCCAGGACGGCGGCGTCGGCCGCCATCAGGTCGGGACGCTCGGCGAACAGGCGCTCCAGGCCGTTGTACCGGGAGTCGACCTCCTCGCACTCGTAGAACACGTAGGTGACGTCCACCGCCGGATCGGCCACGGTACGCGCCAGTTCGGCGAGCACGGCCACGCCCGCCTTCATGTCGGCCGACCCCAGGCCCCAGCACACGTCGCCCTCCAACCGGGCCGTCTCGTTGCCGTTGGGGGGGACGGTGTCGGTATGGCCGGCCAGCACCAGCCGCTGCCCGCGACCGAGCCGGGTGCGGGCCACGAGGGTCTCGCCCAGGCGCGTCAGCTCCAACCACGGGACGGGGTCCAACAGCGATTGCAGGTGGTCGGTGACCGCCCGTTCGTGATGGCTCACCGACGGGATGTCGACCAGGGCAGCGGTGAGGGCCAGCAGGTCGGTCACCCGGGGACCGCGTGCTCGCGCAGCACCGCTTCGAGCTGTGACTTGTCGTGACGGTCGCCCTCGGTGAGGCGCTTGATCACCAGGGCACAGGGCAGGCCGAACTCGCCGCCGGCGAAGGCGCGCGGGCGGGTGGCGGTGACGGCGACGCACCACGGCGGGATCACGCCTCGTCCCAGCTCGGCGCCGGTCTCGGCGTCGATGACAGGGATCGAGTCGGACAGGATCAGCCCCGCGCCCAGCACCGCTCCCCGGCCCACCCGGGCGCCCTGCACGATCATGCAGCGGCTGCCGATGAGGCTGTCGTCGCCGATCATCACGGGCGACGCCTGCGGGGGCTCGAGGACCCCGCCGATGCCCACGCCCCCGGACAGGTGGACATTGGCCCCCACCTGGGCACACGACCCCACCGTCGCCCACGTGTCGACCATGGTGTTGGCGCCCACCCGGGCCCCGATGTTGACGTAGCTGGGCATGAGGACCACCCCCCGCTCGAGGAACGATCCCCGGCGGGCCGACGCCCCGGGAACGGCCCGGACGCCGGCGGTGGCATAGCCCTTCTTGAGAGGGATGCGGTCGGCGTACTCGAACGGGCCCAGCTCGGTGGTCTCCATGGCCGACAGGCGGAAGAGCAACAAGATGGCCTGCTTGAGCCACACGTGGACGACGACGTCGCCGGTGGCCGGGTCGGTCTCGGCGGTGCGGGCCTCTCCGGCATCGAGGAGGTCGATGGCCAGGTCGACCACGGCCCGGGCATCACCGTCGTCGGGCGACAGCTCCGCCCGCCGCTCCCACAGCTCTTCGATCTGTCCCTGCAGGTCTGCCACGGCGTGCCTCCGGGTCAGGGAGAACCTACCCGTCCCCCGCCGCCGAGCAGGTCACGCACCACCGCCTCTCCGAGCGACCGGGTGGCTCGACGGTTGACCTCGGCGCCGGCCACCGCACCCACCAGGAAGGGCGCCAGGGTGGGCAGGTTGCGAAGAGCCCGGCGCGTCAGGCGGCGCTGGAGAACGCGAGCCACCTCCCGCCGCGACGACCGGCCCAGCGCCTGGCCCAGCCCGCCCGGCTGTACCAGGTCGGCCGGGGTCACGCCCCGCTGGTCGGCCCACGCCCGGGCCACCGCCAGGCCCCGCTGCGCCGGGGTGCCGGTGATGGGCCGCCCGCAGGCCGCCTGCAGCTCGGCCACCAGCTTCATCTCCACCGCCACCACGGCCAGGGTCTCGGCCACCAGCTCGGCGGGCAGGGCCAACCACGTGGGGGGCGCCAGCTCCTCGGCTCCCGCCACCGCGCCGGCCACCGCCCCCAAGGTGGCGGTGGTGCGAGCGGCGTTGCGGATCAGGGCGTCGGCCAGCTCCTGGCCCGAGTGGCCGTCGTGGTGGTCCCGCAGGGTGGCCAGGTCGCGTGCCGGCAGGTGGGGGGCGACGTCGAGCACCAGCTCGGCCAGCCACCGCCCGGTGGCGACCGAACGGGTCCCGGCCGCCCGCATCGACGAGCGGACCAGCCCCGCCGTGCGCCGCAGGGCCGTGGCGTCACCCTCGCCGGCGGCCAGGGCCCCGACCGCTCTGCCGATCTCGTCGTCACCGGTCATGTCGCCAGGTGTACCCACGGTCACGGCTCGTGGACCGACCGGCGGATGGCGCCGTGGAGGCCCTCGAGGGTGATGACCCCGCAGTACCGGCCGTCGTCCACGACCGCCGCCCAGCCGGCATCGTGGAGCAGCAGTTGCGAGAAGGCGTCTTTCAGGGTG
>JBBWZS010000029.1:0-10957 GCA_039649175.1 Acidimicrobiaceae bacterium
CCCGTCACCATCAGCCTGGGCCTGGCCAGCTACCCCCGCCACAGCCCCGGCCTGGCCGACCTGTTCCGGGCCGCCGACGACGCCGTGTACGCGGCCAAGCGCGAGGGGCGTGACTGCACGGTCATCGGCGGGTCACCGAACACCAATTCCCCCCTTGACGCGTTTCACGGTGTTTCATAGTCTCGGCAGGCGCACCCGATCGGGTGTGGTGAGGGACCGGGCGGCGTAGAAGCACCTGCGGGCGCACGGCGGCAGGCGGAGGTGGATCGAGGATGGCCGACCTCGGAGCGCTCGTCGCTCCTGATCGTTCCAACGGCACCGGTGGGCAGTCGCCCGGGCCTCAGCCCCGGCCGCTGCGCAAGCGCCAGGGCCTGCCCAACTCCCGGGCCGTGGCCGGTGCCCTGCTGGTCGCCGCCGCCGCCGTGGGGTTGTTCGCAGCGTCCATCCGGGCCCAGGCGGGACCGGACCACTCCTACGCCGTCGTTCGCCACGCCGTGCCTGCGGGGACCAGGCTGCAGGAGTCCGACCTCGCCCTCCAGCGCATGGACCTGCCCGCCTCGCTGCGAGCCCGGGCGTTCGACAAGCTGTCCGACCTGGCGGGCACCACCGTGCTCACGCCGCTGGCCGCCGGTGAGCTGGTGCAGCCGAGTGCCCTGGTGGTGACCCGCTCGGCCGATGCCGCCCGGACGGTGTCGTTCCCCATCGACCACACCCACCTCGGGGCCCTGAAACAGGGCGAGCGCATCGACGTCCTCGCCACCTACGGCACCGGGTCCGACGCGTGGACGGCCATCGTGCTCCGCCAGGCGCAGGTCGTCGATGTCGACCGGTCGACGTCGTCGTTGGGCGACTCCGGCTCGCCCGTGGTCACCGTGGCCGTCGGCGATCCCAACGACGAGGTTGCCCTCGCTCACGCCGTGGCCCTGGCCAAGCTGACCGTGGTGGTGGCCACCGGCGCACCGCCGGCGTCGGGGCCTCCGCCGACCTACCGGGCCAAGGCGCCGTGATGGCATCCGACCGCTACGTGGTGCTGGGCCTGGCCCACCCCCGATCGTCGTGGTTCCGCAATCTCGGGTTGTGGGCCACCTCGGGAGCGTTGCCCGCCGAGTTCGTCAAGTGCCTGTCGGCCGAGGAGGTCAGGGCCCGGCTCGGCAGCGGGCGACCGTTCTCGGCCCTGGTGGCCGACGCCGGGCTGCCCGCCGTCGACCGCGACCTGGTCGCCGCGGCGCGCGCCGCCGGTTGCGCCACCTTGGTGGTCGACGACGGGCGCACGCCGCGTGACTGGCCCAGCCTGGGTGCGGCTGCCGTCATCTCACCCTCGTTCGACCGTGACGCGCTGCTCGCCGCCCTGGGCGCTCACGCCCGACCCGTCGCCAGGGGTGACGCCAGCACCGCCGGGCTGGGAGCGGCAGTCCCCACCGGTCCCGCGGCCTGGCGCTGCCCGGTGGCCGTGTTCACCGGCCCCGGCGGCACCGGGGTGTCGACCGCTTCCATCGCCCTGGCCCAGGCCCTGGGCGACGACGTGCGCCATGCCGGGCTGGTGTGCCTGGCCGACCTGCGCCTCCACGCCGAGCAGGCCATGCTCCACGACGCCCGCGATGTGCTCCCCAGCATCCAGGAGCTGGTCGAGGCCCACCGGGCCGGGCAGCCGTCGCCCGAAGAGGTCCGGGGTCAGGCCTTCGCCGTGGTGGAGCGCAACTACCACCTGCTCCTGGGCCTGCGTCAGGCCCGCTTCTGGCCGGCCCTGCGGCGCCGGGCCTTCGAGGCCACCTTCGACTCGCTCCAGCGCGCCTACCGGGTGGTGGTGTGCGACACCGACGCCGACTTCGAAGGCGAGGACGACGGCGGGTCGATCGACGTCGAGGAGCGCCACGTGATGGCCCGCACGGCGGTGTCCCGGGCCAGCGTGGTGTTCGCCGTGGGCCAGCCGTCGATGAAGGGCGTGCACGCCCTGGTGCGGGTGCTGGCCGACCTGCTGGCCTTCGGGGTTCCCGTGGGGCGCATCGTGCCTGTGGTCAACTGCGCTCCCCGTTCTCCCCGGGCCCGTGCCGGGCTGACAGCCACCCTGGCCGAGCTGGTCGCCCCGGCCGTGGCCCGTGCCGCTCCCGACTCGGTCGAGGCCCTGCCCACGCCCGTGTTCCTCATGGAGCGCAAGGTCGACGGCGACCTGCACGACGGCGCCCGGCTGCCGGCGGTGCTGGGCATGCCCCTCGCCGGCGCCTTCGCCGCCGTCGTCGAGAGGTCAGCCACCCCGGCGGCGCCCGCCACCGCTCCCGAACGGGTCAGGCCCGGTTCGCTCGGGCGGTGGGCAGATCCCGAGCCGGAGGTGGCCAGCGGATGAGAACCGAGCCGCTGTCCCCGCTCCAGGAGATCGAGCGCCGCGTGCAGCAACGGGCCAAGGAGATCTCCCTCGACATGGCCGGCCCCGACGGCCGGGCCCAGCTACGGGCCCTCATCGACGACGAGGTCGACGCCTGGTCGGTCGACCACAAGCGCGGGTTGCGTGACTACGACCTGGCCGAGCCCGACCAGGTCGCCGAACGGGCCTGGCGCAACCTGGCCGGCTACGGACCCCTCGAGTCGCTCCTCGCCGACGACGACGTGTGGGAGATCATGGTGAACGGCCCCGACGCCATCTTCGTGAAGCGCCACCGGGGTCCCAGCAGCTACCACGACGAGGTCTTCAACGACGACGAACACGTGGTGCGGACCCTCACCAAGATCCTCGACGACGCCGCTGCCTCGCACCGCAAGCTCGACCCCGCCGAGGGTCTGCAGGACGCCCAGCTCGACACCGGGGCGCGCCTGCACATCGTCCACGGCGACGTCGGGCGCGACGGCCACGTCCTGGTCAACATCCGCAAGTTCACCGGCGTTGCCTACCGTTCGCTGGCCGAGCTCGTCGAGCGCGACATGTTCGACGCCCGCGTGGCCGAGTTCCTGCGGGCGTGTGTCCGGGCCCGCCTGTCGATGATCTTCGCCGGCGCACCGGGGTCCGGTAAGACCACGATGCTGTCGTGCTGCGCGGCGGAGCTCGATCCCAGCCTGCGGGTGGTCATCGCCGAGGAGGTGTTCGAGGCCGACCTCCCGCTTCCGAACGTGGCGTCCATGCAGACGCGACCGGCCCGCCAGGATCGCAAGGAGGTCGACCTGCGCCGGCTGGTGGCCGGGTTCCTCCGCATGGCGCCCGACATCGCCGTGGTGGGGGAGGTGCGCGACCGTGAGGCGCTCCCGCTGTTGCTCACCCTGTCGTCGGGCGTCAAGGGGTTCACCACCATCCACGCCGGTTCGGCCCGCCAGGCACTGACCCGGTTGCGCTTCATCTGCCAGCTGGCCGACACGCCCAACGAGCTGTCGCTGTCGGCGCTGAGCGCACTGGTGAGCGAGGCCATCGACGTGGTCGTGCACTGCACCCGGGTGGCGGGCAAGGTACGTGTGAGCGAGGTGGCCGCCGTCGAGGAGTTGCAGACGGGGCCCGACGGCACCCAGTTCACCGTCACCGAGCTGTTCCGACGCCCCCGGTGGGACGAGCCCCTGGCGTGGACGGGCAACATCCCTGTGCGGGCGACCCGGTTCCTCGAGGAGGCCGGCTACGACGTCCGCTCCCTGCTCGACGCCCGGGTGGACGACGCCACCGCGCCCCGGCCCACGGCGTCGCGCCGGCGAGCAGCACGCTCGGGATCACCGGCATGACCGGACGCGAGTGGGCAACGGCGAGTGAGCCGGGACGGGTACAGCCGTGACAGGCCTGCTCGTCGCCATGGTGGGTGGCTATGGCGTCTACCTGCTCTATACGGCTGTCGTGCTCGAATGGCGCGGCCTCCGCCCCGCGCCCGGGGCGGCCGGGGCCGGCCCCACCCTGCGGCACCGGGCCGAGCAGTGGCTCACCCAGGCGGGCCTGGCCGACGTCCGTCTGGCCGAGTTCGTCGCCGTCATGGGCGTGCTGTTCGTGGGAGGAGCGGCACTCGCCTTCGCCTTGTTCGGTAGCGCCATCCCCGCCCTCGTCGTCGGTGGCTTCGCTGCCAGCTACCCGGTGGCGTCGTACCGGTCGCGGCGCCAGCGCGCCCGCCGTCGGGCCAGTGAGGCGTGGCCCCGCATGATCGAAGAGATCGCCCTGCTCAGTGGCTCGTTGGGCCGCTCGGTGCCTCAGGCCCTGTTCGAGGTGGGAGCGGGCGCACCGCCGGAGATGGCCCCCGCCTTCGCCGCCGCCCACCGCGAGTGGCTCATCTCCACCGACTTCGCCCGCACCGTGGCCGTGCTCAAGGCCCGCCTGGCCGACGCCACCGCCGACGCCACCGTCGAGACCCTGTTGGTGGCCCACGAGGTGGGAGGCACCGACCTCGACCGGCGCCTCGGCGCCCTCGTCGAGGACCGCATCGCCCATCTCCAGGGGCGCAAGGACGCCGAAGCCAAGCAGGCCGGGGTCCGTTTCGCCCGTCGGTTCGTGCTGTTCGTGCCCTTCGGCATGGCCCTCACCGGCCTGTCCATCGGCGACGGGCGCCGGGCCTACGAGTCGCCCGGCGGGCAGGTGGGCGTGGTGGTGGCTCTGGCCATGGTCATCGCCTGCTGGATGTGGTCGGGACGCATCATGCGCCTGCCCGAGGAGGAGAGGGTGTTCGTCGAATGAGACTGGCCGTCGCCTCGGGGCTGGTGCTGTGGGTCGGAGCCACGCTTGTGCTCTCGCAGCTGCGGTGGTTCGCCCGGCCGTCGCTGGTCGAGCGCCTGCGTCCGTACGGGCCGGGAGGCATGACGCCGCGCAGCCACGGGCTGCTCCCGTCGGTGGAGTCGTTCCGCGAAGTGGTGCGACCGCTCTGCCGGGTCTCAGGCGAGCGCGTGGCCCGGGTTCTCGGTGTCAGCGAGGATCTGTCCACCCGCCTGGAGCGGATCCACTCGCCCCTCGACAGCACCGGCTTCCGGGTGCGTCAGTTGGGCTGGACGGCGGCGGCGTTCGGCGCCGGGTCGGTGCTCGCCGTGGCCCTGCGACCTCCGCCGTTCATCGCCCTCCTGGTCATCTTCGGTGGCTCCGCCCTCGCCTTCCTGGTCATCGAGCAACAGGTGGCCACCGCCTCCGACGCGTGGCAGCGCCGGTTGTTCCTCGAGCTGCCGGTGCTGTCCGAGCAGTTGGCCATGTTGCTGTCCGCCGGCTTCTCGTTAGGGGCGGCGTTGAACCGCCTGGCCGAACGGGGGCGTGGCTATGCGGCGCGAGATCTGGCCCGGGTGTGCGGGCGCATCCGCCAGGGCCTGTCGGAGATCGAGGCGCTCCGGGAGTGGGCCACGCTCGCCGACGTGGATGCCCTCGACCGCCTCATTCCCGTGCTGGCGCTCAACCGGGAGGCGAGCGACCTCGGCCGGCTGATCTCCGAGGAGGCCAGATCGATACGCCGCGATGTCCAGCGCGAGCTGGTGGAGACGGCGGAACGTCGCGGTCAGCAGGTGTGGGTGCCGGTCACGGTGGCCGCCCTGCTCCCCGGCGTGTTGTTCCTGGCCATCCCCTTCATGGCCGCCCTCGACCTGTTCTCCGGATCCTGACCAACTGACCAACTGACCAACTGACCATCTGACAACTGACGAAGGAGCACACGACATGAACGACCACCTGCTGCGAGCCCACGTGTGGTTCAAGGCCCTCGGCATCCGGCTCATCAAGGACGAGACGGGAGAGGGCGTCATCTCCACGGCCATCGCCGTGTTGATCATGGCCGCCCTCGGCGCCCTCATGTGGATCGGCTTTCAGCAGATCTGGGGCCATGCGTCCAGCCAGACCGACAGCCAGATCACCAAGATCAGCGGCTGAGGCCATCCCCGGCCCGCACCGCCGGCGCCGGAGGGCAGTGGCGGGCGACGAGCGCGGCAGCGGCCCCCTGTCGGCCTGGTTCGGGTTCGTGGTCTTCCTCGCCCTGCTGTTCGTGGCCGTCCAGATCCTGTTCAACCTGTACGCCACGTCGGTGGTGACGTCGGTGTCCTATGACGCCGCCCGGCGGGTGGCGGCCGCTCACGGCGACCCCGCCGCCGTGCCCGCGGCCGAGTCCGGTGCCCGCGCCGCGCTCGGTCGTTACTCGCCCCAGGTTCGCTTCGACTGGTCGGTGGACGCCGACATGGTCGTCCTGCGGGTGCGCGCCCACAACCCCTCGGTGCTCATGCCCGCCACCGCCGGGCCGCTGGCCTTCGCCGACATCGATCGCACCGTGCGCGTGCGGGTCGAGCGGTTCCGGTGAGGCAGGGATCCGCTCGTTCCGGTCACGTCCCGGCTGGTCCTGGCCGGCCGAAACGTGACCGGTTCGGAGGCTTGCGCCGGCTGCGGCGTGACGAGGCCGGGCAGGTGGCGGGGATCGAGGCCATCCCCTTCGGGTTGCTGGTGTTCGTGGTGGCGGTGCTGCTGGTGACCAACGCCTGGGCGGTGATCGACGCCAAGATGACGGTGGCGTCGGCGGCGCGTGAGGCGACCCGGGCCTATGTCGAGGCTCCCGCCGACGGCGACCCCTCGGCCCTGGCCCGTGACGCCGCTGGCGAGGCGGTGCGCGGCGGGGGCCGCGACCCAGGGCGACTGACGCTCACCGCCGAGTCGGAGGGGTTCACCCGCTGCCAGCGGGTGACCTTCGCCGCGTCCTATCCGGTGCCGGCCATCACCCTGCCCTGGATCGGCGGGTTCGGCCATGGGTTCACGGCCACCGCCCGCCACTCCGAGATCGTCGACCCCCTTCGCAGCGGTGTCCCCCTCGCCGCTCAGGCCTGTGAGTCCGTCGCCCCCTGAGTGGCGGCCGCCGCCGGCGGCTGCAGCCCAGCGGGGCAGCGTGCTGCTCCTGTTTCCTGCCGCGGTGCTGGTGGTGATCGTGCTGGCCGCCATCACCGTCGATTCGGCCATCGCCTTCCTCGGCCAACGCGAGGTCGCCGACGCGGTGGTGGCGGCCGCCAACGATGCCGCCGGCGAGGGGGTGGGAAACCGGTCCTTCTACACCGCCGGGCGGGTAGATCTCGACGCCGCCACCGTCCGCCGGGTGGTGATCGACCGGGTCAGCGCCAGCCTCGACGCCGGTCGCTTCCACAACCTGGCCGTCGACGTGGCCGTGGCGCCCCCGCCGGCGGCGGGATGCCCGCCCCGGGTGCGGGTGCACGTCTCGGCCCGTGTCTCGACGCTGTTCGCCGCCGCCATCCCCGGCGGGCCCCGTGACCGGGCCGTCGAGGCCACGGCCGTCGGGTCCGCGTCACAGGCGGCGGGGCCGGGGTGCTGAAGGGGTTAGCGTTCCGGTGTGCCCAGATGGCGACGGCTCGCCATCGTGGCCATGGTGGGTTTCGTCGTCGCGGTGGGCCTTTGGGCGTTCCGGCCGTGGACTAGCGCCGTGTCACTGCCGGCGGTCGACAACAAGACGCCGCAGGCGACGTTCCGGTGCGGGGCGCCATTCGGGTCCGCCAGCGTCGACCCGTCGAACGGGCTGGCCCGGTCGAGCGACCTGCCGCACGCGCCGTGTACGAGCCGGGGAGCCCGCCGGGTGCTGGCCGTGCTCGACGTGATCCTCGGCAGCGCCCTCGTGGTCGTCCTCGTCACCGTCGGGCGGCCGCAGCCGGCCACCGAGGTTGACAGCAACATCTGAAAAGCATTGAAAACCCTTCGGGGGGCACCTAAGCTCGGGGGATGAGTCCGGAGGCGGGAGCGGTGGCGGCGTCGACCGAGCGGGTGGTCAAACGGGCGACCGACGGGGCCCAGGCCGCGCGGATCCTGGCCGAGTCCGAGCTCCTGGCCGCCGCCCAGGTTCCCGGGGTGGTCGAGCTGGTGGGAGTCGAGGGCGATGCCGAGTCGCCCCGCCTGGTCACGACCCGGGTGGACGGGCCCGACCTCGGGCGCGCCCACGACCTGAGCGTGGCCGAGGTGGCCGGGGTGGTCGCCGCCGTGGCCACCACCGTCGCCGACCTCCACGATCTCGGACTGGTCCACGGTGCGCTCGTCGCCGACCACGTGCTGATCGGGCCCGACGGACGGCCGGTGCTGTGTGGGTTCGGCCACGGGGGCCGCCGCGGCGTGCCACCCGTCGCCGAGGCCGCGCTGCCGGACGGCTTCGCTGATCCTGCCCGCCAGCCGGGCGACCCGTTGTCACCGGCGGCCGATGTCTACGCCATCGGGGCGCTGGTGCGCACCCTGGTGTCGCAGGCCGGCGGCGACCAGGGACGTGGGCCTCGTCCGAGCAGGCGGGTGCCAGGCGGGCGCCGGCTCCGCCGGCTCCTCTCCTCCCACCGGCCCCGGCGGCTCGTCCCCACCGACCGCCAGGCCGCCGACGCCCTCCTGGCGGTGGCCGACCGGGCCACGGTCGCCGACCCCCGGTTGCGCCTGGGAGCCAGGTCCCTGGCCGCCGCCGTCGGCGTGGCCGTGCCCAGCGCCCGGCTGCCGCGACGATCCGATGCCGTCGGCCCCGACGAAGGGCCGGCGCGGTTCCCGGTCGGCGGCGGGCGGCCGGCACCGTCGTTGCCCGGCACCGTCGACTCGTCATCCCCGCCGGCCTCGGCCCTTCAGGCCCTGCGCCGCCAGGACCCGGGGAGCCCACCGCGGGGGACAGCCCACCGGAGCCTGGCCGTCATCGCCGGGTCGGTCGTGGCGGCCGCCGTCATCGTGGTGGTGGTGGGCCGTCTGGCCATCGGTGCCCCGCCCCGTCATGCCCCCACGGAGGCCGAGTCGCCCGGTGCCGGACCGTTGGCGACGGCCGAGGGGACAGTCCCCACCACGGCCGGTCCCATCGACTCGGCCGGTGAGGCTCAGCCCCCACTCACGCCGCCGGCCGGCGGCGTGGTCAAGCCGGGATGCGGGCCCCTGAGCGCCGCCCTGAGCGCCGACACCGACGGAGACGGGTGTCCCGAGGCCCTGCGCTGGAGCGACGGCGCCGTCGAAGCCGGTGATCGTCGCTGGACAGTGGGCCAGCCCGGCGACCTGGTGGCCACCGCCGACTGGTCGTGCTCGGGCCACGCCACCCTCGCCGTGCTGCGCCCGGCGACGGGCGACGTGTTCGTCTTCGACGGGTGGGCGGGGCCCGGTCACGACCTGGTGGCCGAGCCCGTCGGGCGGGTGGAGGGCGGCTTCGCCATCCGCACCGCCGACACCGGCGACGGCTGTCCCCGCGTGAGCGTCGACCGCACGAATGGCCCGCCCGTCACCTTGGCCGGCCGGCACCGGCCCTGATCGTGAACCCGTGCGTCCACTCCCCGCCCGCCCGGAGCCGGCCGCTGGCGGCCCTGCCAATCTGGGCCGCATTCGGTGCCGCCGTCGTCGTGCTCCACGGGGCCGGAGGCGCACTCCCCGCACCGCCACTGGGCTCACCGTCGGCGTGGTCGCAGTGGATGTCCGGGCGCGACCCGGTGGTGTCGGCCTTCGCCGTCGTGCGCCTCGTGGCCCTGGGGGCGGTCTGGTACGGGCTCGCGGTCAGTGTCGCCGGCGTCGGCCTGCGGCTCATGTCGGCGGTCCGCCTGGCATCGTTCGTCGACCGCCTCACCGTCGTCCCTCTCCGGCGGCTGGTGGCCGCCACCGTCGCCATGGTCATCACCGCCGGCCCGTTGGGCGTCACCGCCGCCGGGGCGGCGTCCTCCGCCGCCCCGACGACCACCGAGCTGGCGACGACCATCACCGGGACCCCGACGAGCATCGGCACCCCGACGAGCGGGGCGCAGGGCCCACCGACCACCGTCACCATGCACCTCGTCGTCCCGGCGGGCGACAGCGGCTCTCCCGTGACATCCCCGGATCAGCCGTCGACGACGGCGCCCGTCGCCGGTGCCCCGTCTCCGGTACCGCCCACCTCCGGCGCACCCCAGGACCGTGGGAGCGCCACGTGGACCGTCCGACCGGGGCAGTGCTTCTGGTCGATCGCCGAGGCCGAGCTGGCCCGGGCCCGGGGCCGGCGGCCCACCGCCGCCGAGATCGTGCCCTACTGGCACCGCCTCATCGAGGCCAACCGCGCTTCCCTGGCCGACCCTGCCAACGCCGACCTGGTGTTCCCCGGCCAGGTGTTCTCCCTGCCCGAGGCCTGAGTCTCAGGGGCGGTGACTCAGGGGGAGGAGGCGCCGGCCAGGTCGGCGCCGCGGTGGACGCGCAGGTGCTGGTCGTCGAGGCGACGGGTGAGCTCGCCGGGCTCCACGCCGAAGAGACCGGCGATGGCACGGATGTCGTCGCCCCGGATGGTGAGCACCCGGCCGTTGAAGTCCTGGCGCTGCACCATGATCGTCTTCAGGTACCGGTACACCATGGCCAGCTCGGCGTCGTCGACGTCGTCGAACCGGGTGAGGTCGAAGGTGATCTTGTCCGGCGATGGGCCTCCCCACGCCGGGGCCCGCCGGGGCGGGACGACCCCGTCGTCAACGGCCCCGTCGCCCCTCCCGGTCGGCGCGGCGTCGGCGCCGGACGGCAGGAGCTGGTCGACGGGCACCAGATAGAGACGGGCCAGACGCTGCAGGCGGGGGACCGAGATCACCCGTTCGCCCCGCTCGTAGGCACCCAGCACCGAGGCCTTGAACTCGTGGTCGGAGATGGCCTCCACCTCCTGCAACGACAAGGCCTTCTGGCGACGGATGGCCCGCAGGCGCTCACCCACGCGTCTCGCATACGTGGACGCGGAGGTACCCGAGTGGTCGCTCACGCCGGCTCCCTTCCACCCACGTTCCACTTCCCCGAAACGATGACGGTCGGGAGCTTATGCACAACCACTCGCCGCCCGCCGGGGTCATTCCTGCCCGTCCCCGGCCACGCCGGCGACGGTCCCCGCCCGCAGGGCGCCGAGGAGGGCGGCGACGGCCACGGCCGCCGTCTCCGAGCGCAAGACGTGGGGGCCGAGGGTCATGCGGGGCAGCGGCCGGCCGGTCGCGCCGACCATGCTCCGCTCGTCGGGGTCCCACCCGCCTTCGGGCCCCACCAGCACGGGGCCGGCGGCCAACCACGGCGGGTCGCCGTCGGCGTCGGTGAGCACCGCGGCGGGCCGCGCTG
>JBBWZS010000044.1:0-7375 GCA_039649175.1 Acidimicrobiaceae bacterium
CCGTCGACGAAGCGTCCCTCCACCAGGGCCTCGGGCGAACCCGGCCGGACGAGGAGGGGATCGGCCCGGCCGCCCACCAGCAACTCGATGGCCTCGACGACGAGGGTCTTGCCCGCCCCTGTCTCTCCGGTGAGCGCCGTCATCCCCGGCCCGAACACGATGGTCAGGTCGGCGATCACGCCCAGGTCACGGACATGAATCTCGGCGAGCATCAGTGCTCGGCCGCCATCAGTTCTCGGCCGCCATCAGCGGTCGGCCAGCCCGAACTTGGTCTTCAGGACGCCGTAGAAATCGGGCGGGGTGATCACCACGAACTTGGCCGTCTCCTCCGCCGCCGTGGCGGTGATGGACGCACCCTCGTCGAGGGACCCCAGCTCCCGGCCGTCGACGATCAGGCGGGCGGGGCGGTCGAGCACCTCCAGTCGCAGGGACTGCTCCGGGCCGAACACCAGGCTGCGGTCGAAGGCCATGTGGGGCGACACCGGCGACAGCAGCAGCGCCCGGTGGGTCGGGGCGATGATGGGCCCGCGCGCCGAGAAGGCGTACGCGGTCGACCCGGTGGGCGTGGCCACGATCATGCCGTCGGCCGCGTAGCTGGTGAAGAAGCGGCCGTCGACGTCCACGGCCACCCGTACGACCTGTCCGGGCGACGGCTTCTCGACGACGGCCTCGTTGAGGGCCAGGTGCACGCCGGAAACGGCCGAGGTGTCGGGCCGCGCCGCGCCTCCGGGGCCTGGGGCCGGGCCCGGGTCGACCTCGACCCGCAACAGGAGACGCTCGTCGAGGCTGAAGTCGCCGCCGACGAAGCACTCGAAGGCATGCGTCAGCTCGTCGGGCTCCACGTGGGCCAGGTATCCCAGGCGCCCGAGACTGACCCCGAGCACCGGGACCCGGGCGGGGGCCACCAGGCCGACCGTGCGCAGGATGGTGCCGTCGCCGCCGATGCTCACGGCCACGTCGGCGCCGGGACCGAGATCGTCAGGGGCGCAGCCGTACTTGTCGAGCCCGAGGGGGGCGGCATCGTCGGTGGGGATGCGCACCTGGTGGCCCCCGTCGACGAGCCACTCGGCCGTACGCTGAGCCAGCTCGGCGGCCGGCCGGCGGCGGGTGTTGACGACCACGGCCACCGTCTTCGACGGCCAGGGCTCCCGGGGTCGCCCCCCGGGGTCAGGGATGGCCACCGCTGGCCCCCTTCGACCTGGTGTCGCGCAGGGAGGCGGTGTCGCGCAGGGAGACGGCGGCCTGCACGGCGTCGTCCACGATCGGCGCATCGCCGCCCGCGGGCCCGTCCGGAGCGGCCACCACGAGATGAGCGAGGAACTCCACGTTGCCCCTCGCCCCGAGAAGAGGGGAAACCATGAGCCCCATCATGGCGGCCCCGGCGGTGCCCAGGGCGCCAAGAGCGCCGACGAGGGCCCGGCGCCACACCTCGGGCGCGGTGATGACCCCCCGACCACGGTCGGCATCGGCCCGCCCGGCCTCGAACTGGGGCTTGACCAACACGACCAGATCGGCGCCGGGGGCGGCCAGGCCCACCAGAGCGGGCGCCACCGTGGTGAGGGAGATGAACGACAGGTCGGCGACGACCAGGGTGAAGGGCCGGTCGGACCGGGCCAGGGCGCTCAGGGTCAGGTGGCGGATGTTGGTCCGCTCCACCACCGTCACCCGCTCGTCGTGGCGCAGCCGGTCGTGCAGCTGGCCCCGGCCGACGTCGACGGCGTGGACGTGAGCCGCCCCCCGCTGCAGGAGGCAGTCGGTGAACCCGCCGGTCGACGCCCCGGCGTCGAGGGCATCGGCGCCGGTGACGGTCACCGCGAAGGTGTCGAGAGCGGCGGCCAGCTTCTCCCCACCCCGACCGACATAGGGCGCCGGCGGGGCGTCCAGGGCGACGGCCTCACCGGGGGCCACCAGGCGGGACGCCTTGGCTGCGGGAGCGCCGCCCACCGTGACCCGCCCGGCGTCGATCTCGGCCCGGGCCCGCTCCCGGCTGGGGAGGAGGCCGCGCCGCACCAACTCGACGTCGAGGCGGCGGCGCGGCGGGCTCAGGGTTTGGGGCCCGCAGCGGGGGGTCGCCGACGAGGGGGCGCAGTGGGCGGCGGGGCAGCCTTGTTGGTCTTCGGGGCCGCCTTGGCCGCGGTGGTCCTCTTGGTCGTCGGCGTCCTGGTCGTGGCCGCCGTCCTGGCCGACGCGGCCCTGGCCGTGGCCGTTGCCGACCCGGTGGTGGCGGCGCCGGTGGTGGCGGCTCCCGAGGTCGCCCCCGTGGTGAAGGCGCCCTGGCCGGCGATCACCGCGTCGATGCGAGCCTCGATGCGGGCCAGGTCGTCGCGGGTGGCCACGCCCATGGCCGCCAGCTGCACGCCGATCTCCCGTCGGACGACACTCTGGAGCTCCTCGGTCATCCGGTGGCTGCGCTCGAGCAGGTCGTCGACGGCCTTCTTGGCCCGGCCCCGACCGAGATCGCCGGCTTCGACCCACTCCTTGACCACCGCCTCGGCCCGTTCGCGGGTGAGGTCCAACAACGTCGTCCCCGCCTCGAGGGAACGTTTGAACAGGTCGCTCTGCACCATGTCGCGCCGTCCTTCGTCGTCGGGTTCGCAGGGAGTTCCCCGTCCACGAGGGTACCCGCGGCGCCCCGCGGCGACACCGTCAGCTGCGGGTGGGCCGACCCCGGGCCGCTCGGACCCCACGCCTACACTCGCCCGAGGTGCGCGACCGCTTCGACCCCAGCGCGTCGGCCCGGGTCCCCTGGGTCACGATCCTCCTGATCGCCGTCAACGCGGCGATCTTCCTTGCCGTCCAGCGTCCCTACGACCGCGGCCTCAACCAGGCCCGGTTCACCTACCAGTACGCCGCCATCCCCTGTGAGCTCACTCGGGGCCGGCCCCTCACCGGTGACGAGGTGACGCTGACGCTGTCGGGCATCGACACCCACGCCTGCCAGAGGGTCACCCGGGCCCACCGTGACCAGCCGGTATTCCCGTCCAAGCTCGTCTTGGTGTCGGCTCTCTACTCCATGTTCCTGCACGGCAGCTGGTTGCACATCGGGGGGAACATGCTGTTCCTCTGGTTGTTCGGCCCCGGCGTCGAGCGGCGGATGGGCTCGCTCGCCTTCCTCGGGTTCTACCTGGTGAGCGGCCTCGTCGCCACCGGCGCCCACATCGCCGTGCAGCCGTCGGCCACGGTCCCCATCGTCGGCGCCTCGGGAGCCATCGCCGGCGTCATGGGCGCCTATCTGGTGCTCTTCCCGAACAACCGCCTCTGGTCGCCCGACCTCCCCGTGGTGGGAGCCATGGCCACCATCAGGGCCAAGTGGTTCCTCGGGTTCTGGTTCGTGCTCCAGTTCTTCACCAACCCCGCCGAAGGGGTCGCCTGGGTGGCCCATGTCGGCGGGTTCCTGTTCGGTGTGATGGTGGCCCTCGTGCTCGGCGAGCGCCTGAGGCCGGCCCCCGCCCCGTCGGCCGCGCCGGCGGGCTGAGGCTCACGAAGGGAAGGCCTGGCCCGGGCTCTGCGGTTCCCCTCTTCGGTCGGGGCCGTCCCGCCCATCTGCTACGCAAGGGGGGTGCCCCGCTTCGAGCCCTTCGCCGGCGTCCGCTACGACACCGAACGGGTGTCGCTCGACGACGTGGTGGCACCGCCCTACGACGTCATCGGCCCCGACGAGCGCGAGGAGCTGGGGGCCCGGAGCCCCTGGAACGTGGTCCATGTCGACCTGTCCCAGCCCAGCGAGGGACGTGACCGGTACCAGGACGCCCGCTGCCGGTTCGACGAGTGGTTGGCCGAGGGCGTGCTCACCGTCGACCCGGAACCGGGGTTCTACGTCTACAAGATGGGCTTTCGCGACGACGACGGCAACCCCCGGCAGACGTCGGGGGTGATCGGCGCCCTCGGGCTTGCTCCGCCCGGTGAGGGTGGTGTGCTCCCCCACGAGCACACCATGTCCAAGCCCAAGGACGATCGGCTGAACCTCATGCGGGCGTGCCGGGCCAACCTGTCGCCCATCTGGGGACTGTCCCTGGCCACCGGTCTCTCCGGGCTCTGCGACGTCGCCGGCCCGCCCCTCTCACGGTGCACCGACGCCGACGGTGTCCACCACCGCCTCTGGCGGGTCACCCAGCCGGGGGTGGTCGAGGCTCTGAGCCACACGGTCGCATCGACACCCGTGGTCATCGCCGACGGTCACCACCGCTACGAGACGGCGTTGGCCTGGCAGGACGAGGTGCGGGCCCGCTCGGGTGGTCTCGCCGGCGACCACGACCTGGTGCTCGCCTACGTGGTCGAGCTGGTGACCGACCAGCTGTCGGTCGGGCCCATCCACCGGGCCCTGTCGTGCCTGCCGGACGACTTCGACCCGGTGCAGGCGCTGGCCGGCAGCTTCGACCTCGACGACGCCGGGCCGGTGGGCCCCGACCTGGGCACCCACATGACCGGGGCCGGCGCCCTCGGCCTCCTGGTGGGCGATCGGGCCTGGCTGGCCCGACCGTCGTCAGGCGAGGGGGACGGTGGCGGCTCCGAGCCCGATGCCGCCCTCCTCGAACGGGTCCTGGCCACCTGGCCCGCGCACACCACCGAGTACCTGCACCGCGCCACCGATGTGGCCGACGCCGTCGCCGGCGGCCGGGCCCAGGTTGGCCTGTTGCTGCGTCCGGCGACCGTGGAGCAGATCGCCGCCACCGCCCGGTCCGGGCGCAGGATGCCCCCCAAGACCACGTTCTTCCGGCCCAAGCCCCGCACCGGCATGGTCTTCCGCCGACTCGCCGAGTAGCGAGCCGCCGCGCCGGCGGGGGTCAGGTGAGGAGCTCGTCGAGCCGCGACCGGAGGCCGTCGAGGGCCGCCCTGGCCCGCTTGGTGTGGCGGGCGGGGACGACCACGTCGGCCACCACCTCGGTGCGGCTCTGCGTGGACCCTCCTGCCCGGTAGAAGCGACGACGCACCCGGCCGACCACCACGACGATCTCGTCGACGTCGTGGTCGGCGGCGCTGGGCGGCGCCCCCGGCCACACCACGGGGACTCCCTCGGCCCGGTCGCCGGGGCGGGTCACGGTGACCTCGTAGGCCACCAGGCGGTCGCCCGAGGGCAGTTCCCGAGCTTCGGCGGGCCGGGCCAGGCGGCCGATCAGCGCCACCAGGTTCGTCGCCGCCGCGTTCGCCCCGCCCGTGCTCGTCGTCGTCGTGCTCGTCGTCGCCGTGCTCGTCGTCGCCGTGTTCGTCGTTGCCCGTGTCATCGCTCGCCTCCGCGGCTGTGAGAAGCCTGCATGGCCGGCTCGGCCGACGGCCGGCACGGCGGGGGGAAGCGGCGAGAACCAACCCTAGCGACGGGGTGTGACGGCCATGGCCTCGACGGGTCCGGTCGTGCGGGGCCCCATCGCCGTCACCGACGGCTCAGCCCAGTGACCCCAGACGTTCGGCGGTGTCGGCCAGATCGGGGTCGAACTCGGCTACCCGGGCGAACAGCTCCCGGGCGCGGACGGTGTCGCCGGCCCGTTCGTAGAGATCGGCCAGCGCGTACCAGAGGCGCAGATGATGGTCGGACGGCGCCCTTCGCTTCTTGACCGGGCCACGTTCCAGCAGGGCGATGGCCTCGCTGAGCCGTCCCTGGTCGGCCAGCGCTCCGGCGGCCACGATGCGTCCTTCGGTCACCACCGCCGCCGACGGCGATGCCCGACGCAGTTCGTCCCAGACCTCGCCGGCCCGCCGGTAGCGCTTCACGGCCCGGTAGCAGTCGGCCAGCATGGGATGCAGATCGGTGGAACCGCTCAGGCGAACGAAGGCCTCGAGATGCTCGGCGGCCACCGTCCAGTTGCCCAACCGGTACGACGCCATCCCCGCCACTTCCCGCACGGCGGCGACGTCAGGGGCCAGCTTCACCAGCGGTCGGGCCATGCGAATGGCGTCACGGGCCCGGCCCCGCTCGAGGGCGGCGCCGGCGTCGAGCAGCCGGCGCTCGGCGGCGGGGGCGTCCTTGGCGCCCAACACCTTCACCAGGTCACGCCCCACCGACTCCGGGAGGCGTCGCTCGGGTCGAGAGCGTCGGGCGGTGGCAGGCGCCGCGCTCGCCTCCGGGCGGGGCTCCTCGATCCACTGGTCCTGGTCGTCCCCCGACGCCGCCCTCGGCGGCCGCCGGGCATGGGGATCGGACTGCTCCCGACGGGCCGGATCGGGCTCGCGCACGGCCTGGGCGGCGCCCCGGCGCGCGACCTTGCCCCACGACCGGAGAGGGTCCGGTGACGCCCCCCTTCCCGACGGCCCACCACGCGACCCGGGCCGACCCCGGGGGGCGCCGGTCGAGCGCCGGTCCCCGGCGCCCGCAGGGGGGGCCGACGACGATCCCGGCGGCTTTCGGCGGGGCCCCGGTCTGGTCGAGGCGCCGTCGGTCCAGGGTTGGTCCGCCGACTTGGCGGGCGGGCGGCCCGTCCCTCCATCGCCGGCGCCACGGCGGGGCGGGCGCCCCGAGGGGCGGGGCGGAGCCGGACTGCGCCTGTCACTGCCGCCGCCTGCGCCCCGTGGCGCCGACCCCCGCACCGGGGGGCCACCGCGGCCCCGCCCTCCGCTCGACGCCGGGCGCCCCCGCCAGGCCGGATCACCGTCGGGCCGGGGCCGCCGTGGTGGTCGGGCGGCCATTGGCGCAGCGTACCGGACGACGCCACGCCCGAACGCGAAGATGGCCACCCCGAAAGGTGGCCATCTTGGTGAGAAATTCCGGCGGCGACCTACTCTCCCAGGGGATCTCCCCCCAAGTACCATCGGCGCGGGTGGGCTTAACTTCCGTGTTCGGAATGGGAACGGGTGTAACTCCACCGCTATAACCACCGGAAACCTGTTGTCAGGAAGGCGCCGAAGCGTCTCCTCAAGACTTCCATAGCGAGCACGAATAACAATAACCCCAAGCCCTCGGCCGATTAGTACCGGTCAGCTGAACACCTTGCGGTGCGTACACTTCCGGCCTATCAACGTGGTCATCTGGCCACGGGCCTTACCAGGTTAACCCTGTGAGAGATCTCATCTTGGAACGAGCTTCGCGCTTAGATGCTTTCAGCGCTTATCCCTTCCGCAGGTCGCAAACCAGCGGTGCCCCTGGCGGGACAACTGGCACACGAGAGCTGCGTCCGTCCCGGTCCTCTCGTACTAGGGACAGCCTTCCTCAGATCTCTTACGGCTGCGACGGATAGGGACCGAACTGTCTCGCGACGTTCTAAACCCAGCTCGCGTACCGCTTTAATGGGCGAACAGCCCAACCCTTGGGACCTGCTTCAGCCCCAGGATGCGACGAGCCGACATCGAGGTGCCAAACCTTCCCGTCGATATGGACTCTTGGGGAAGATGAGCCTGTTATCCCCGGGGTACCTTTTATCCGTTGAGCGACGGCGCTTCCACACGC
>JBBWZS010000049.1:0-14761 GCA_039649175.1 Acidimicrobiaceae bacterium
TTCGAGTCGAGCCGCACGGGAAACACCGACATCTACACCATGGGCCCGGACGGGTCGACGCAGGTCAACCTCACCAACAACCCGGCCATCGACGTGTTCCCGGCGTGGTCGCCCGACGGCTCCAAGATCACCTTCAGCAGCAACCGGGACGCTTCTCCCGCGGACCCATTCAACCTCGACATCTACGTCATGAACGCCGACGGGAGCAACGTCACCCGGCTCACCAACGCACCGGGCGAGGACCGGGGAACGAGCTGGACGAGTGACGGACAGACGATCGTGTTCCACAGCCAGCGCGATGTGGCCGGCACGGGACATTCCTTCGACATCTTCAAGATGAACGCCGACGGTTCCGACCAGACCAAGATCTTTAGCAACGGGTCGGCCGCCTACGTGTGCGGGAACAGCACCAACGGCATCATCGCCTTCAACAGCAGCGGCGACCCCCTCGGGACCAACCCCGTCAACCCGAACGGTTTCCGTGACTTCGAGATCTTCACCATGGACATGAACGGCGGCAACGTGTTCCAGGTCACCAACAACACGGTCCTCGACAGCGGGCCCAAGTGGTCGCCCGACTGCACCCAGATCGTCTACAACTCCCTCGACTCGGGCGGCAGCCTCGACATCCACCGGATCAATGCCAACGGCACCGGCGATGTCGACCTCACCAACACCCCGGGTGTGTTCGACGCCTTCGGCGCCTGGTCGCCCAACGGGGCCAAGATCGTGTTCTCGAGCAACCGTGACGTGAACTTCGAGATCTACAGCATGAACGCGGTCGACGGACACAACGTGAAGCGCCTCACCTTCACCGGCCTGGGCCAGGCCGACCTGCGCTCCGACTGGGGGACGAACACGACGACGCCGTCGCAGACGGCCCTGGTGTGCACCCCGGACACGAACAAGGGCGGCGCTCCCATCGTGGTCTGCACCGTGAGCGACACCGACGGGCTCCAGTCCGTCCAGGTCCGGAACACCGAGACCAACGAGGCGCAGACGCCTCAGACCTTCAGCTGCGCCAGCGGCCAGACATCGACCCAGGTCAGGGTCCCGGCCAACACCAAGTTCAAGGTGACGGTGACCGACTGCGCCGGCAACTCGACCAAGTTCGTGCTCACCTCCGACGCCAGGGTCCGTGTCACCCCTGGGAGCACGGTCTCCTAGCCAGCACTGAGCCACCAGGTCGGAAAGCGGGATGGTGCATCTGCACCATCCCGCTCCCGATCAGCTACCGGTGACAGCGGGGGTCTCGGACCACAAGAGGCGTGCCAGGCAGACCCACCAGAGCGGTCCGAGCACCACGGAGGCGAGGCCGCCGGTGACGAGCACCAGGCCGTTGACACCGACGGCGGTGGCAATGAAGAGCACGACCATGTCCACGCCGAGGACCATGCCGAGAACGCCGAGCCGTGACCGCGCCGGCCGCAGCACCACTCCGATGGTGAAGGCCACCAGTCCGGCGACGAGGAAGGTGGCCAGTCCGCGGGGGTCGACCGCTGATGGAGCGGCATGGGCGACGACGACCGCAGCCCGCGTCGCGGCATCGCCGTCGCCGTAGGTGTGGGCCAGCTTGTCGACCCCCAGGAGGTCGGACAGACCATGGGCGGCGGTCGCCAACCCGCCGACGAGACCGGCTATGGCGACCCACGTCAGCGTGCTCCGGCTGCGAGGAGCGAGGTGGCGCACGACGGCGACGACGGCCACACCCACCAGCAACCCCGAGGCGAACAGGCAGATGGAGGCGATCCGGACTCCGGCCGGGTGGGCCAGGTACGACCGGTAGGCCTTGTCGACGTCGGTGCCGCGCTGGTCGGCCGGCGTGACACCCAGGTAGGCCACGGCGTAGAGCACCGACAGGACGGCCACGCCCACCGCGCACAGCGCCCCCGTCCGCCGAAACGCTCGATCATCCACCGCAGCGCACCTCCCGCTCCGGATGTCTCCCCTGGCGCGGAGCGTAGCCCGGTGCCTCCCGGCGTTGTCGGGACGACGCCGGGCCTACCCGTAGCGGACGAGCCCCCGCGGTGAGGGGACGAAGCCCGCCGCTCGCAGCACCGGGGCCAGCGACTCGTCGAAGCGCTCGACCGACAGCCGCCGGACGCGCCCGCTGGTGACCAGCTCACCCAGGGCCGCCACCGCCTCGTGTTCCCAGGTGCCGTCGTAGGGACGCAGGGCCACCAGGCCCCTGCCGCCTCGTTCCACGTAGAGGGCAGCCTCGGTGCCCACGTAGACCACGTAGGCGCCGGCCACCCGGCGCGGCCCGGTGACGGGCCAGGGCAGCGTGAGCCCGTAGACGTTGGCCGGATCGGTGGCGGCCAGCACGAGGGCGCCACCGTCGTCGCGCTGACGGTTGGCTCGTAACCGGTCGACGGCACCGGGCAGGGCGAACTGGGCACCGCCCATGCCGGCCACGAAGTAGCCGCGCCGCACCCGGCCCGAGTCCTCCATGGCGCGGAGCACGCTGTAGACGGCGGCGAACCCGCCGGGGTGGCCCTCGCCCCGCACCGCCTCGCGCATGAGCACGCCGTGGCGGTCGAGCAGGACCGAGGCCAGGGCATGGGCCCGTTGGGTGGGGCTCACGCCGGCGGTGGGCAGGTCGGCCTCGACCAGCGACCACCGCCCCTGGGCGCGCGGTGGGCCGAGCACGCTGAGCGACCCCATGCGGGGACGACCGACGCGGCGGTGCGAGCCTCGGCGCGAGCGCCCGGACGCCCCCGCCAGTGCCCGTACCGGGGCGAACGAGTCGTTGGTGACCTCGCCCGCCCACACCAGGTCCCAGAGGGCGTCGAGCGATGCCTTGTCACTGGGCCTGAGCGGCCCGCTGAGCGGGGTGGCGCCACTGCTCAGCTCGCGGAAGAAGCAGGCGCCGCGACGATCGAGGATCTGGCGCAGGCGCTCGTGCTCGGCCGACTCGGGCGGCGAGGCCGACGATCCGGCGAGGGGCCGCAGCAGGGGCGCACGGTCGCGCAGGAACACCATGACCTTGCCGTCGTCGGGCCCGAGGGGGCCGGCGCCCACCCACACCACCTCGCCGGCGGCGGTGAGCTCGTCGAGCAGGCGGGGCGTGTAGTCGGCCACCCGGGAGGCCAGCACGTCGCGCTCGAGCACCGAGGCGGGGATGGCCACGCCCTGGAGCTGGGTGACCACCTCGACGAGGCGGTCGAGGCCCCGTGAGCCGCCGGAGGCGCCGGCGTCGGCCCCCTGCCAGGCCGGCAGGAAGCGGGCCAGCACGCCGGTCTCGACCGGCTCCACCTCCTTGCGCAGCACGGCCAGCGATCGCTGGCGCAACGAGCGCAACACGTCGGGATCGCACCACTCGCGCTCGGAGGCGCCGCCCCGTTGAGTCGCCGACGCAGCCACCCGTTCAGCCACGGAGGCGGCCACCCGTTCGGCCACGGAGGCAGCGGGCCGGAACTCGCCGCGCAGCAACAGCCCGGCATCGGCCCGGCGCCCGAGCAGGCCCTCGACGGCGCCGCCGGGCAGCCCGAAGCGCCGGGCCGGCTCGTCGGTGACGAAGGGGCCGTGGGTGCGGGCCCAGCGCCCCAGCAACGACCCCAGGGGGTCGTCGACCGGCTCGAGGAAGGCGTCGGGGAGGCCGGGGGGCGCCATCACGCCCAGCCCATCGCGGTAGCGGCCGGCATCTTCGGCGGCAATGAGGCGGTCCTCGCCGCCGACGCGCACCTCGACGGCCCGGCGGGCGGCCACCAGGCTGTCGGCGAAGTCGTCGACCGAACGGGCGGACAGCTCCTCGCGGGTGAGGTCTCCCAGGCGGCGGAGCAGGTCGTGGGCCTCGTCGGCGTCGCGGGCCCAGCGTCGTTCGTCGAGCGACTGGAGGTTGGCCTCCAGGGCGTCGAGGGCATCGGGATGGATGAGCTCGCGCAGCTCGTCGGCTCCCAGCAACTCGGCCAGCATCTCCCGGTCGAGGGTGAGGGCCTGGGCCCGCCGCTCGGCCAGGGGCGAGTCGCCCTCGTAGAGGAAGTTGGCCACGTAGGCGAAGGCGAGGGATGACGCGAACGGCGACGGCCGGGGTGTGTCCACGGAGACCACCCGCACGGTGCGGTCGCGGATCGCCCCCATGAGCTCGATCAGGGCGGGCAGGTCGAACACGTCGCGCAGGCATTCGCGATAGGTCTCCAGGAGGATCGGGAACGAGCCGTGCTTCGACGCCACCGCCAGCAGGTCGGCCGCCCGCTGGCGCTGTTGCCACAACGGCGTGCGCGAGCCGGGCCGCCGCCGGGGCAGGAGCAGGGCCCGGGCGGCGTTCTCACGGAAGCGCGAGGCGAACAGGGCGCTGTTGGCCAGGTCGGCCACCACCAGCTCCTCGACCTCCTCGGGCTCGAGGAGGATCGACTCCACCGCCGGCGACTCGTCGGCCTCGGGCAGGCGGACGACGATGCCCTCGTCGCTCCACATGGTCTGCACCTCGACGCCCAGGCGCTGGCGGACCTTGGCCTCGATGGCGATGGCCCAGGGGGCGTGGACCCGGCCGCCCAGGGGCGACAGGATGCAGATGCGCCAGTCACCCAGCTCGTCGCGGAAGCGTTCGACGACGAGCTGGCGATCGGTGGGCAGCACACCGGTGGCCGAACGCTCCTCGGCCAGGTAGGCCCGGAGGTTGCTCAGGGCCAGGGGGTCGAGGGAGCAGTCCTCGGCCAGGCGCTCGTCGGACCATCCCTCGACCTCGCCCAGGAACGCGCCGATAGCCCGTCCGAGCTCGGCGGGACGCCCCACGCCGTCGCCGTGCCAGAACGGCATCTTCCCCGGCTCACCCGGCGCCGGGGTGACGATCACCCGGTCGCGGGTGATCTCCTGGATGCGCCAGGTCGACGCCCCGAGCACGAAGGTCTCGCCCACCCGGCTCTCGTAGACCATCTCCTCGTCGAGCTCGCCGACCCGGTGGCCGCCCCCGGTACCTTCGGGGCCCGGGGTGAAGACCCCGAACAGGCCCCGGTCGGGGATGGTGCCCCCGCTGGTGACGGCCAGCATGCGGGCCCCGGCCCGGGCCCGCAGGGTGCCCTCCACCCGGTCCCAGGTGATGCGGGGCCGCAGCTCGGCGAACTCGTCGGACGGGTAGCGCCCGGCCAGCATGTCGAGGACGTTGTCGAGCACCGCCGGCGTGCATTCGGCGAAGGGGTAGGCGCCGTTGACCACGTCGGCCACCTCGTCGACGGTGAGCTCTTCGACCGCGCACATGGCCACGATCTGCTGGGCGAGGACGTCGAGTGGGTTGCGGGGCACCACCGTCGCCTCGATCTGCGCCGACTTCATGCGCATGGCCACCACCGCCGCCTCGACGAGGTCGCCCCGGAACTTGGGGAAGATCCGGCCACGCGAAGGCTCGCCCACCTGGTGGCCGGCCCGGCCGATGCGCTGCAGCCCGCTGGCCACCGACGAGGGGGACTCGACCTGCACCACCAGGTCGATGGCGCCCATGTCGATCCCGAGCTCGAGGCTGCTGGTGGCGACCAGGGCAGGGAGGCGCCCGGCCTTGAGGGCGTCTTCGATCTCCAGGCGCTGCTCCCGGGCCACCGACCCGTGGTGGGCCCGCACCAGGTCTCGGCCGGCCAGGTCATTGAGACGGGCGGCCAGGCGCTCGGACAGCCTGCGGGAGTTCACGAAGATCAACGTCGAGCGGTGGGCCTCGATGAGCTCGAGGAGCACGGGATGGATCGCCGGCCAGATGGAATGGCGGGCCTCGGGGTCGCCCGCCGCCGGTCCCGAGAGGATCTCCCCTTCCTCGATGGGCTTGCCCATCTCGGCCATGTCCTCGACGGGCACGATGACCTGCAACTCGAGACGCTTCTGCACGCCTGCGTCGACCACGGTGACCGGGCGGGCCCGCCACTCGTCGCTGCCGGCCCGCTCCCGCCCGCCGAGGAAGCGGGCGATCTCGTCGAGTGGCCGCTGAGTGGCCGACAGGCCGATGCGCTGGGGACCGGTCGCCGCGGGACCGGTCGTGGCCAGGCGTTCCAGCCGCTCCAGGGACAGGGCCAGGTGGGCGCCCCTCTTGGTGCCGGCCACGGAGTGGATCTCGTCGACGATGACGTGGGTGACCGACGCCAGCACCTCGCGGGCAGCCGAGGTGAGCATGAGGTAGAGCGACTCGGGGGTGGTGATGAGGATGTCGGGAGGGTGGCGGGCGATGTCACGGCGGTCGGCCTGCGACGTGTCGCCCGTGCGGGTGGCCACCGAGATGGCTGGTGGAGCGAGCCCCCGCCGGGCCGCCTCCACGGCGATGCCGGCCAGAGGCGCCCGTAGGTTGCGCTCGACGTCGTAGGTGAGGGCCTTGAGGGGTGAGATGTACAGCACCCGGCAGCGCTTCCTCGGGTCGTCCGGAGGTGGCTCTGCCGCCAGCCGGTCGAGGCACCACAGGAAGGCGGCCAGGGTCTTGCCCGACCCGGTGGGAGCCAGGATCAGGGTGTGCTCGCCCCGGCTGATGGCCTGCCAGCCCTCGTCCTGGGCGGCCGTCGGTGCGGCAAAGGCGGCCTCGAACCAGGCGCGGGTGGCAGCCGAGAAGCGGTCGAGCGACGACGGGGCCATACGTCCAGGGTAGGACCGCCCTGGGACATCGGGCACGGGACATGGCACTAGCGTCTCGGGATGGACCACGTGCAGTGGGACAACCGGCCGCGCCTGCGCCGGCCCGTCCTCATCGTCGCCTTCGAGGGATGGAACGACGCCGCCGACGCCGCATCCGACGCCGCCCGCTACCTGCAGGCACGGTGGGCGGCGCGGCCGTTCGCCACCATCGACCCCGAGGAGTTCTACGACTTCTCGTCCACCCGGCCCGAAGCCAGGCTGGGTGACGGCCTGCGTCGCGAGATCGTGTGGCCCACGACCGAGTTCTCGGCGGCATCGTTGCCCGACACGCCCCACGACGTGGTGGTCCTCGTGGGCAGCGAGCCCCAGCTGCGCTGGCGGACGTTCTGCGCCCAGGTGGTGGGGGTGGCCACCGAGCTGCGGGCCGAGATGGTGATCACCCTCGGAGCCCTGCTGGCCGACGTGGCCCACACCCGGCCCGTGCGGGTCACGGGGACGGCCGCCGACGCCGAGCTGGTGGCCAGCCTGGGCCTGGAGCGCTCCACCTACGAGGGGCCCACCGGCATCCTCGGCGTGCTTCAGGACGCCTTTCGCGCCGCCGACCTGCAGTCGGCGTCGCTGTGGGCGGCGGTGCCCCACTACGTGGCGGCCACGCCCTCACCCAAGGCCACTCTCGCCCTCGTGCAGCGCACTGCCGGGCTCCTGTCCACGCGCCTGGTCACCGCCGACCTGGAGCAGCGGGCCGTCGACTACGAGCGCCAGGTCACCGAGGTGGTGGCCACCGACGACGACGTGTCGGCCTACGTGCGGCGGCTGGAGGAGACGGCCGACGCCCCCGGAGACAACCCGATGCAGCTCCAGTCGGGTGAGTTCCTGGCTGCCGAGCTGGAGAAGTTCCTGCGCGAACAGCGCGACGAGTAGGACCGACCATGGCCCGCCTGGTGCCCACCTGTGTGTGGCGAGCCACGCCCGAGGTGGTGACGGCCCTCGACGACCGCTTCGGCCCGCCGATCGACGCCTACGTCAACGGGGCCCAGGTCTGGCTGCGCGATGGTCCCGCCGGCGCCACCATCGAGTGGCGGTTGCACCCGGTGGCCGGCTACCGCCGCCCGCCCGGCGTGGGCACCTACGAGGTGTTCGAGGTCGTCGCCGACGCCTTGTCGCAGGCGGGCCCGCTCCCCGCCCCTCTCGAGCAGCTCTGGGACGGACTGGAGGCCTTCCCGGCCTACGGCGACGAGGTCGAGCCCGTGCCGCTGGCCGCCGCCTGCACCGAGGAGCTGGGCCGGGCGCCCGACGTGTCGGGGCTGGTCGACCACGAGGCCATCGCCACCCAGTGGGAGTCGACCCAGGGGTCGACGTCGATCGTGGCCGCCCTGTTCACCCAGTTGCAGCCGTCCGACCCCGGCGCAGCGGAGCCGTTGCAGTAGCGTTCGCGGCTGTGCCGAGGGTCCGGGGCCCGAGTGGCCCCCTGAGCGGGGTCCCGGTTCATGTGCACGCCGGGGCCGGGGAGGCCAACTGCTGGCGCTCCTAGCACTCCTCGTCGGCGCCCTCCCCGTCTCGTTGACGGCCACCACCTCCCCGGCCCGACCCCCGGCCGTCCTCGTGCTCGTGTCCGACCTGCGGTGGGCGGGCGCCCCGGGACTGCTCGACGGCTGGGCCCGCGCCAGCCTGTCGGTGCGTGCCGAACGCCAGCACGGCGACGCCGCCGACGGCTACCTCACGGTGGGGAAGGGCGCCCGTGCCGCCGCTGCCGTCCCTGCACTGGGCGTGGGCCCGGTCGAGGCGACCGGTGAGGGGGGCCTGCGACTGGCCGACTGGGGTCGCCTGCAGGCCTTCAACGCCACCACCGACTACGCCGGTGCCCTGGGTGCGTTGGGCCAGGACATGACCGCCGCCGGCCGTCACTGGACGCTGGTGACGTCGGGCCCGTCCACCTGGGCGGCCGCCGCCGCCGTCGCCGACCGTGACGGCGCCGTTGCCCACGCCGACGACGGGGGCGCGCCCGGCGTGAGCCGAGCGCTGTCCGAGGGCGCCGACGCCGTGGTGGCGGCGGTGCCGGCGGCCGAGGTGCCGGCGGTGGCCGCTGCCGCGGGCTCGGCGTGCGTCGTCGTGGCCAGTGTCTCGTCCCCCGACGCCGATCGCCACCTCGGCGTGCTGGCGGCGTCGCCGGCGTGCGGCCTGGGCCACGCCGGGTTGTCGTCGCCGTCGACCCATCAGTCCCACCTCGCCACCATCGACGACGTGGCCCCCACCTTCCTGTCCCTGGTCGGCGTACCCCCCTCGCCGGACATGACCGGGTCGGTGGTGCGTGCTTCGGGGCCCGTCCCGGTCGGCGATCTCATCGAGCGCGACCGTCGTTCGTTCACCGCCGACGGCATGCGCCCGCGGTTGGTGTGGCTGTTCATCGTCCTCAGCGCGGTGGGTGCGGCGATCGCCGTCCTGTGGAGGCGGGCCCGTCCCGCGGTGGCCTGGGTGCTGCTGGCCATCCCCCCGGCCAGCTTCTTGGTCATGGCCGTGCCGTGGTGGCGCTGGGGTGGTGGGGCGGTGCTGGTGGTGGGTGCCGCCATCGTCGGCGTCCTCGCCGGTGGCGCCGCCTTCGTCGGCCGTCGCCACGTCCGCCTCGGTGTCGCCGCCCTGGGCGGGCTGACCGCCGCCGTCGTGGGCATCGACGCCGTCTTCGGGGGCAGGCTGGAGATCGACGCCCCCTTCGGCAACTCGCCGGTCACCGCCGGACGCTTCTACGGCGTGGGCAACATCGGGTCCGGGTTCCTCATGGCCGGCCTCATTGTCGCCGTCGGCCTCGCCCTCGACCACTGGGGGCGACGGGCCTTGGCACCCGGTCTCGCCGCCCTGGGGGCGGGGGTCGTGGTCGGGGGCGCCCCGTGGTTCGGCGCCGACGTGGGTGGCGTCCTGGCTGCGGTTCCCGCCTACGGCACGCTCGTCGTGGCCCGGCGCCGGCCGTCGCTGCGGGCGGTGGGTGTCGTGGTCGCCGCCACCGTCGTCGTCCTGGCCCTGTTCGTCGCCGCCGACCTGGCTCGCCCGGCCGCCGCCCGGAGCCATCTGGGCCGGGCCGTCGCCGACGGAAGCCTGATGGACGAGATCACCCGCAAGGGGAGCCGCGCCCTGGAGACGGTGGCGACGCCGTTGAGCCTGGTCGTCGCCATCGGGATCGGCGCCGTCGTCGCCGTCCGCCCCCGGCTGGCAGGCCGGCCCGGACTGGTGGCCATGGCCTCGGGCCTGGTGGTGGCCGGAGTCCTCGGGTCGGTGGTCAACGACTCGGGGCTCATCGTGGGCGCGGCGGTGACCGCCGTGGCCTGGCCGGCGCTGCTGGCCGTGGCCGGCACCGACACAGGGACGCAGCCCTGACGTCGCCGGTGCCGCGGTCGCGTCAGGACCGCCTGAACGCCTTGCGCCAGCGCGACCGCACCGGTTCGGGACCGTCGCCGGACGCGTCGTCCGGGGGTGAGACCTCCTCGTCGGGCTCACCTGCGGGCTCGTTGTCGAGCCCGGAAAGGTCGAGTGGTGGCAGCTCCGCCTCGGCATCGGGTGCCGGCTCGGCTCCGGCGTCGATGTCGGCCCCGGTGTCCGCGTCTGGTGTGGTGACCGAGTCGGGCTCGCTGTCAGTGTCGCGTTCGGTGACCGCCGTCTCGATGCTGGCCCCGTCGACCTCGACCCCGTCGTCGGGGATGGCGATGATGGGGACGGGGCCGGTGCGTCCCACGAGGGTCTCGACCCACCCGGTGCCGGCCTCAGGGCTGTCTCCGCCGCGGTCTGCCGCCGGGGTCGGGCTGGGTCCCTCGACCGCTTCCGGGCCCGCCTGTGGCTCCGGCTCGGCTTCGGGCTGCTCGCCCTCGGCCTCATCTCCGTGGAGGGTCACCTCCGCCGGGGGTGGCGCCTCGACCGCCTCGACGGGGGGCACCGGCTCTTCCGCCGGCTCGGGGAGGGGCTCGACCAGGTCGCTGTACACCCGGACCCAGCGGATCCGGCCGTTCTCCACGCCGACGATGAAGATGCCCGCCGCTTCGGCGCTGTCGCCGGCGCCGTGGAGCTCGACCCAGACGGTGTTGCCGGTGGTGGACGCGCGCAGGACCGTCAGGCGAAACCCGGGCTCGGCCTCGAAGATGGCCTTCCAGTTGCTGACGAGCTGACCGGGACCGCGGAAGTTACGGCCCGGGTGCAGAGGCTGGAAGCTCTCGAACTCGGGATGGACCGTGGCGTAGATGGTGTCGGCGTCGTGATGGTTGGCGGCGTCGAGGAACCGGGTGACCACCGCCATGGGGTCACTCGGTCCGACCCTCCTCCGCTTGGCCACGCGCAACGGGAACCTCCTGTCGACCTCGACGTCTACTGGGGCGAAACTAGTCCCTGGGCCGGCCGCCGCTGTGCCCGGGCACCGGGCTCGCGGTCAGCGGCCGGGTCCGGCTTCCCGCCACGGTGGCCGTCTCGGCGTGTCGAAGACCACGTCGAAGGGCTCACCCCGGATGGCGCGGAAGGCGTGTTCTTCCCAGCGCCCGGCACCGGCCAACGGCGAGGGCAGGGCATCCTGGGCGAACCAACCCACGTCCCGGCATTCCAGGGGATGGCCCGCCAGTGTCCCGCCCAGCAGGCGGCAATGGAAGACCAACGAGTAGAGGGGGACCTGGGTGAAGCCGAGCCGCAGCCCGTCGAGGACGGCGACGAGATGGGTGGGCTCGACCTCCATCCCCGTCTCCTCGAGCACCTCTTTGACTGCCACCTCCGACGCCGAGTACCCGATGTCGGCCCATCCGGTGGGGTAGAGCCAGGCGCCGGAGTCCGATCGCTGCACGAGCAGGATCTCGTGGCGCTCGTTGCCCACGATGGCGCCCACCGCCACCTTGGGCGTCACGTAACCGGCGACGCCCTCACCCACCCGGCTCAGCCACTCCTGCACCAGGACCGCCGCTTCGGGGGCCAGTCCGGCGGCGACCTGCATGTCGGCGGCCACCCGGAGGATCTCTTCGAAGCGCTCCCGCTCGTAGAGGCTGTCGGTGAAGCCCAGGCCCGTGCGGGCGATGCCGGCCAGGGCCTCGCTCCACCGCAGGACGTCGTGGACGCCGGCCACGGGCTCGGGGAGGTGCGCGCTCATGTCACCGTCGCTCGGGTCGGGGGAGACGCGGTCGGCCGGAGGTCCGGCGGCCACGGCGACGTGGCGCGTAGGCGGTCGGTGGCTGCGACAATGGGGTGATGTCCGCGCGCGTCGACTGCCGCCACTACAGCAGCCGCAGCCTGCCCACGGGAGACCGTATCGAGCGGTGTCGACTCGATGCCGCCATGTCCATGCCGTTCGCGTGCCCCGACGACTGCCTGTTCTACGAGCCCCGCCCCCTCGACGACACGGGGTGGAAGCGGCCCCGCGGCGACCGGCGCTGAAGCCGCCCGACCCTCAGGGCGCGGCGGTCGGCGCATCGGGGTCGGGGGCCAGGAGCTCGTCCAGGCGGGAGAAGAAGGCGGAACGGGCCAGTACGGTGGAGCAACCGGCGGCCCTGGCCGATTCCATGAGCTGGCGTTCCGTGTGGTTGGCGAAGCCGATCACCCTGCCCTCCAGGGCGGGGAGCACGTCGAGCACACCGGGACGGGTGAGGTCGACGACGACCAGGTCGGCCGCCGCCGCGGCGGCGGGCAGGTCGGAAAGGGCGGCCACGAAGGTGATCGCCGCCGACGCCGCCGAGACCCTGGAGCGGTCCATGAGGTCGGGAACGTAGGCCACCGTGGTGCTCACGAGCCGCGCTGGCCTGTGAGCGGGCCGTCCGGCTCGAGCGGTCCCTCGATCGGCGCGGCATGGCGACGCCGGTGCGTCCACGCCTTGGCCACGCCCCAGGCCAGGCCGGGCTCCGCCAGTTCCGGGGCCACGTCGGCGAAGGTGGCCGGCGCCAGGTCGTACACGTCGTCGGGGAACAGGCGGACCTGGGCGTCGTCGCGGGGGACCGGCGCCACCCCGGCGGCGGCGAGGACCTCGGTGGGGTAGCTGACCGCGGCGCGCAGCAGGGCCAGCGGTGTGGTCGGTTGCTCGTCGATGTCGGCTTCGAGCAGGGCGCGGACCCGGGGCCCGACCTCGGCGCGGGCCCGGCGGCCGGCGGCGAGCGCCGCTTCGGTCACCCACTCCGGCGCCGGGGCGCCGGCGTCCGGCTCCCGGAGACGCCGGGCCACCGAGCGCTCCACCCACCCGGGGAGGGCGCCTTCGACGGCGTCGGCCAGCGCCGTAGCATGCTCACGCATGCCGTCATCCTGCGCGACCGCAGGTGACTGTCCCATCTCCACATGGTGGCTCATACGAGGGAGAACGACCAATGAACAGACCGGAGCCGATCCCTCCCGGGCCCCGGCAGGAGTCGGTGTGGGACTATCCCCGCCCGCCCCGCCTCGAGGCCGTCCGCCGCCAGATCGAGGTCATCCTCGGGGGCGAGACCATC
Source organism: Acidimicrobiaceae bacterium (assembly GCA_039649175.1). Taxonomy (GTDB): domain Bacteria; phylum Actinomycetota; class Acidimicrobiia; order Acidimicrobiales; family AC-14; genus DATAQC01. The sequence continues at coordinate 12,975 of JBBWZS010000049.1, forward strand.
GCTCTCACCCTGGAGCCGTTGGTCGTGCTCGAGACCAGCCACCCGCCCGGCTACTACCTGCCCCCCGACAGCATCGTCCCCGGGGTCCTCACCCCGACCGGGCGGACCTCGTTCTGCGAGTTCAAGGGAGTGGCCACCTACTTCAGCGTGGCCATGAAGGGCCAGACCGCCACCGACGGGGCATGGACCTATCAGCGCCCTTCGCCCGGCTATGAGGCCATGGCCGGTTACGTGTCGTTCTACCCGGGGGAGATGGAGGTGTGCCTGGTCGACGGCGAGTACGTCGAGGCCCAGCCCGGCGGCTTCTACGGCGGCTGGATCACCAGCGGCGTCGTCGGGCCCTTCAAGGGCGGCCCTGGCACCGACGGCTGGTAGGGGAGGGTACTGCTGAGACGCAGCAGTCAGGACTCGACGACGTCGCCCAGGCGGTCGACCTGGACGCCCTTGCCCTCCAGCCAGGCGATGGCCTCCTCGACGGCGTGGGGCTCACCGGCCAGCTCGCACACGATCCAACCCACCTGCTCCTCGATGTTGGCCCTGCGGATGTTGGGCAGGACGTCGAACTGGCGGTCGAGGCGGCCCAGGAGGGGCTGCTTGATGAGCTGCTCGGGAAAGGTCAACTTGATCCGGACGTTCGCCATCAGACCCGAAGCATTGTCATCTCGACGGTTCCCGTCCACTCGGACCTTCCGTCACCGCCGCGAGTGCAGGTTCCGGAGCCGCCCGCAGGTCGAGGGCGGCGTTGAGATTGCCGGATCGGAAGCCCTCGAGGTCGAGGGTGACGTAGCGGTAGCCCGCCCCCCGCACGGCGTCGACGACGGCGTGGCGGCGCTCGACCACTCTCGCCAGCTCGGCCGCCTCCACCTCGACCCGGGCCAGGTCGCGGTAATGGCGCACCCGTACCTGGGCGAAGCCCAGACGGCGCAGGGCCTCCTCCGCCCGGCCGACCCGGTCGAGAGCGGTGACGGTGACCGGAGTGCCGTAGGGCAGGCGCGAGGCCAGGCAGGCAGCGGCGGGCTTGTCCCAGGTGCGCAGGCCGAGGGCCAGTGACGCCTCCCGCACCGCCGCTTTGGTGAAGCCGGCGTCGACCAGCGGGAACGCCGCCCCTCGCTCAGCCGCCGCCTGCTGGCCGGGCCGGTGGTCGCCCAGGTCGTCGACGTTGGTGCCCAGGATCACGGTGGCACCCTCAGCGTCGGCCAGGGGGACGAGGACGTCGAGCAGGGCCGACTTGCAGTGGAAGCACCGGTCACCGCCGTTGGCCACGTAGTCGGGCCGGTCGAGCTCGTCGGTCTGCACCGCCGTCCAGCGCAGCCGCCATTCCCGGGCCAGGGCGGCACAGTCGTCCCGCTCGCTGGCGGCCAGCGAGGCCGACACGGCCGTCACGACGTGGACCTGGTCGGGCCCCAGCGCGTCGTTGGCCACCCAGGCCAGGAAGGCCGAGTCGGCGCCGCCGCTGAAGGCGACCGTGACCCGGCCCAGCTCGCCCAGCCGGCGCCTCAGCAGTCCCAGGTCACCCACCCCTCCAGGCTATCGGCGGCCACGGCGCAGTGAGTCGGCCGCACTAGGTTCACGATCATGCGGCGACGGCCTCAAAGACGACGCCCACACCGCCGACGCCGGCAAACCCAGCGAGGGCGACCTGGCCAGCACGGTCGGGTCTCCGGTGGCCTCCAACCCCTCAGCGGGGCCCTTCGTCGCCGCCTACACCGGCGCCCGCTACGCCGAGCCCCCGAGCGACCTCGGGCCCCACGCCTATGACGCCGCCAACCTGCTGGTGGAACGCGGTG
>JBBWZS010000056.1:0-8077 GCA_039649175.1 Acidimicrobiaceae bacterium
GGTCTGGCCATCGTGTCCATCGCCTTGGTGGCGGCGTCGGTGAACCTGATGGTGACGGTGCTGAAGATGCGGGCTCCCGGCCTCACCCTGCGGCGCACGCCCCTGTTCTCCTGGTCGGTGCTGGTCTCCAGCTCGATCCTGCTCCTGGCCCTGCCCGTGCTCGTCGGCGCCCTGGTCATGCTCTTCGTCGACCGCCACTACGGAGGCCACATCTTCAACGGCTTCACCGGCTCGGGGGGCGGTGACCCGCTCCTGTGGCCACGACTGTTCTGGTTCGCCGCCTACCCCACCCTGTGGGCCCTGCTGCTGCCCGGCCTGGGCGTGGCGTCGGAGATCGTTCCCGTCTCCGCCCGGCGCCGGATGTTCTCCCACCAGCGGGCCACCCTCGCCATCGGGGCCGTCGGCATCCTGGCCTTCGCCGGCTGGGGCAGCCAGTTGCACTCACTGACCCGGGCCCGCTTCATCTTCGGCGCCGGCGCCATCCTCGTCCTGTTGCCGATCACCTCGCTGCTGCTCAACTGGCTGGCCACCCTCGCCATCGCCGTGCGCGAGCACACCGCGGGAGTCAAAGACCTCAAGACCGCCCCCATGGTCTATGCCGGCGGCTTCATCGCCCTCCTGGGCCTCGGAATGGTCGGTTGGGCCGCCGCCGTGGTGAGCGGCAACACCGGCCGGTCCAACTACTGGCAGGCCGCCTCGCAGCACACCCTGTTCTTCGGCGCGGCCACGTTGGCGGTGGTGGCGGCGCTGGCGTACTGGGCGCCCAAGCTGTGGGGCCGGCGCCTGTCGGACAAGGCCAGCCTGCCCACCGCAGTGCTGCTCAGCGGGGGCATGGTCATCACCTTCGGCGCCTTCTTCGTCCTCGCCTACCAGGGCCTGGCCATGCACGCCTCGTCGTTCTCCGACACCGACCTGACGCCGGCCAACGTGGTCGCCACCGTCGGGTCGGCCATCACCGGCCTCGGCCTGCTGGCGTTCGTGGCCGACCTGGTCGTGAACGTGATCGCCGGGCGGGGCCGCCAGGCCGATCCCGACCCGTGGACGGGGCACACCCTGGAATGGTCCACGTCGTCGCCCCCGCCGTCGTACAACTTCGACCGTCTGCCCGAGATCCGCTCCGAGGCGCCCATGCTCGACCTGCGTACCGCATCCGACTCCCTGAACGGCCCCGGCGGCGTCCCCATCGCCGCCACCGTCGCCCGGGCTTCGGGATGACCATGACCGCTCCGGTCCGGGCCACCGCCCCGGCGCCGGCCCCCACCCCGGGCCTGTCGGCGCCGGCGTTGCCTGCGGGCCGCGACGAGCCCATGCCTGCCGGCAGGCCCAACGGCACCACGCTGCTGGGCATGAAGTTGGTGCTGGCGGCCGACGCCATGGTGCTGGTCACGCTGCTGGTGGCGTACTTCACGATCAAGCAGGGCGCGCCGGTGTGGCCGCCCAAGGGCGTCAAGGTCGGCACCTACCTGCCCACCATCATCACCATCACCGCCGCCATGTCGGCGGCGTCGGCCTGCTGGATGCTGTTCTGCGTCCGTCGCAACGACCAGCGCAACGCGGTGGCGGCCGCCGTGCTCACCGTCATCCTGGGCACGGCCGTGGCCAACGCCCAGTGGTACTCGATCACCAACCCCAAGTTCGGGGCCAGCTCCCACGCCTACGGCTCCCTCTACAAGGTGCTGCTCGGCTTCCACCTGGCCCACGTGGTCGCCGGCATGGTGATGATCGTGGTGGTCGCCGCCCAGGCCCTGGCCGGGCACTACGGCAGCGAAGACCACGAGCCCGTCTCGGCCGTCGTGTGGTTCTGGCAGTACGCAAGCGTGGCCTGGATCGCCATCGTGCTGGCCCTGTTCGTCCTCAGCCCCCACGCCACCAAGTAGGACGACGCCATGCCGGTCTTCACATCATGCTGAGCCAGTCCTCCAAGGTCTTCCTCCCCCTCGCCGGGCTCTCGTTCGTGATGGCCCTCGCCTACGGCATGGCCACCGGCAACACCGACGGCACCGTGCTGTTCCTCGGGCTGGTGGTGGCGGCCACCTTCGCCGGCGTCAGCGTGAGCGCGGCCCGGGAGAACGAGTTCGCCCCCAGGGTCGCCCCCGACGCCCCTCCGCCCGAGTCGCACCGGGTGGCGTGGGCCCGCCCCGTCGCCGGAGGGCTGTGGTCGGCCCTCGGCGCCGCTGCCGTCGGCCTGGCCGTGTGCGGGTTCATCGTCGGGCCCGTCCTGGCCGTCGCCGGCCTGGTGGTGGGTGCCGCTGCCATCGTGGGCTGGATGACCAGCGTGTCGGCCGACCACACCGGCCGCCGCCTCGACCTGTCACCGGTCGCCATACCGGTGGTCGGGTTGTTCACCATCTTCTGCCTCATGTTCTCCATCTCCCGGGTGCTGCTGGCCGTGCCCGAGCAGGCGTCCACCGTCATCGCCATCGCCATCGCCATCACCATCCTCGGCGCGGCGTCGCTGGTGAACTTCCGGCCCAATCTCTCGAAGCAGTCGCTGCTGGCCGTCCTGGCCGTGGCCGGGGTGCTGTTCGCCGGTGGCGGGGTGGCCGCCGCCTCGTTCGGCCAGCGCACGATAGAGAAACCCGAGGGCGTCGCCCCCGGCCCGGTGAAGGTCGCCGCCGAGGGCATCCAGTTCGTCAACAAGGAGCTCACCGTCAAGGCCGACCTGCCCGCCACGATCGTGTTCGACAACAAGGACAAGAACATCGTCCACAACGTCGCCGTGGCCAGCGATGCCGAGTTCACCCAGCGGATCTTCACCGGCGACGTGGTCCCCGGGCCCCGGAGCATCGACTACAGGTTCAGGGCGCCGGCTGCCGGGGTCTACTTCTTCCGCTGCGACATCCACCCCGCCATGCAGGGCAAGTTGACCGTGACCAAGTGAGGCGCGTCACCGACGGGATGGCGGGTGCGGCCGAGATTGGACGAGTGACCGGGGGGCGGGAGACAGTGGGGGCGAACATGACCGCCAGCGCCACCGGGGGACCACAGAAGTGAGCAGGACGCACAGACGGGTGCGCTTCGGCGTCATCCTGGCTCTCGCCGCCCTGGCGGTGGCCGCCTGCTCGCCGAACGCCCCCCAGACCACGCTCGACCCCCAAGGCCCCAACGCCCGCACCATCAGCCACCTCATCAACCCGGTGTTCTGGGTGGCAGGCGTCGTCTTCGTGCTGGTCGAGGGCATGGCGGTGATCTTCGTCATCAAGTACCGCAACCGCGGTGATGCCCAGGAACCGGTGCAGATCCACGGCAACAGCCGCCTGGAGGTGGGCTGGACCCTCATCCCCGCGGCCATCCTGGTGGCCGTGGCCATCCCGACCATCGCCACCATCTTCAAGCTGTCGCACAAGCCGGCCCACGCCATCAACGTCACGGTGACGGCCCACCAGTGGTGGTGGGAGTACAACTACCCCGACCTGGGCGTGACCACGGCCAACGAGCTGCACATGCCGCTGAACCAGCCGTTGGAGGTCACCCTCATCGGCGCCGACGTGATCCACAGCTTCTGGGTACCGGCGCTGGCGGGCAAGCAGGACGTGGTCCCGGGGCGCATCAACCACATGAACATGACGGGCGACAAGGTGGGCACGTTCCTCGGCCAGTGCACCGAGTTCTGCGGGGCCAGCCACGCCAACATGCGCCTCAAGGCCATGGTGCAGAGCCCTCAGGACTTCCAGTCGTGGGTCGACAGCCAGCGCCAGGCCGCCGCCACGCCGCCCGCCGGCTCTCCGGCCGACGGGGGCCTCACCCTGTTCACGTCGAAGGGATGCTCGGGGTGCCACACCGTCCAGGGCGTGTCCGACGGCAAGGTGGGTCCCAACCTCACCCACCTCCAGAGCCGCACCAGCTTCGCCGGCGCCATCTTCGCCATGAACCCCGACAACCTGAGCACCTGGCTGAAGAACCCGCCGGGCGTCAAACCGGGTTCCAAGATGCCCAACCTGAACCTGAGCGGTGACGAGATCACCAAGCTCGTCGCCTACCTCGAGACCCTCAAGTGATCTGCGACGTCGCGTTGACCGTCGAAGGAAGCCGCTGATGACCATCGTCACCGATCCCCCCGCTCGTCCCCCCGTCGCCCAGCCGCCGGACCAGCCCGTCCGGCTGCTCCGCCGGCCCACCGGCTACACCAAGGGAATCTGGTCGTGGGTGACCACCGTCGATCACAAGAAGATCGGCATCATGTACGGCGTCACCGCCTTCATCTTCTTCCTGCTGGGCGGCCTCGAGGCCCTGATGCTGCGCATCCAGCTGGGCTCGCCGAACAACACGTTCCTCAGTGCCGACACCTACAACCAGGTGTTCACCATGCACGGCACGACCATGATCTTCCTGTTCGTGATGCCGCTGTCGGCCGCCTTCGCCAATTACATGATCCCGATCCAGATCGGGGCGAGAGACGTGGCCTTCCCCCGCCTCAACGCCTTCGGGTACTGGGTCTTCCTCGTCGGTGGGCTGTTCATGTACTCCAGCTTCATCCTCGGTGGCGCCCCCAACGGCGGGTGGTTCGGCTACGCCCCCAACACCCTCAAGCTCTACAGCCCCGGCCACAACATCGACTTCTGGGTGTTCGGCCTGCAGATCCTCGGCATCGCCTCGCTCACGGGAGCGGTGAACCTGATCGTCACCGCCATCAACATGCGAGCGCCGGGCATGAGCCTGTTCCGCATGCCCATCTTCACCTGGATGTCGCTGGTGGCCCAGTTCCTGCTGCTGTTCGCCATCCCGGTGATCACCGTGGCGCTGTTCCTGCTCATGTTCGACCGCACCTTCGGGGCCAACTTCTTCAACGCCCAGGCAGGATCAGACCCACTTCTGTGGCAGCACCTCTTCTGGCTCTTCGGCCATCCGGAGGTCTACATCCTCATCCTGCCAGCCATGGGGATCGTCTCAGAGGTGATCCCTGTCTTCTCTCGCAAGCCCCTGTTCGGCTACCAGGTGATGGTGTTCTCGGGCATCGCCATCGGTTTCATGGGCTGGGGCGTGTGGGCCCACCACATGTTCGCCACCGGCCTGGGCCCGGTGGCCACGTCGGCGTTCAGCGCCTCCACCATGTTCATCGCCGTGCCGACCGGCGTGAAGATCTTCAACTGGTTGGCCACCATGTGGCGGGGCAAGATCACCGCCAACGCGCCCATGCTCTTCGCCGTGGGCTTCGTGGCCATGTTCACCATCGGGGGCCTGTCGGGTGTGACCCACGGCGTGGTGCCGGCCGACACCCAGCAGACCGACACGTACTACGTGGTGGCCCACTTCCACTACGTGCTCTTCGGTGGGAGCGTCTTTGGCCTGTTCGCCGGGATCTTCTACTGGTACCCCAAGGTGGTCGGCCACATGCTGTCCGACAAGTTGGGCAAGATCCAGTTCTGGCTGTTCCTCATCGGGTTCAACATGACCTTCGGGCCATTCCACATCCTGGGTCTGCAGGGCATGCCCCGGCGCATCTACACCTACCCGTCCCACCGGGGCTGGGACTTCTGGAACATGATCTCCACCATCGGCTCGTTCGTCATCGCCGCCGCCGTCCTGTTGTTCATCTACAACGTGTGGAGCTCGAGGAAGAACCCCAAGGTGGGCAACGACCCCTGGGACGCCCGCACCCTGGAGTGGAGCATCCCGTCGCCCCCGCCGGAGTACAACTTCGCCGAGGTCCCGCTGGTCACCGCCCGCGACGACCTGTGGCACCGCAAGTACACCGAGGACGAGAACGGACGCTCCATCCCGCGCCATCCCGCCGACGCCGCCGCTGAAGCCGACACCGAAGCGGTGGTGCGCGCCGCCGTCACCGACGAGGGGTCGGGCGACGGCGACGGGTCCGCAGACGACGCCCACGAGGGCGGCGACGCCAACGACGGCGACGGCCACGAGGCTGACGGCGGCGGCCACGAGGAGCACGAGCCGCACATTCACATGCCCTCCCCGTCGTACTGGCCCGCCTTCACCTCGATCGGCCTGGCCGTCATCTGCTACGGGATGATCTACCGGGTGTGGGTCGTGGCCATCCTGGGCGGCCTGTGGGTGCTGGGGGGGCTCTACGCCTGGAGCCTCGAGCCGGCCACCGCCCCCGATGAGCCCGAGCTCGACACCGAGCCTTCCACCGACCTCGAACCGGTCGGAGCGGGCCCCGCCGGCTCCCCCGACGGCGACGGGGGGTCGGACTGATGGTGATCACCGCCAGCGAGGGCAGCCACACCGAAGACCCCGCCATCGCCGAGGGCCACCCGCCCACGTCCACCGGGCTCAGCAACGAGAAGGTGGCGATGTGGGCATTCCTGGGGTCGGAGTGCCTGCTCTTCGGGGCCCTCATCTCCGTCTACCTGCTGTTCAAGGGCCAGAGCCAGCCCAACACCATCACCCCCAAGAACGTCTACGACATCCCCTTCACGTCGGTCAGCTCGTTCGTGCTGCTGATGAGCTCGCTCACCATGGTGCTGGCCCTGGCCGCCATCCAGCGGGGGGACCACCGCCGCCTGCGGATCTGGGTGCTCACCACCGCCCTGCTGGGCGCCACCTTCGTGGCCGGCCAGATGTACGAGTTCACCACCTTCTACAGCAAGGGCCTGAAGATCTCCACCAACCTGTTCGGGAGCAGCTTCTTCGTGCTCACCGGCTTCCACGGCGCCCACGTCACCATCGGCATCCTCATGCTCCTGTCGCTGTGGAACCTGTCGGTGCGGGGGAAGCTGCCGGCGAACCGCTCCGAGACGGTCGAGCTGGTGGGCCTGTACTGGCACTTCGTCGATATCGTGTGGATCATCATCTTCACGCTCGTCTATCTCATCCCGTCCTGATGGCTCTCTCCTCCTGATGGCCAGCGAAGCCGAGATCGAAGAGACTCCCGTCCCCGACGGCGGTGCCGTCGTCGGTCACGCCACCGACGAGGCGGGGGCGCCGCACGCCCACAAGCACCCCACCGAGGGCCAGTACGTCCTCATCGCCCTGTTCCTCGCCGCCCTCACCGCCGTCGAGGTGGCGGTCTATTACATCTCCGCGCTGAAAGACCTGCTGGTCCCGATCCTGCTGACCTTCGCCATCGTCAAGTTCACCGTGGTCGTGGCTTTCTTCATGCACCTGCGCTTCGACAGCCGCCTGTTCCGCCGCCTGTTCGTCCTCGGCCTGGCCCTGGCCATCTTCGTGTTCACCATCGTGTTGACCACGTTCCACTTCTGGTCGAGGTGACCGGCGCGCTGGCCGCCGTGAGCTTCCCCGGGTGGCACGCCCATCTCGATGTCTGGGCCCTACTGGGCGGTGTTCTCGTCGCCTACCTGCTGGCCGTCCGGGCCGGACGGGCGCGGGGATCGGTCACCACCGCCACGCAGGTGACGCTGTTCTGCTCGGGCGTGGTTGTGCTGTGGGTGGCGTCGGACTGGCCCGTGCACGACTTGGCCGAGGGCTACCTCTACAGCTTCCACATGGTGCAGCACATGCTGTTCACCTACGTGGCCGCGCCGCTGATCCTCCTGGGGACGCCGGCCTGGCTGGCCCGCCGGGCGCTGACCAAGACGCACCTGCTCGGCGCCGTGCGCTGGATGAGCCGTCCCGTACTCGGGCTGATCCAGTTCAACCTCGTGCTGGTGCTGAGCCACTGGCCACTCATCGTCGACGGCACCCTCGAGAACCACCCGCTGCACTTCGTGGCCCACGCTGTGCTGGTGGTGTCGGCGCTGTTGATGTGGATGCCCGTCGTGTCGCCGCTGCCCGAAGTCCCCCAGGCCAAGCCGCCGACGAAGATGCTGTACCTCTTCCTGCAGACGATCGTCCCGACCGTCCCGGCGTCGTTCCTCACCTTCGGCACCTCGCCGCTGTACCACTTCTATGAGCACGTCCCCCGGCTGTGGGGCGTCTCCACGCTGTCGGACATGCAGTTCGCCGGCCTGCTCATGAAGATCGTCGGCGGCTTCTACCTCTGGACCGTCATCGGCGTGATCTTCTTTCGCTGGTACTTGGCCGAGGAGAAGACCAGCGGCGAGATCCTCTACTGGGAAGACGTCGAGCGGGAGCTCAAACAAGTCGGCCCCAGCTGACAGAAGCCAGCCGGGGCCGATTCGTGGTCTTGGTTGGTTGGCAGCTACGAGCTACG
>JBBWZS010000065.1:0-7701 GCA_039649175.1 Acidimicrobiaceae bacterium
TGGCCGATGCCACCCCGGGCTCGTCGGTGGCCACCTCCGACGCCGGCGGCGCCGCCGGCGGCGATGCCACCGTCACCGTCACCCCCACCGCCGTCACCGGCGACTCGGGCCCCGCCCACGCCGCCTCGGCCGCCACCAACAGCGGCGACACCGGCGACTCGGCTTCGCTGGCCACCGCCGCCCCCGTGGGTATCTCGGGGGGGTTGCCCGACCGTTGACGACGGCCGGCCGCTCGGGCCGCGTCAGTGCTTGCGCACGACCCGTTCGGCCTCGCCCGGTTTCCAGACGGTGATATCCAGGTGGCCGCCGCCGACCTCGACGGCCGACGCGCCGGTGACGTCGGCGATGTAGAAGTGGTCGAACTCCTGTCCCCGAAGGTCAAGCCCGGTCTCGTCGAACAGGTCGGAGGCGAACCGCTGATGCAGCGCCTTGTCGGCGACGTCGTCGACCACACCCCACAACTTGGCATCACCGTCGGTGACCTGGGTGTCGACGGTGGCGGTGTGGAGGCAGAAGCGCGGGTCGCGGGCCAGGTCCCGGAACTTCAAGGTGCCGGGCATGCCACCGATCCACAACTGGTCCTCGTAGACCCTCGGCTCCATGGGGCTGATCCGCGGGAAGCCGTCGGATCGCAGGGTGGCCAGCATGCAGAGGTTGCCTGCAGCGGCGTGGCGGCGCCGGAAGATAGTGGCGATCCGCGGCGCGCTCTCGGTGAACTCCGTCCACCCGGACACGACCTCGAACCTACGCCATGCCCACCCGTCCGGCCGCAGCACGGGTCTTGCCCGGGGACGCGATCAATGCCGTGACCAGGGCCACGGCACCGGCGGGGGCGCCTCCCGGGCCTCAGACTTTGAGCGCAAGAGGACGTGCCGTCTCCGGCAGGTCCTTTCCACGACCCCGCGAAGCAGCTCCTCGCGTGCCCCCACATCCGAGGTGCTCGGCCAGGATGTGTCGCTCACCGGCTCCCTGGGTCCGGCCGGCGACAGGGTCGGTCTCGGCGTCGGTCTCGGTGGCGTTCCCGTGAGCACCCTGGCGGCCGCGAAGCGTGGCGACTTCACGGGCAAGTCCCTCGAGTGTCGTCGTGAGCGTGTCGGCCAATACACGAATGGCTTCCAGCACTTCAGGGGTCGTGGACGTTCCGGGCACGCTGCTGGAGCTCGAATCGCCGGGCTTCTGAAAGAAGTGATCCAACTCGTCGGGCCAGCCCATGCCTCCTGTTTCTAGGGGCGGGACCTGTGGTTCTCCTGGGAGGAACCTGGCACAGAAGACCTTTTGCCGTCGCTTAACCTTGCCGTTCAGCGGGTCATAGAAGCTCTACCACGCGCGTAGTGACGGATAACCGACGTGCTGACGATCGCCGCGGGGCAACATCTGAGCGGCATCAACGCGGTGATGACTCGCACGGCGGCACCGACCACAAACACGCCGTCCGCCACGCCCTCGGCAGCGGGATCAAAGCCGTCAGCCGGCGGCGCCACCAGCAGGCCGGGCACCGCGGCCCACCCGCTGGTATCACCGACCGGCCTGGCCGGAATCGGCCATCCCATCGGGCTCCTGGCCCTGGTCGCGCTCGTCCTCGTCGCCGGGGCGGGTCCTCGTTCGGGAATGGGAGGCGTAACCTGAGTGACGGGAAGCAGGATGGGAACGAAGCGACCTGTGAGACGAACTGACCTGTGGTGGTGTCGACGGGCGACGAGCTCGGCATGAGGGCTGGAGCCCGGGCCGAAGCGCGATGGTCGGCCCCGGTGGCGCTCGCGGCCGCGGTTGCCGTCGCGTTCCTGTCACTCGCCGGTTTCGGCGTCCACCCGGACGACGTGGTCGATCGCCAATCCTCGTTCCGCTGCACACCGCCGGTCGTGAGTGCCTTCAGTCACGGCAGCGCCTTCGAGCGGACCTCGGCTTCGTCAGCCGCCGATGGCGAGATCTCTGTCGGCTGTCGCGCTGCCGCCCAGAAACGGCTGTGGTTGGCCGCCGGGATTGCCATTGTCGGCAGCGCCATGGCCATGAAGAGTCAAAGAGGACGGTCCTCGGAGGACCCACGGGGTTCCCCTGCCCCCACGGGTCGGCGCACCTAGCGGGGTCCCGTAGGGTGCCGACCGGCCCAGCCGGCAGTACCCCGTTGGTGCTGGTAGGGACGGCTGGCGGGGCGGCCGGTGATTGGTCGGGAAGGCGGGATTCGAACCCGCGGCCTCAGCGTCCCGAACGCTGCGCGCTGCCAAGCTGCGCCACTTCCCGGTGGTCCGATGCTACTGCAGCGAGCCGGCCCTCCATCAGGCCGGCGGGCCGGCACTCCCTCAGGCTGGGCCCCCGGGCGGGACGGTCACGGGCAGGAACGACTCGTCGTGGTAGGTGCCGCCGGCCGCCACCTCTCGCACCGCCCGCGCCAGGCGCAGGGGGTCGAGGGGCTTGACGACCCAACCCTGGGCAGCCGACCGCCGGGCGAGGAAGACGTCGGCCCGACGGTCGAGGAGCATGAGCACGGGCACGTGGGGCAGGCGACCGGCGCCCTCCTCGAGCCGCAGGTCCATGCACGTGGCCATACCGCCCATCTTGCCGATCTGCAGGTCGAGGATGGCCAGATCGGGGGTCTTCTCCCTCACCGCGGCCAGGACCTCGGCGCCGTGGGTCAGCTCCCACACCGTGGTGCCCTGATCGGCGATGGCCGACGTGACCTCGGCGCGCACCGCCGCGGAGTCGCTCACCACCAAGACGTCGGGCACGAGGGCCGAGGGTAGTCGGCCGCCCGTTCGATAGCATGATCGGTGTACCCGGGCGGGACACTCCAGGAGGCGACGTGCTCAACATCCAACTCGACGAGGGCGATGACTACACCGTGTGTCGTCCCGTCGGAGAGCTCGACGCCTACACCGTCGGCCAGTTCCGCGAAGCCCTCGGTGAGCTGGCCTCCAAGCCCAAGCTCCTCATCGACATGTCCCAGGTCCCGTTCGTCGACTCGGCCGGCCTCGGCGCCCTCATCGGAGGCATCCGTCGGGCGCGCGAGGTGGGCGGCGACGTCGCCGTGTGCTGCAACCGTCCCACGCTCGTCCGCCTGCTCCACACCACCGGCTTCGACCGCATCGTGAGCGTCACCGAGACCATCGAAGAGGCGGCCCGGTCCCTCAACGAGGGCGCTGACACCACCCCCTGACCGGCGTGCGCCGGCGTTCCGGCGTGCGAGACACCGGGAAGACCACCGCGATCCACACGCCAGAACGATCCGGTCGCGGAGGTCAGCCGGCGGCGGGGTCAGTCGTCGGCCGGGGGGCTGAACAGGCGGGAGGCGATCTCGGCCAGGCCATCGAGGTCGTGGACGTCACCGGCCAGCACCGGCACCCGCAGCACCGGGGCAGGGGCGACCTGGGCCACCAGGTCGGCCACGTGCACCTCCTCGCCGTCGGCCAGTTGGTGCAGATCGGCGAGGTTCTCGTAGAGCGGGCCCAGGGGTGTATCGGCCAGGGTGGTGGCCCGTTCCCGATTGACCTCCGACCATTCGGCGCCGTAACGGGGGTGCATGCGGTTGATGACGAGGGCGGCCACGGCGATGCCGGCGTCGCCCAGCTTGGCGGCGAAGAAGTCGGCCTCGGCCACCACGTCGGGCCGCGGGGTGGCCACCACCAGGAACGCCGTGCCCGGGTCGGACAGCAGGGCGTCGACCCGGTGGGCCCGCTGGCGGAACCCCTCCTCCATGCCCTCGAAGGCCTGGAAGAACGTGATGGCGTCGCTGACCACGTCGGCCCCCACCACCTTGGCGATGGGCCGCAGCAGCGTCTGGCCGGCCAGGTTCACCGCCTTGAACGACGCCCGGGTGGGCAACATGAGCAGTCGGAAGACCCGGTTGTCGAGCAGGCGGGTGAGCCGGCGGGCGGCGTCGACGAAATCGAGGGCGTTGCGGGTGGGCGGGGTGTCGACCACGATGAGGTCGAAGCTCCCGCTGTCATGGAGCTCGTGGAGTTTCTCCATCGCCATGTACTCCTGGGTGCCCGAGAGGGTGCCGGAGATGTTGCGGTAGAAGCGGTTGGCCAGGATGGCCTCGGCCTGCGCTGGGTCGGTGGAGTACCTGGTGACCAGGGCGTCGAAGGTGCTCTTGGTGTCGAGCATGAGCGCCGACAACCGGCCCGGCCAGGGGCCCGGGATGGTCGTCGGCGTGTCCGACAGCGAGTCGAGGCCCAGGGCGTCGCCGAGGCGCCGGGCGGGATCGATGGTGACGACCACGCTGCGCCGGCCCTGACGCGCCCCCTCCAGGGCCACGGCGGCGGCGACCGTGGTCTTGCCCACCCCGCCCGGACCGCAGCACACCACCACCTTCCAGTCGGCAGGCAAACCCGTTGCCGCGGTCACGGCGCGGCTTCCAGGGCCTCGATCTCAGTGGTGAGGGCGTCGGCCAGCCGGTCGATCTGGGGCAGCCCCATGGCCACGTCGAACAGGGCGGGAAGGCGCAGCTGAGGAAGGGCCAGGGCATCGGCAAGCCGGGCCACCTGGGCGGCCTGGAGCGCCTGGCGCCGCATCCGGAACTCGGCGGCGGCGCGCAGGGCATCGGCCTCGCCCGCCCGCAGACCGAAGTCGAGGGCCTCGGCCGCCGCCGCCGGGTCGATGTCGAGCCCCGTGCGCACCGGGTACAGGCCGTTGACCACCACCGGGCCCAGGTTGGTGCCCACCTTGTCCTCCAGCGAGTAGGCCGTCTCCACCACCTCGTTGACGGGGGTCTCCTCGGGCAGGGTCACCAGCAGCACCTGGCAGCGGGCAGGATCGGTGACCATGTCGAGCACCTCGGTGGCCTGGGCCTCGATGGGCCCGGCGTCGACGGTGTCGACGAGCGCCCGCGGGCTCATCAAGAACCGCACGGCGTGGCCCGACGCCGGCGCATCGAGCACGATGAGGTCGGCCACGCCGGCCCGCTCGAGCTGCTTGACCTTGCCGAGCACGAGGATGTCCTTGATCCCCGGGGTGGCGGTGGCCACCACGTCGACCGCGCCGCTGCGCACCAGGCGGCGGGACATACGCTTCATCCCATGCTCTTCGAGGTACTCCACCAGCGCCAGGTCGGCGCTGATGGTGCGGCCCCGGACCTCGCCACTGGATGTCCCGCTCGAAGCGCCGCTCGGGCCCGCGGCGGACGTGGCCGGGCTGAGCACACTCTCGTCGTAGGTGAGGTCCTCGGCGCCGAAGGTCGCGGCCAGCCCGCTCTTGCCCTCCACCTCGATGACGAGCACCGACAGGCCGAGGCGGGCGGCCAGGCGCGCCAGGGCGGCGGTGACCGTCGTCTTGCCCACGCCGCCCTTCCCGGCCACGATGACCACTCGGGACTGGCGACAGAATCCGCGAGGATCCAACCATCCTCCTCGAAGCCCGCCCCTCTGGAGAGCCGATCCGCAGACTAGCCACAGCCTTGCTCGTCCTCGGCAGCCTGGTCCTCGCCGCGCCGCCGGGAAGGGCCGCGCCCGCGACCCGGGCCGTCGACGTCATCGAGGTCAGCGGCCGCATCGACCCCATCGAGGCCGACTTCGTGAAGCGGTCGCTGCGCCAGGCCGAGCAGAACGACGACGAGGTGCTGGTCCTCCAGCTCGACAGCCCCGGGGCCCTGATCGACTCCGCCTCCCTCGACGTCCTCGCCTTCCGCCTCAGCCACGCCAAGGTGCCGGTGGCAGTGTGGGTCGGGCCCAGCGGCTCACGGGCCTACGGAGGCGCCAACCGCCTGGTCACCGCGGCAGGCCTGGCGGGTATGGCCCCCGGCACCCACGTGGGCAGGAACCCCGGTGGGCCCCCCGGCGACCCCCTGTCGGTCTCCGGGTCACTGGGAGCCGACCAGGCCCGGGCCCGGGGCGCCACCGCCGTCGTCGCCCCCACCCTCGGTGAGTTCATCGTCGGACTCGACGGCCAGACCGTGGGCGGGCGGGTCCTGTCCACCGCCCGGGTCGTCAACCAGGGCGAGAACCGCCGCCGCGAGGCGGCCGGCAACGTCCGCTTCGCCAAGTTGGGCATCGGTGAGCGGGTGCTGCACTCGGCCGCCAGCCCCCAGGTGGCCTACCTGCTGCTCGTCGTCGGCCTGCTGCTCATCGTGTTCGAGTTCTTCACCGCCGGGATCGGCCTGGCCGGCGCCGTCGGCGCCGGTTCGTTGCTGCTCGCCGCCTACGGCCTGGGCGTGCTGCCCACCAGCCCGCTGGGACTGGCCCTGGTCGTGATCGGCGTGGGTGGGTTGGCGATCGATGTGCAGGCCGGCGCGCCACGGGCGTGGACGGTGATCGGCACGGTGGCGCTCGCCGTCGGCTCCTGGCGCCTGTTCGGTGATGGCGTGAGCGTGTCCTGGATCGCCATGGTGGCCGTCGTGGCCGGCTCGGTGCTGTTGATGGTGGCGGGCATGGCCTCGATGCTGCGGGCCCGTTTCTCGACCCCCACCATCGGTCGGGAGTCGATGGTGGGGCGCATGGGCGAGGCCGACTCCGGCATCGACCCGGACGGCACCGTACGGGTCGGCGGAGCCCTGTGGCGGGCCCGCACCAACCGGGCCACCCCTATCTCCTCCGGCGCCCCGGTACGGGTCGTGGCCATCGACGGGCTGCTGCTCGAGGTTGAGCCGGAAACCGGCGGCGCCCGCGACGCCGGTCACTGAGTCCTCCTCGACGGAGCGGCTGGCACATGCGCCTTCCTCGTCCGGGGGACGACCCGGTGGCCGTGGCCATCGCCGCGTCATGGGTGACCATCGTCTGGAGCGCGTCGACGGGGTCGGCATCTGCCGTCGTCGGCATCCTCGCCGGCAGCCTGGCCCTGGCCGGTCTCGGGTTCACCGTGCTGATCGACGTGGGGTCGTCGCTCGTGCTGGTCTGGCGGTTCAACCGCCAGCGTGACGGCGCCGGGGGGGTGGAACGGGCCGAGGAGGTCGCCCACCGGGTCGCATCCGGGGCGCTCGTGGCCCTCGGGGTCGTCCTGGCCGTCGAGGCCGTCCGCAGCCTCATCGCCCACGCCGAGCCCGACACCACGGTGGCGAGCGTGGTGCTGGCCGCCGCGGCACTGGTGTTCCTCCCGGTGCTGGCCCGGTGGAAGTACCGGGCCGCCCACGCGGTGGGGAGCCGGGCGTTGCGCGCCGATGCCCACATCACCGCACTGGGCGCCGCCATCGGCGGGGTGACCCTGGCCGGGTTGGTCGTCGTGAGCGTCTGGGACTGGTGGTGGGCCGACGCCGCCGCCGCCCTGATCCTCGCCGCCGTGGCCGAAGGCCAGGGCGTGCGGGGACTCCGCTCCTGAGCGGCGCCTCGGCGTCGGCCTCTCTACCAGCACGTACGCGCGAAAACAGCCCCTTGTCTCGGGGGAAGGGCGGGGGTAGGTTGGCCCCAGGCAACGAGGGAGCCTCAGTGAGCAGTCAGCGGGTCGAGGAGCTCTGGCAGGACAAAGCAGCCTGCAAAGGGCCCCAGGCGAGGGTGTTCTTCCCACCGGCGCATCTTGAACGCAAAGATGAGCGGGAGGGCCGGGAGACGCGGGCCAAGGGCATCTGCGCCGTCTGTCCCGTCCGCCGGCCCTGTCTCGACTACGCCCTGGAGATCCGTGAGCCCCACGGCATCTGGGGCGGGCTCAACGAACTCGAGCGCAAGACACTCATCGCCCAGCGCCTCGGGCCCGAGCGGCCCTCTGAGCGGAGTGGCAGGCCCGAGCGCCTCGTTCGCTGAAACCCCGAGGGATTCGCTGAAACTCTAGGGAACGGGCAGC
>JBBWZS010000073.1:0-12629 GCA_039649175.1 Acidimicrobiaceae bacterium
CGCGCCGCCTGTCGGAGCGCCCCGTCCCCGAGGGGCTCCGCGGGTCGCGCGGCACGCACCGGGGCCGGCGCGTCCGCGGACGCGCCGGCCTCTTGGCTGCTGCTGTGTCGGCGTATGGGCGCCGACGACGGGGTGTCTCAGACGAACTTGAAGGTGGGACCGACCACCGAGCCGTCAGGCCGGATCGTGAACTTGGCCCGCTCCCGCTGGTTGGCACAGTCGACGATGAAGACGCTGCGCTTGGTGCCGTCGTTGGGCACGGTGAACCCCACCGTCCGGGCCGTGTCGCCGCAGTCGGTCGTGACCTGCGTGGTGGAACCCACGACGACGGTCTTGATGCCGTTGGCATCCGTAGCAGTGCACCGGAGAATGTTGGCGCCCGAGGGCGTCGTGTCGGGTGAACAGCTGAGCGTCGTGTCCTGGCCGCCGGCGACGGCGGGTCCGGCGGTGAGGACGCTCATGCCGGCGACAGCGGTTGCCGACACCAACAGTGCTGCCATTGAAGTGCGCAATTTGGACAACTTTGCCTCCCGTTTCCTGGATTGAATGGAAACCGGTCGCCCAGGCCCCGTATTTCGGAAGTACACATCCCCAGCCACGACCACCGGCCGCAGAATGATCCCACCAGGACTGGCCGGGGTCAAGGCGGGAACCCAGGCCGACGGTGTCAACACGACCTTCATGCAGTCGTCCTGCTTGTGGTTGCAGGGCTCCTGTCCCGTCGGGGACTTTTGGCGACGCGGTGGGACCGGCCCTCGCCGGTCGTACGATCGAACGCGGGCGGCGAACAGGGCGTCAACCCCGGGCCACACGACGTCACCCACCCCGGCCTCCCAGGAGCCACATGAAGACCCAGTCGTCACTCGCCATCGAAGCCACCGGTCTGGTGAAGTCGTTCGGCGCGACCCGCGCCGTGGACGGCGTGGACCTGACTGTGCCCGTCGGGTCGATCTACGGCGTCCTGGGCCCCAACGGTGCCGGCAAGACGACGACGATCCGCATGCTGGCCACACTGATCCGCCCCGACGCCGGAAGTGCCCGCGTCCTGGGTCACGACATCGTCCGCGATGCCGATGCGGTGCGCGCCGTGGTCGCCCTCACCGGCCAGCTGGCGTCGGTCGACGAGGACCTCACGGGTCGCGAGAACCTGATCCTCGTTGGTCGCCTGCTCGGTCTCAGGCGCCCGGCGGCCAAGGACCGAGCCGTCGAGCTGCTGGATGCCTTCGGGATCTCCCAGGCGGCCAACCGGCTGGTCAAGAACTACTCGGGCGGGATGCGGCGTCGCCTCGACATCGCCGCCAGCATCGTCGTCACCCCGGCGCTGATGTTCCTCGACGAGCCGACGACCGGCCTCGACCCCCGATCGCGCAACCAGGTGTGGGGCATCATCCGGGCCCTCGTGGCGGAGGGCACGACCATCCTGCTCTGCACCCAGTACCTGGAGGAGGCCGATCAGCTGACCGACGGCATCGCCGTCATCGACCACGGCAGGGTGATCGCCGAGGGGACGCCCGCCCAGCTGAAGGCGTCGGTGGGCTCGGGGGCGCTGCACGTGCGCCTGCTCGACCCCGCCCAGCGAGCCGAGGCCGGGGTGATGCTCGAGCGCGAGCTGGGCGCCGTGACCCTGGATGCCGACCCGGCCGCCCTCTCGGCGGCATGCGCCGACGGAGGCCGGGCCGCCATCGCCGTGGCCGGTTTGGTCCGTTCCGGGGTGCGGGTCGCCGACTTCTCCCTCGGCCAGCCCAGCCTCGACGAGGTGTTCCTGGCCCTCACCGGGCACCCGGCCGAACCGGGCCCGTCCGAGAGCCAGGATCACATCCGCCAGGAGCGGGCGTCATGAGCACCAACCCGGCCATCCATGGCCAGGCGGGGCTCCCGCCGGCGGCCGACGAGGCCGCGGTCCGCAGGGCCATCGCCTCGACGTCGCGCCCGCCCCGCCCGAGCGCGGCATCCACGGCGCTGACCTTTGCGTGGCGCGGGATGCTCAAGGTGAAACACGTCCCCGAGCAACTCCTGGACGTGACCATCACGCCGGTGATGTTCGTGCTGATGTTCACCTACATCTTCGGGGGGGCGATCAGCGGGTCGACCGGGAGGTATCTCGACTACATCCTGCCGGGGATCCTGGTGATGTCGGTCCTCTTCACCACCGTGTACTCGGGCATCGCCCTCAACACCGACCTGACCAAGGGGGTCGTCGACCGCTTTCGATCGTTGCCCATCTGGCGACCCGCCCCCCTCGTCGGCTCGATGCTCGGCGACAGCGTTCGCTACGTGCTGGCAGGCACGGTGATCATCGTGCTCGGCGTGATCCTCGGCTACCGCCCGGGCGCCGGCGTGATCGGAGCGGCCGAGGCGCTGGCGCTGGTGGTGGTCTTCGCCTTCGGGCTCTCCTGGTTCTTCACGACTCTCGGGCTGCTGATGCGCTCGCCCAACGCAGTGATGAGCGCCGGCTTCCTCGGCATCTTCCCGCTCACCTTCCTCTCCAATGTCTTCGTCAATCCGGCCACGCTCCCCTCCGGCCTCAAGGCCTTCGTGGACGTCAACCCCATATCGGTGCTAGCCACCGCGTCCCGGGGTCTGATGGAGGGCAATGCCGAGGCCGGCGACCTTGCCGTCGTCCTGGCCGTAGCTGTCGGGTTGACCGCCGTGTTCGCCCCTCTCACCACCCGCCTGTACCGCCGGAGTTAGCCACCCCTGGTCCGTTAGCATCGGACGATGGCAGGAATGGCGGCGACAGGAGGGGCGGCGACAGACATGTCGGCGCCCCGAGTACCAGTCCCGAGCATCGTCACCGGTGGGGGCCGGGGCATCGGTCGGGCCGTCGCCCTCGCCCTGGCGGCCGCCGGCCACGCCGTGTGCGTCGACGACACGGGCGTCGCCCTCGACGGTTCGTCGCCCGATCCCGCGCCGGCCGAGGCGGTGGCCGACGAGATTCGTGCCGCAGGGGGGACGGCGATGGCCTCGAGCATCGACGCCCGCACCCGGCCGGGCGCCGAGAAGCTGGTGGCCGAGGTCGAGGCCTGGGCGGGGCGACCGCCCACCGTGCTCGTCCACTGCGCCGGCACCCTGGGCGACGCCATGATCCACAAGGCGTCCGACGCCGATGTCGACGAGGTCCTCGAGTCCCATTTGGGCGTCGCCGTGCAACTCACCCGGGTGATGGCCGGGCCCATCCGGTCGGGGCGCTTCGGGCGCATCGTGTACGTGGGTGGCGCCGCCGGCCTGGTGGGCAGCGTGGGCCAGGCCACCTACGCGGCGGCCAAGGCGGGGCTCTTCGGGCTCACCCGGGCCGTGGCCCTGGAGATGGCCGGGCGCGATGTGTGCGTCAACTACCTGGTGCCGTTCGCCTTCACCCGCATGACCGAGTCGATCCCGCCCGTCACCGACGAGCTGCGCGCCTATCTGGATTCGGCTCCCCTGGCCACCACCCACGACCTCGCCCCCGTGGTGGTGTGGCTGTGCTCGCCCGACGCCGCCGGCGTGACCGGCCAGATCGTGGGTGCCCGGGGCGCCGCCGTCACCCTGTGGTCTCAGCCCCGACCGGTGGTCGAGCTGATCGACCCGGCAGGATGGCAGGTCGCCACGCTGGCTTCCACGGCGCGGCCGGCCATGGAGCCCCATCTCACCCCCCTGGAGTCCGAGTTCGACCTCTTCGGCGGGCCCCCTCACGCGATCGCAGGCACGCCGTTGCACGGAGCCGGCAGGGAGACGTCATGACCACGTCCACCATGGACCAGCCCTTCACCGGCACGGTGGCCAACGCCGCCGAGGCCCAGGCCCTCGGGCCCGACTACGTGACGGCGGTGGGCAAGGTGGTGGCCAGCCACGTCCGCAACGAGCTGGCGGGGGCCACCGTGTTCGACGAGCCCGCCATCGCCCTGGCCCCCGGGCCCCAGGAGAAGTGGCTGGCCTGTCGCATCGCCATGGAGGAGTACGGCCACCACCTCAAGTTCAACCGCCTGTCCAACGAGCTGGGCCTGCCCGACCCCCTGGCCGGGCGCGCCCTTTCGGTGTTCGACTTCGAGCTGCGCACCTGGGTGGAGTTCGTCGTCTTGAAGGCCGTCGTCGACATGGCCGAGGTGGTGCTCATGGAGGACCTGCTCCAGAGCAGCTACCTCCCCCTGCGCAACCTCGCCACCAAGTTGTTGCCCGAGGAGAAGTTCCACGTGTCGTTCGGCAGGGCCCGCACCACCGAGGCCATGGCCGACCCCGAGCGCAGGCCCGAGGTGCAGCAGGCGCTCGACGACCTGGTGCCGTTCACCCTCCCCTTCTTCGGCCGTAGCACCTCGACCAACAACGAGGCCTTCCGGCGCTGGGGCATCAAGCGCGACACCAACGACGGCGCGCGGGCCACGTTCATCGAACGGGCGGCCGCCTTCGCCGACGACCTCGGCCTTCGCTTCCCCGAGGTCGCCGTCACCTGGAACCCCTGAGCTGGCACGCGGTGGACGGTGCCGGCCTGGCCCTCGCCACCGGCCGTCCGCCCCGGCCCCCGGGAGCGATGTCGCCGGCTGCCGCCCTGGCCGCCGCCCCGGTGGCCACCTGGCCGATCGCCACCGTGAATGACGACGGGCGGCGCGTCGATGTGGCCGCCGCCCTGGGCACCGGCGGCGCGCGGGTCGCCGAGCTCCTGGGGCGCATCGCCGGTGAGGCCACCGCTCGCGGCGGTGTCGACATCGCCCGCCTGGCCGCCGCCACACCGGCTGGTCCCGTCACCGACCCCCTCGCCCTTGTGAGCTTGGCCGAGGCGGTCGAGGCCACCGCCGCCGTCGACCGGGCCTGGTTGGACGCCGTCGATCGATGCCGGGTGGTGCCTCGCCCCGGGCTCGAGGCGGCGGGCCGGGGCACCGAGCTCGAAGCCGGCCTCCATCTGGCCATGCTCCTGGCGACTGGGCCGGTGGACGACAGCGTCGCCGGCGTCGCCCGGGTCGCGTCCGGCGCCCGGCTGTGGCTGCTGGGAGGAGCCATCGCGTGGGCTCTCACCGGAGACGCCGCCGATCCCTTCGCCTGCTGGGCCGAGCTCGTGTCCTATGGCCTGTGGCCGGTGGGGCCCGTCGGCGGTCGCCTGCTCGTCGGGGGTGGCCTGACATGACGAACCTGGCGGGTGTCATGGAGGAGCGGGCCCGCCAGGGGTGGTGGGCGGAGCCGGCGTTCGTTGTGGGCGGGCGCACCTGGACCCATGCCGAGGTTCACCGGGGAGCGGCCGTCGTCGCCACCCGGCTGGCCGGCCTGGGGGTGGGCCGGGGTGACCGGGTGTTGGTCGTGTTGGCTGACGGGATCGAGTTCGTGTGGGCGTTCCTGGGCGCCATCCGCCTGGGGGCGCTCGCGGTGCTGGCCAACCCGAGGCTCACCGCCGATGACCACGCCGACCTGGCGGCCGACGCCCGTCCGGCCGTCGCCGTGGTGGCGCCCGACATCGCCGGGCGTTTCGCCGCCGGGTGCCGGTCACTGCTGGGTGGCGATGCCCTGGGCGCCGAGGTCGTCGCCGCCCTCGAACAGGGCGTCAGCGCTTCCGGCGAGCGGGCCATCGCCGAGGCTGCCGACGGCGATGCCGCCTACGCCCAGTACACGTCGGGAACCACGGGCCGGCCCAAGGCCGCCGTGCACCGCCACCACGATCCCCTGGTGTACTTCAGCGCCTTCGCCCGAGGAGCCGTCGACCTGGGCGGCGACGACGTCGTCTACTCGGTGTCGAAGCTGTTCTTCGCCTACGGGCTGGGCAACTCGTTGTTCTTCCCTCTCCTGGCGGGATGCCGGGCGGTGCTCGACGCCGGCCCACCCCGGCCCGACACCGCGGCGCGCCTGGTGCGCGACAACGGGGTCACGGTGATGTTCAGCGTCCCCACCTTCTACGCCCGGCTGGTGGCCGCCGGCGACCGGGCGTCGTACGCCTCGGTGCGGGCCGCTGTCTCGGCCGGGGAGGCCCTCACCCCCGTGCTGGCCAAGCGGGTCGTGGACTTCCTGGGGTGCCCGATCCTCGATGGGCTGGGCTCGACCGAGGTGGGACAGACCTTCGTGAGCAACACCCTCGAACACTGTCGTCACGGCACCGTCGGGCGGCCCCTGCCGCCCTACCAGGTGGCCGTGCGCGACGACGCCGGCAACGACGTCGAACCAGGCCGGCCCGGCACCCTGTGGGTCAAGGGGCCGACCGTGCTGGTCGAGTACCTCGGTCGCCCGGAGGCCACCGCCGCCGTGGTCCGCCAGGGATGGCTGAGCACCGCAGATCGGGCCATGATCGACGCTGACGGCTTCGTCCACCACCTGGGCCGGGTCGACGACATCGAGGTGGTCGGCGGCATCAACGTGGCGCCACTGGAGGTCGAGGCTGTGCTCGTCGGACACCCGGCGGTGACCGAGGTGGCCGTCGCCGCCGTGCGCGACGACACGGGCGCATCCCGCCTGGAGGCCTTCGTGGTGGCCGTTCCGGGCCGGGGCCCCGAGACCGGCGTGGCCGACGAGCTGGTCGCCCTGGCCAAGGGCGAACTGGCCCCCCACAAGGTGCCGCGCGCCGTGCATTTCGTGGACTCGTTGCCCCGCACGCCCACCGGCAAGCTGCGGCGGTTCCTGCTCCGCCAGGGCGCCTGGACCGACGCGGGTGCGTCGATCGCCCGTGCGGCCGGCCGAGAGTCGGCCGCCGGGCCACGGGCACCCGGTTCCCCACCGACCTCCTGAGAGGGCGGTGGGGACCTGAGGGCCCGACCGTCACTACACGATCGGCTTCACCGCCCCGGTGCCGCCGTTCGCCTTGACGCACCTCTGGTTCACGGTGCCGAAGTTGTTGGCGATCCAGTGGTTGTTGTCGCAGTGCGGGTTGTCGTCGCGACCGTCGACCTGGGCGTTGTTGAACCCGGTGTTGGCGTTCAGCGTGTTGTTCTCGGCGCCGACGTTGACCTGGGTCCGGACGTTGGTGGTGTTGGTGGCCACGTGAATGGTGACCGGGCCCGCCTGGGTGGCGTTGAACAGCGCCTGGCCGGTCGCGAAGGTGGCGTCGACCACCGGGATGTTGACCGGGTTGACACCGGCCACGATGAGGCCCTCACGACCGGGCGAGCCCTCGTTGAAGAACACGACGGCACTGGCACCGGCGTCGATGGCGTTCTGCACCTTCAGGCTGCGGTCACAGAACCCACGCTGGATGAGAGCGATGTCACCAGGCTGGAAACCGGCGTTGGTGAAGTCGGCCGCCGTGCAGCCGCTGGCCGACTGGTCGAAGGGGATCGGTGCGGTCACATCGATCGGCCCGATGGCCACCAGCTTGCCCGTCACGTCCCCACTGCCCGATCCGCTCAGGGCCGCGAAGTCGGTGCCGGCGGTGAAGGTGGGCTGGTTGGGCGTGATGAGGTCCAGCACGGTCGGGCCGATGTCGGTGAAGGTGTTCGTGAAGATCGGTCCCTCGAGGTGGATGCCATCCTGGCCGTTGGCGTTCACCGTGTTGTTGTTGATGGTGTTGTTGACCGACGTGGCAGGGATCTCGATGCCGTTGCGCTCGTTGTTCGACGAGGTGTTCCCCGTGATCGTCAAGTTGGCGGCAGCACACACGACAGTGCCGAACGGACCCACTTCCAGGACCTTGATGCCGTCGGACTCACCGGCGTTGGCACTCCCCGTCACCGTGTTGTTGGTGATGGTGTTGAAGTCGTTGTTGGGCTCGTCAGTGGGCTGGGGGTTGTTCCGGCAGCCGACGTTGGCGTGGACCCCGATACCGGCGATCCCGCTCTGGCTCACGTTGTTGTTGTTCACGACGTTGCCGTTGGCCCCGGGACCCTCGATGCGAACGCCCTCGTTCTCGTTGCCGAAGCCGCCGTTGCCACACCCGAGCGCTCCGGGGATGTTGTTGCCGACCAAGGTGTTGTTCTTGATCTGGTTCCCGTCGGAGTCGCCGACCAGGGAGATCCCGCCGAAGGGGCCGTTGCCGACGACGTTGTTGGAGCTGACGGTGTTGTTGTCGGAGTTCGTGAGGTTGATCCCGTCGCCCAGATCACAGTCACCGTCCCGCAGGTCGTTGACGTTGTTCTGAACCGTCATCCCGGTGACGGTGTTGCCCGAGCCACCGAAGATCACCACGCCGGCATCGAAGCCCGTGACGGTCCCGTTGCGGATGGTGACGCCGGTGAGCCCGGCGGGCGGGTTGGCGGTGTTGACCACCCGGATCCCAGCCTGGTCGCCGGGACGCTTCTTGCCGGTGACCTTGAAGCCGTTCAGGTTCAGGGTCACGTTGGACTTGGTGATGATCAGCCCGTCACCGGTGCACGGACCCACGTTGGCGGTCAGGGTCGTGCTCTGGGTGACTGTCGAGCCGCAGGCGAGGACCGCGGCATTGGCGGGCCCGGCTGTGATCAGCCCGGTCACGACCAGCGAGGCCGCCGCACCAGCGGTGGCGAGAGTGGTTCGGAGTCTCATGTGTCCCTCTGTCTTCGTCTTGTGACCCGGTCAGGTCGGTTGTCGTTGTGCGACCGCGCGCGGGTCAGGACCGGACTGACTGCGTCAGCGTTCCCGACGCATCCCTTGGTTCGTCCCCCGTTGACCGCCTTTCGCATATAGGTGCGAAAGGCATTTACCTCCCCGCCAGTGATCGGCGTTGGGAAAACTACAGGTTCGATTGAATCCAGGCAATGACCAATTCAGGTTCCGGAAACATGGCGGCGTGCCGCCAGGTCCACGGCCAGCGTGGCCAGCGTGCGATTGCGCGCCATCCGGTGCGAGCCGATCGCCACGCCGGCCAGCGCCGCCCTGGTCACCACGTCGAGGAACGGGAAGGCCTGCCAGTAGTTCTCGGCCGCTCTCACTCGCTCCACCCCGGCCACCTCGGCCCACAGCGCGGCCAGGAAGGCCTCCTCGGCCAGGCCCGGGGCCTCGTCGCCTGCCGGGGGTGGATCGCCGGCGACGACGACGGCGGCCGGCCAGGCGTAGCCCGGGAGCCGTGACCACACAAAGGCGCGCAGCTCGCCCAGGGGGGGCAGGGCCCCTGGGCCGGCCACGACGTGCGCCACCAGCCGGGCCGCGCCACCCGGGTCATGCTCGGCCACGACACGCGCCCCGCCGACGCCCGGGCAACGGGCGACCGCCGCCGCCAGGCGGGCGGTGTCGACCGAGAAGCCGCGCAGGGCGACGGTGTCGGCGGCGGCGCCCACCACCTCGATCCTGCCGTCGGGCAACCGGCGTGCCCGCTGTCCGGTGCGGAACACGACCGACGGCACCTGCCCGTCGACGGTGCGGGTCACAAAGCGGCCGGCATCGCCGGCATCGCCGGCCTGGCCCGCATCGTCGGCGGGCTCCCCCACGTAGCCCCGGGCCAGTCCCGCTCCTCCCACGTACAGGTCGCCGGTGACCTGGGCGGGCACGGGCCCGCCCGAGCGGCCCACGACCTCGGTCGTCACGCCGTTCAGGCTGCGGCCGATGGTGATCCGCCCACCCGCCCCCGCCTCGGCGTCGGCGGTGGCCCCGAACCCGCACTCCGGTGGTCCGAAGACCAGGTGGGCCCGGACGCCCGGCAACGCCCGCAGGGTCGCCCACGAAGCCCGAGCCGGCGCCCCCCGGGAACCGACCACGATGGTGGGAGCCACGGCATCGCTCGCCCGCGCCAGCAGCGCCGGTTCAAACCCACCGGCGACGAGCGCGTCGAGCTGGGCGGGCGTCACGTCGAGGACGTCCAGGGACCCGGCGGCCACCCGGGACGCCACCTCCGGTTCGGCCGCCACGCACAGGTGGTGGCCGCCGAGCAGGGCGGCCACCTGGCGGACGAAGGCGTCGTCGGTCGGCTGGGCCCCCAGCCAGACCCCCAGCCGCGCCGGTGACGGCCCGAGGATCCCACCCAGCGCGCCGACGAGGTTCACCACCGCGGCGTGGTCGATGACCACCCCCCGCTCGACGGCGGATTCCCCGGAGCCGTAGAACACCACGGCGACATCGTCGGGCTTCGTCCCGGCGGCGACCGGGCTCGACGGCTCGACCGGCGTACCTTCGGCCCCTTCTGCGCTCGGCGTCGGATCGATCACTCGGCAGCCGGTCTCGGCCAGGCCGGGACACAGGCCGGGCCGGGCCACGACCACCTCGACGGATGCGTCGGCCGTCACCCAGGACAGGTGCCCCGCCTCGTCGGCCGGGTCGAGGCCCACGTAGGCGGCGCCCGCCTTCCATGCGGCCAGCACCGCCACCACCCAGAGCTCCGGGGAGTCGAGGCAGATGCCGACCAGCGATCCCGGGCCCACGCCCGCTGCCCGCAGGCGCCCGGCGAGATTGTCGGCCCGGGAACCGACGGCGGCGTAGCTGACGTCGCCGGCGCCGGTGGTCACCGCCACCGCCGATGGGGTGGCGGCGACGTGGTCCTCGAAGAGGTGGTGGGCACACCGGCCGTCGTCCCGCCGGGAACCGGCGACGCCACCGGTGTCGACGAGGTGGCGTTGCTGGTCGTCGGTGAGCAGGCGGAGCCCGGAGACGGGCCGTTCGGGGTCGTCGACGATGTCACCGAGCAGGGTGACGAAGCTGTCCAGCAGCCGCTCCACGGCGGGCCGGTGGAAGGCGCCCCGGGCCACCAGTGACGTCGCCTCCGGCGTCTCCACCAGCGACAGGATGAGGAACGTCCCGGCGTAGAGGCCGTCGCCCCACGGCCGGACGTAGTCGGGGGTTCCGGCCTCGGCAGCGTCGCCGTCGCCGTCGCCGTCGAGCGGGGCCTCGTCGTCGCCGGCGGCGAAGTGGGCCCGGGTGGTGGTGGCGCTGGTGTCGTAGCCCGTCGTCGTCAGGCCGGGCAGCACCACGTCGTCGACCTGAGGGGTCACGCCCTGGAACATCACGCCGACATATGGCGCCAGGCCGTGCTCGGCCGCCGCCGCCCCGAGCGTCTCCTGGAGCACCGTCTCGAAGGGGAGGTCCTGGTTGGGCAGCGCGCCGAGCACGCTCAGCCGGGTGCGGTCGAGCACCTCGGCGAACGTCGGGTCGCCGGACATGTCCTGGCGCAGCAGGATCTTCTTGGTGAAGCACCCGATCATGGGCTCGAGCTCGGGACGGTTGCGGTTGGCGACGACCGAGGCCGTGAGCAGGTCGTCTTGGCCGGTGTAGCGGTGCACGAGCACCTCGAAGGCCGCCAACATGGCCATGAACGGCGTGGCTCGGCGCCGCCGGGCCAGGGACCGGACCCTGGCGTGGAGCTCGGCGGAAAGCTCCACCGTGACCGGGCGGGCACTGCGCTGCGGCGACCCTTCGGCCCGGTCGGGGTCGTCGATGGGCAGCTGGGCGCACCAGGGCGCGCCGGCCAGGTGCGACTTCCACCAGGCCAGCTGGGCAGCGCCCACCGGTCCCGCCAGGCGGCGGCGCTGGTTGCGGGAGAACTCGGTGAACCCCACGGCGAGGTCGGCGAGGGGCGACGGCTCTCCGGCGGCGAACGCGGCATAGAGCGCCGAGAGCTCCCGGCGGAACACGCTCACCGACCAGTCGTCGTAGACGCTGTGGTGGACCCGGAAGACCACGACGTGGTCGTCGGGGGCGAACCGGAACAACGCCGGTGTGAACAGCGGGCCGCCCACCAGGTCGAAGGGCCGGCCGGCGTGGGCCAGGGCCGACGCCAGCTCGGCGTCGCGGTCGGCGGGGCCAAAGGCGCTCAGGTCATGGACGGGAAGAGGGACGGCCCGATGAGGGGCGACGATCTGCACGGGGCGGCCGTCTCGCAGCTCGAACCGGCTGCGCAGGGGCTCATGGCGACGCACGATCTCGTCGATCGCCGCCTCGAGGACGTCGACCCGCAGCGGGCCGCGGAAGCGGCGGACCAGCGGCGGCAGGTTCTGGGACCCGGGCACGAACTGCTCCTGCCACAGCATCCCCTCCTGGGAGAACGCCACCGGGGCGGCGGCGGCTCCGCCGGGCCCGGTGGTGCCGGCGCCGGGGCGCCCCTCGGCCTCCCCGATTCGTTCCGCCAACGCCCCCGCCGTGGGCGCACCGACGAGGTCAACGAGCGAGAGGCGCACGTGCAGGGCGTCGTCGAGCAGGCGAAGGGCCTTCAGTCCGGCCATCTCGTCGCCCCCGAGGGCGAAGAAGTCGTCGTCGGCACCCACCGGGTCGACGCCCAACACCCGCCCGAACACGGCGGCGACGGTCTCGTCGACCTGACCGATAGACGCACCGTGCTCCGGCAGCTTCACCGGGTCGGAGCGGGGGGGCCCGGCGGGCGGCTGCTCTGGTGGCGGGCCGGCCGGGACCGCGTCGGTGACCAGCTCGGCGCCCGCGCCGGCAAAGGCGGCGGTAAGCCGCGAGATCACTGCCGCCGGGGGCCGGGGCCCACCCAGTTCCACCCGGCGCAGCGAGGAGAGGTCGTGGCGGTCGAGTGCGCCCGACTCGGCCACGAACAGGGCGGCGGCGGGCGCCAGCGACCAGGTGTCGACTGCCCGCTCACCGGTCACCGCACAGAGGCGCTCGGGGTCGAGCGCCTCCAGCGCGACCACTGTCGGCCCGCCGGGCGCCAGGGGGGCCCACAGCGCCGAGCGGGCGGCATCGCTGCCCACCGCGAAGGCGTGCAGCACGCCGTCGCCCCGCAGGCGGGCCAGGCCCTCCAGCACCTCCTTCTCGGAACGGGCTGCCGGCCGGGGCGGTCGCAGGTGCCCCGGGGGGTAGGCGATCTCCACCGCTTCGGCGGC
>JBBWZS010000081.1:0-4340 GCA_039649175.1 Acidimicrobiaceae bacterium
TCGATCTCGATGGTGGTGACGGCCGCTCCCGTCTCCGCCAGTGCCAGGGTGAGCGCCCCCAGGCCCGCGCCGACCTCGACCACATGGTCGCCGGGCCCCACTGCGGCCAGACGGGCGATACGACGGACGGTGTTGGGGTCGACCACGAAGTGCTGCCCGAGAGCCCGGTTGGGGCTGAGGCCGGCGCTGTCGAGCAGCTCCCTCGCCTCCCGCCGCCCCGGCGGTCCGATCTGGGGGTCCGGCAGCGCGGTCACCACGTCACGACAGGCCGAACACGGCCGTGGCGTTGGCCCAGGTGGCCTCCTCCACCGCGGCCACGTCACATCCCCGGGCCCGGGCCAGGGCGGCGCCAACCAGGGCCACGAACGCCGGGTGGTTCGGGGCACCCCGGTGGGGCACGGGTGTGAGGTAGGGCGCGTCGGTCTCCACCAGCACCCGGTCGAGGGGGGCGAGGGCGGCGGCCTGGCGGACGTCGTCCGCCTTTTTGAACGTGAGAATGCCGCTGAACGAGAGGTGGGCGCCGGTGTCGAGGGCGCGGCGGGCTTCGGTGGGGCCGCCGCTGAAGCAGTGGAACACGGTGCGCCCGGGCACGCCCTCGGCGGCGAGGACGGCGAAGGTGTCGTCCCACGCCTCGCGAGTGTGGATCACCAGGGCCAGGTCGTGCTCGTGGGCCAGGGCCACCTGGGCGGCGAACACCCGGCGTTGGGTGTCGCGAGGCGAGTGATCGTAGTGGTAGTCGAGGCCGCACTCGCCGATGCCGACGACCTCGGGCGCGCCCAGGGAACCGGCGATGGTGTCCACCCCGTTGACGGCGTCGTGGGGATGCAGGCCCACGGTGGCCCACACCCTTCCCGGATGGGACCGAGCCACCTCGACGGCACGCGCCGACTGCGGCCCGTCGGTGCCGATGCACACCATGCGGGTGACGCCGGCAGCCTCGGCCCGGTCGAGGGCGTCGGTGGGAAGGCCCTCGTACTGGAGGTGGCAGTGGCTGTCGGTCCAGGGCACGCGGGGTTACTTCCGCCTGGGGAAGAGGGGGGCACCCTTCTCGACGGCCAGACCGCCGGGGTAACCGCCCCAGGCGGCGGCGCCGGGCAGGCGCTGGTCGGCGGGCGCACCCGGCAGTCCCAACCGCCGCCAGGTCTCGGCCGCAGCCAGGGGCACGGCCGGCGACGCCAGCACGGCCACGATGCGCAGGGCCTCGAGGGCGTCACCCATCACCGTGTCGACCTCCGGGCCGGCCTCCGCCTTCCACGGCTCGTGGGCCTCGAGATAGGCGTTGGTCTCGCGTATCAACCTCCAGGTGGCCTCGAGGGCCTCCCCCGGCGCCAGGCGGTCCCACGCGTCGGCGGTCGCCGTGTACACCTCGCCGGCCACGGCCGCCAGCGGGCTGTCGGCACGGGGGGGCGGTCCCGTGCCGGCGCACTTCGACCCGACAACGGTGGTCACCCGGGAGAGCAGGTTGCCCAGGTTGTTGGCCAGGTCGGCGTTGTAGCGGGCGACCATGCCCTCGTAGGAGAAGTCGCCGTCGGCCCCGAAGGTGGTGTCGCGCAGCAGGTGATAGCGGGTGGCATCGACACCCAGGTCGTCGACCAGTTCACCCGGGGTGATCTGGTTGAGCCTGCTCTTGGACATCTTCTCCCCGCTCACCAGCAACCAGCCGTGGCAGCCGATGCGCGTGGGCGGCGCCAGGCCGGCGGCCATGAGCATGGCCGGCCAGTACACGGCGTGGAACCGGATGATGTCCTTGCCCACCAGGTGCCAGTCGGCCGGCCACCAGTGGGCGAAGCGCTCCGGGTCGACGGCGTAACCCGGCGCCGTCAGGTAGTTGGGGAGGGCGTCGAACCACACCCAGGTGACGTGGGTGGGGTCCCACGGCAGGGGCACGCCCCAGTCGAACGAGCTGCGGCTGATGGAGATGTCCTGCAGGCCCTGGCGGATGAACCCCAGTACCTCGTTGCGGCGGGTGGCGGGGATCACGGCGTCGGGGTGGGCGTCGTAGTGGTCGAGAAGCCGCTGCTCGTAGCGCGACAGCCGGAAGAACCAGTTCTCCTCCTGCATGCGCTGCACCGGCCGTCCGTGGATGGGGCAGTTGCCGTCGACCAGCTCGTCCTCGGTGTAATAGGCCTCGCAGGCCACGCAGTAGAGGCCCTCGTAGGTGCCCCGCTCGATATCGCCGTTGTCGTAGATGGCCTGCAGGAAGGCCTGCACCGAGATCGTGTGGCGGGGCTCGGTGGTGCGGATGAAGTCGTCGTAGGCGATGTCGAGGGTGTCCCACGCCTGGCGGAAGCGCTTGCTGTTGCGGTCGGCCAGCTCCCGGGGGTCGACGTGGAGGGCGGCGGCCGCCTGGCTGTTCTTCAGGCCGTACTCGTCGGTGCCCGTGAGGTAGAGCACGTCGTCGCCGAGCAGGCGGTGCCAGCGGCACACGGCGTCGCCGATGACGGTGGTGTAGGCGTGGCCGACGTGGGGTGCGTCGTTCACGTAGTAGATCGGCGTCGTCAGGTAGAACTTGGCCACCTTCGTACCCTACCGAGGAGCTTCGATGTCCTCCGCCGGAATCACGAGAACCATCGACCGTCTGGGACGCATCGTCGTTCCCGTCGAGTTCCGCCGGGCCCTGGCCATCGGCGACGGTGACCACGTGGAGATCTCGCTCGAGGCCGGTCGCATCGTGATGACCAAGGTGGAGCAGGCCTGCGTGTTCTGCGCAGCGTCCACCGACCTGCGCCCCTACCGCGACCGCCTGGTGTGCGCCCCGTGCGTGGGGGCCCTCACCCGTTCCGGTCAGGTTCGAGGTCCCCAGGGGGACCCTGAACCTGCCCAGTTCGCTTAGGGCCCGCCGCTGGCGGCGACGCCGCCAGCGACACGGCCGGCGGTGGGGCAGGGGCCCCGCCGCTACGGAGGAGGGCGGGGTTGGGGCCCCGCCCGGGGCGGCGACGCCGCCAGCAACAGAGCAGCTTCGTACACCTGGCGTTTGGGGACGCCGAGCTCGGCGGCCACCTCGGCTATAGCGGCCTTCTTGTCGACGCCGGCGTCGAGGCGCAGCTGCAGGGCGTGATCGACGTCGCCGGCGTCGGCGGCCGGGGCCGGCGCGGCCCCGTCCAGCACCAGCACGTACTCGCCCCGGGGGTCGGTCGCCGCCAGGTGGGCGCCGGCGGTGGCGAGGGTGCCCCGCCACACCTCCTCGAAGGCCTTGGTGAGCTCCCGGGCGATCACCAGGCGACGCTGCGGGTCGATGACCTCGCCCAGGTCGGCCACGGTCTGGCGCACCCGGTGGGGGGCCTCGAACATCACCGTCGTCCGCCCTTCGGCGGCCACCTCGGCCAGGCGCTGGGCCCGGGCCCGGCCCTTGCGGGGCAGGAACCCTTCGAAGCAGAAGCGTCCGGTCGGCAACCCGCTCACGACCAGGGCGGCCAGGGCGGCCGACGGCCCGGGGACGACCTCCACCCGGTGACCGGCGGCGGCCGCCGCCGCGACCAAGCGCTCGCCGGGGTCGGAGACGGCGGGCATGCCGGCATCGGTGACCAGAGCCACCCGCTCGCCGGCGTCGAGACGGCCCAGCAAGCTCTGCACCTGGGCCGCCTCGGTGTGGTCGTTCACCGTCACCAGGCGCCCGCCGGCAGGGATGCCCTCATGGGTGAGCAAATGGCGGGTCCGCCGGGTGTCCTCACAGGCGATGACGTCGGCGTCGGCCAGGGCCCGCACGGCACGGGGCGACAGGTCGCCGAGGTTGCCGATGGGCGTGGCCACCAGCACCAGGACCCCGTTCTGCGGCGGGGGCGTCGTCACGCTCTGACCTCGAGGTGGTCGCCGGCGTTCAGCGCCCACCTCCCGAAGGCGCCCGCCTCGGCCTCGATCACACAGCGGCACCTGAGCGAAGGGCGGGTGATGCGACCCGGCGGGAGGCTCACCATTCGGGCGACAACCAGCTCGGCAGGGCCGCCCGTGCAGAAGGCCACGTCGAGGGCGAAGCGCATCCCGAACGAGTGGACCTGGCGGGCGGGGCGGAGGAGGATCGCCCCCTCGATGCCGTCGCGCCCCAGCAGTCCCCGGGAGCGCTCCCGGAACGTCTCGGCCACCTCCAGCGTCGCCAGCACCCTCTCGTCCCGCACGAGCCAGGGCACGACTACACGTTTACACGTTGAAGCGGATCTCGAGGACGTCGCCGTCGGCGACCTCGTACTCCTTGCCCTCCACCCGCAACTTGCCCGCATCCCGAGCCGCCGCCCACGAGCCCAGCTCGAGCAGGGCGTCCCAATGGATCACCTCGGCCCGGATGAAGCCCCGTTGCAGGTCGGAATGGATGACGCCGGCGCACTCCGGGGCCTTGGCGCCGGCTC
>JBBWZS010000099.1:0-3200 GCA_039649175.1 Acidimicrobiaceae bacterium
TCCTCGTCGTCGTCGGCAGCCGGAGGCGGTGCGGCCCAGGTGACGTCGGTCTGCCAGTAGCTGTCACTCACGGCCGGGGCCTCCTTGCGATCTCTTCAGCCGCGACAACTGTGACAAACCTTCCCGAGAACGAGCTGTGAAACGTGGGGCAAACGTAGTGCTCCCCCAACCCTTAGGCGGACGGACGCGGCCGGCGGCCGGCGGGGTGGGCGGCGCCGTAGGGTCGGGCGGGTGACCACGGGCAGACCGGCACCCCTTCCGGCGCGCCAGCTGGCGCAGGCCAAGCTCACCCTGTCGCTGCGGGTCACCGGGCGGCGCCACGACGGGTTCCACCTGCTCGACGCCGAGATGGTCACCGTCGACCTGGCCGACGAGCTCGAGTTCGTCAGCGGCGACGGCCTCGAGCTGCTGCCTGGCCTGGGTGCCGGGCCCCTCGACGACACCAACCTGGTGCGCCGGGCGCTGGGCGCCGTCGGTCGTCGCGCCCACGTCCGGCTCCGCAAGCGGATCCCGACCGGGGCGGGCCTGGGCGGGGGATCTGCCGACGCCGCCGCCGTGCTGCGCTGGGCGCAGGTCCACGACGCCAGGACAGCCGCCTCGCTGGGCGCCGACGTCGCCTTCTGCGTCGTCGGGGGCCGGGCGCGGGTGACCGGCATCGGTGAGGTGGTCGAGCCCCTGGCGTTCGAGGACCGCACGTTCACGCTTCTCACACCGCCCCTCGAGGTCTCCACCCCGGCGGTCTACCGGGCGTGGGACGACCTCGGGGGACCGTCGGCCGCCGCGCGCAGCGGCGCCGGGGACAACGACCTCGAGGGGGCGGCGCTGGTCGTCGAGCCCCGCCTGGCGGCGTGGCGCGACCGCCTGGCGGAGATGACCGGCCGGCGACCCCGGCTGGCGGGCAGCGGCTCCACCTGGTTCGTCGAGGGCACGTATCCGGGACCGGACCTGGTCTGCGTGCGTACCACGCCGCCCCAAGCCCCGGAATGAGCCCCTGCGTCCCTAGCTGCCGCTCGACCGGGCCTGGAAGCTGCGCAGGCGGAGGCTGTTCGAAACCACGAAGATGCTGGAGAACGCCATGGTGGCGCCGGCGATCATGGGGTTGAGGAACCCGGCGGCGGCCAGGGGCAGGGCGGCCAGGTTGTAGGCGAAGGCCCAG
Source organism: Acidimicrobiaceae bacterium (assembly GCA_039649175.1). Lineage (GTDB taxonomy): Bacteria > Actinomycetota > Acidimicrobiia > Acidimicrobiales > AC-14 > DATAQC01. The sequence goes on from JBBWZS010000099.1 coordinate 1,157, forward strand.
AACAGGTTGCCCTTGATGGTGGCCAGGGTGCGGCGCGACAGGCGGATGGCGTCGGCCGCCGAGCGCAGGTCGCCGCGGACGAGGGTGAGGTCGGATGCCTCGATGGCCACGTCGGTGCCCGTTCCCATGGCCAGGCCAAGGTCGGCCTGGGCCAGGGCGGCGGCGTCGTTCACCCCGTCGCCGACCATGGCCACCACCCGGCCCTCGCCCTGGAGGCGGCGGATGACCGACAGCTTCTCCTCGGGGAGCACGTCGGCGATCACCTCGTCGACGCCCACCTGGGCACCGATGGCCTGGGCGGCCCGGGCGTTGTCGCCGGTGAGCAGCACCGGGCGCAGGCCCAGCTTGCGCAGTTCCGCCACCGCTTCTCGACTGGTGGGCTTCAAGGTGTCCGACACGACGAGGACGCCGCGCACGGTGCCGTCCCATCCCACATGGACGGGCGTGCGGCCCGCCTCCTCGGCCGCGTCCTTGGCCACCCGCAGCTCGTCGCTCAGGTGCAGGCCGTGCTCGGCCAGGAACCGTTCACGACCGACGACCACCGCGTGGCCCTCGACGGTGCCCCGGACCCCGAGCCCCTGGGTGCTGGCGAACCCGTCGACGCCGGGCAGGGTGCCCAGGCGGGCACGGGCGCCTTCGGCGATGGCCCTGGCGATGGGGTGCTCGCTGGCGTCCTCCAGGGTGCCGGCCAGGCGCAGCAGCTCGTCGGCGTCGACGCCGGTGGCGGGGATGACGTCGGCCAGGCTCATCTGCCCCGTCGTCACCGTGCCCGTCTTGTCGAGCACGACGGTGTCGACCCGCCGGGTCGACTCGAGGATCTCGGGGCCCTTGATGAGCAGGCCGAGCTGGGCCCCCCGGCCGGTGCCCACCAGCAGGGCGGTGGGTGTGGCCAGGCCCAGGGCGCACGGGCAGGCGATGATGAGCACGGCCACGGCGACGCTGAAGGCCGTCGTCGAGGGATAGCCCGAGCCCAGCCAGAAGCCGAGGGTGGCCACCGACAGGACGATCACCACGGGCACGAAGACGGCCGAGATGCGGTCGGCCAGGCGCTGGACGGGGGCCTTGCCGTTCTGGGCGTCGGCCACCAGGCGGCCGATCTGGGCCAGTTGGGTGTCGGAGCCGACGCGCGTGGCCCGCACGACCAGGCGGCCGCCGGCGTTCACGGTGGCCCCCACCACGGCGTCGCCGGGGCCCACCTCCACGGGAAGGCTCTCGCCGGTCAGGAGGCTGGCGTCGACCGCCGAGGTGCCCTCCTCGACCACGCCGTCGGTGGCGATCTTCTCCCCCGGGCGCACGACGAAGCGGTCGTCGACGACCAGCGCCTCGATGGGCACCCGCACCTCGGCGCCTCCCCGCAGCACGGCGACGTCCTTGGCGCCCAGCGACAGCAGGGCCTTGAGGGCAGCGCCCGACTGGCGGCGGGCGCGGGCCTCGAAGTAGCGGCCGCCGAGGATGAACACGGTGACGGCGCTGGCCACCTCCAGGTAGATCTCGTCGGTGCCCGAGCCCCGGGCCACGTTCAGGCTGAACCCCATCTTCATGCCCGGATCTCCCGCGTGGCCGAAGAACAGCGCCCACAGCGACCACCCGAAGGCGGCCAGCACGCCCACCGAGATCAGGGTGTCCATGGTGGCTGCCGCGTGGCGCAGGTTCATCCATGCCGCCCGGTGGAACGGCCAGGCGCCCCAGGTGGCCACGGGCGCGGCCAGCGTGAGCGACAGCCACTGCCAGTTGCGGAACTGCAGGGCGGGGATCATGGCCATGGCCAGCACGGGCACGGCCAGGGCGAGGGAGGTGAGGAAGCGGATGCGGAGGGGCCGGGTGGGGTCGACCTCGGCGCCGGCGGCGCCGGCGGCGTCGGCCTGGTCGGCGGCAGCTGAGACCGGCGGGGCAGGAAGGGCGGCGGTGTAGCCGGCGGCCTCGACCTGGGCGATGAGGTCGTCGGGGGTCAGGTCGCCGCCGTAGTGGACCTTGGCCTGCTCGAGGGCGTAGTTGACCGTGGCCGTCACCCCGTCGAGGCGGTTCAGGCGCTTCTCGATGCGGG
>JBBWZS010000001.1:0-12819 GCA_039649175.1 Acidimicrobiaceae bacterium
TCCGCCTCGCGAAGCGGCACGGCTTCTCCGACGGCCAGATCGGCAAGATCCGTGGGATGTCGGCCGACGTCGTACGCGGTGTCCGTCATGCGCTGGGGATCCGCCCGGTCTACAAGACCGTCGACACCTGCGCCGGCGAGTTCGAGGCCCACACGCCGTACCACTACTCGACCTATGACCTCGAGACCGAGGTCGCGCCGTCGGAGGCGCGGAAGATCGTCATCCTCGGCAGCGGCCCGAACCGCATCGGCCAGGGCATCGAGTTCGACTACTGCTGCGTGCACGCCAGCTTCGCCCTGCGCGATGCCGGCTACGAGACTGTCATGGTCAACTGCAACCCCGAGACCGTCTCCACGGACTACGACACGAGTGACCGCCTCTACTTCGAGCCCCTCACCCCCGAAGACGTGCTCAACGTCCTCGACGCCGAGGCCCGGTCGGGCAGGCTGGCCGGGGTCATCGTGAGCCTCGGGGGCCAGACGCCGCTCAAGCTGGCCCACGGCATCGAAGCGGCCGGGTTCCCCATCCTGGGCACCGGTCCGGCGTCGATCGACGAGGCCGAAGACCGCGAGCGATGGAACGCGCTGTGCACCCGGCTCGACATCCCCCAGCCGGCGGGGGGCACGGCCACCGGGTACGCCGAGGCTCTGGCGGTGGCCACCCGCGTGGGCTACCCCGTGCTCATGCGCCCCAGCTACGTCCTCGGGGGCCGGGCCATGGAGATCGTCTACGACGACGTGGGGCTGGCCCGGGCCATGACCGAGCTGGAGCTGTTCGGCACCCTGGGCCGCGAGGGCGGCCTGTCGGCCGGGCGCCCGGTGCTGGTCGACCGTTTCCTCGAAGACGCCATCGAGGTCGATGTCGACGCCGTGCGCGACGCCACCGGCGAAGTGGTGATCGGCGGGGTCATGGAACACGTCGAGGAGGCCGGGGTGCATTCCGGCGACAGCGCGTGCGTCATCCCACCCCCCACCCTGGCGCGCGCCACCGTGGAGGTGATGGAGGCCCACACCCGGGCCATCGCCAACGCCCTCGAGGTGTGCGGGCCTCTCAACGTGCAGTACGCCGTCACCAACGCGGGAAAGAGGCAGGCGGGCGCGGACCAGGAGCCCAAGGTGTTCGTGATCGAGGCCAACCCCCGGGCCAGCCGTACCCTGCCGTTCGTGGCCAAGGCCACCGGCGTCCCGCTGGCCAAGGTGGCGGCGCGCGTGATGGCCGGGGCCACGCTCGCCCAGCTGCGCGACGAGGGCCTGCTCAAGCCCGCCGTGGGCGGCGGTCATGTCTCGGTGAAAGAAGCGGTCCTGCCCTTCAACCGTTTCCCCGACGTCGACACCCTGCTCGGCCCGGAGATGCGTGCCACCGGGGAGGTCATGGGCATCGACGCCACCTTCGGCCTGGCCTTCGCCAAGAGCCAGCGGGCAGCGGGCGACCGCCTGCCCGAAGGGGGCACGGTCTTCTTCTCACTGGCCGGGCGCGACAAGGCCGGTGGGGTGGTCGCCGCCCGTCGGTTCGTCGACCTGGGCTTCTCGATCGCCGCCACCGCCGGCACCGCCCGTCACCTCGAGGCCCACGGGGTGCCGGTGGGCGCGGTGGTGGCCAAGGTGGGGGAGGACGCCGACGCCGGCGCCTCGGCCGTCGAGCTCATCGCCGGGGGCGACATCGACCTGGTGGTCAACACGCCCAGGGGCCGTGGGCCGCGTGCGGACGGCGCCTACATCCGGCGGGCGGCCAACGTCCACAAGGTGCCCTGTCTCACCACCATCGCCGCCGCCCTGGCCGCCGCCGGCGGCATCGCCGACTGGGCGGAGTACCGGCTCTCGGTCCGCTCCCTGCAGGAGTTCCACGCCGCCGGCCAGCTGCGACTCGACGTGTAGTGCAGCACCGGTGAGGTTCGGGAGGAGACCTGCCGTCGCTGTCGACCTGGCGACGACCATCGGCACCGTCTGGTTGCCTCACCCCGTCCTCACCGCCTCGGGGACGGCCGGTCACGGCACCGAGCTCGGCTCCTACTTCGACCTGGGCGCCATCGGGGCGGTGGTGGTGAAGTCGCTGTCGGCCGAGCCGTGGGCCGGGAACCCCGCGCCCCGGCTGCAGTCGACCGACGCCGGGATGTTGAACAGCGTGGGCCTGCAGAACCCCGGTGTGGAGGCGTGGATCGACGTGGAGTTGCCGGCACTGCTGGCGACCGGCGCCCGTGTCGTCGCCAGCATCTGGGGGATGACCGTCGCCGCCTACGCCAGGGCCGCCGACCTGCTGGCGGCGGCACCCGCGGAAGTGGTGGCCGTCGAGGTCAACCTCAGCTGCCCCAACCTCGAAGGGGGGCGCCACGTGTTCGCCCATTCGCCCTCGGCCACCGCCGAGGTGCTGGCCGCCACCGAGGGCTGCGGGCGCCCTCGCTGGGCAAAGCTCAGCGCCGAGGTGCCCTCGATCACCGATGTGGCCGGCGCCGCGCTGGGCGCCGGCGCCGAGGGCCTCACCCTGGTGAACACCGTGCGCGGCCTGGCCATCGACCCCGAGACCCGTCGCCCTGTCCTGGGCGCCGGCGGCGGGGGACTGTCGGGCCCGGCGCTGCGGCCTGTCGCCGTGCGGGCGGTGCACGAGTGCCGCCAGGCGTTTCCAGCCGCCGGCATCGTTGGCGTCGGCGGCGTGTCGGCCGGCGCCCACGCGGTGGAGTTGCTGATGGCCGGGGCGAACGCCGTCGAGGTGGGGACAGCCACCTTCGCCGATCCCCGGGCCACCGAGCGGGTGGGCGAGGAGCTGGCGGCGTGGTGTGTCGCCCACCATGTGGCCCGGGTGGCCGATCTGGTTGCTACCGTCCGACCCGTGGTCACACCGCAGAGCTGATGGTCCCGACCTTGACGACGAGCGAAAAGAGACGTGTGCATGGAGGTGCGTGACCGGCTGGCGCTGGCTCTCGACGTCGACGACCTGGTTGTCGCCCTGCGACTGGCCCGGCGCCTGCAACCGTGGTTCGGTGTGGTCAAGGTGGGCCTCGAGCTGTTCGCCGCCGCCGGGCCCGACGCGGTGGCCTCGATGGTCAACAACGACTTCAAGGTCTTCCTCGACCTGAAGATGCACGACATCCCGACCACGGTGCGCAAGGCGGCTCGGGTGGTCGGCGCCTACGGGGCCACCTATCTGACATTGCACGCCTTTGGCGGCTCGGTGATGTTGCGCGCCGGCGTCGACGGGTTGGCTGAAGGGGCAGCGGCGGCGGGGTTGCCGTCGCCGTTGGCCGTCGCCGTCACCATCCTCACCAGTGACTCGGGCGCGCCGGCCCACATCCTGGGCCGGCGGGTGAGCACGGCTGTCGAGGGAGGATGCGGCGGCATCGTGTGCGCGGCGACCGACGTGCGCGAGGCCAAGGAGCTGGCGCCGCGGATGATCGCGGTGGTGCCCGGGATCCGTCTGGCCCAGGCCGAGCACCACGATCAGGCCCGGGCCGCCACACCCCGGGAAGCCGTCGCCGCGGGGGCCGACTTGCTCGTCGTGGGCCGCACCGTCACCGACGCCGACGACCCCGAGGCGGCGGCCATCGCCCTCACCGAGGCGGTGGCGGCAGCGTCCTCCTGACCCGCCTCGGGAGGCCGGCGCCGGGCGGTCGATCGCCCCGGTTGCGTCGCGACCCGGCGCGCTATGGTGCCCGGCATGCCTCTGCCTCCGGAGCTCTCCCCCGACGCTCGTCAGGCCGCACTCGAGAAGGCGGGAGCTGCCCGCCGCCAGCGCGCCGAGCTGAAAGAAATGCTCAAGATGGGGTCGACGACCCTCAACGAGTTGCTGGTTCAGGCCGACGGCGACGAGGTCGTGGGGAAGATGAAGGTGGTCTCGGTGCTCGAGTCCCTCCCCGGCGTGGGCAAGGTGCGGGCCCGCCGGCTCATGGAGGAGCTCAAGATCAGTGACTCGCGCCGGGTGCGGGGCCTCGGGGCCCAACAGCGCGAGGCGCTGAAGAAGCAGTTCCCCTCGCCCTGAGCGTTCCCCCACCCTCGCCGCTGCTGTTCGTCATCGTCGGGCCCTCGGGCGTCGGCAAGGGGTCGATCGCCGCCGCGATGATCGCGGGCACGCCCGGCCTGTGGCTGAGCCGATCGTGGACCACCCGTCCGCGCCGGCCGGGCGAGGCGGCCGACGCCTATCACTTCGTCGACGACCAGGCCTTCACCCGCCAGGCCGAATCGGGTGGCTTCTTCGAGTACGCCCAGGTCTTCGACCACCGCTACGGCACCCCCGTGCCCCAGCCACCGCCCGGCCACGACGTCGTCCTGGAGATCGACGTGCAGGGCGCCGCCCAGGTGAGGTCCCGGCGGCCCGACGCCGTCATCATCCTGGTCGTGGCCCCCTCCCGGAAGGTCCAGGCCGACCGCCTGCGCGGCCGCGGGGAGAGCGAGGCCACCGTGGCCCGCCGGTTGGCCGAGGCCGAGCGCGAGGAGGCCGAGGGGAGGGCCCTGGCCGATCACGTGGTGGTCAACGACGACCTCTCCCGGGCGACTGCGGAGGTCACTGCTATCGTGGAGGACCGCCGTTCGAAGCGCGACCAGGCCCCGTCGGCCTGATCGGTCCCACGGCCCACCGCCCCCAACGTTCACCCGGAGATGCCCGATGGCCGAGCGCGCCACCATGATCTACCCCTCGATCGAGGACCTGCTCGCCCAGGTCGACTCCAAGTTCAGCCTGGTCACGCTGGCGGCCAAGCGCGGTCGCCAGATCAACTCCTACTTCAGCCAGTTGGGCGAGGGCCTGGGGTCGATCGTGCCCCCCCAGGTGGCGTCAGTGTCGCGCAAGCCGTTGTCGATCGCCCTCGAGGAGATCGTGGCCGGCAAGGTCACCTACACGCGACGCAAGATGACCGAGGACGGCAAGGACGCCGAGGACGGCACGGAGTAGGTCGCCTCTCCCGGCGGAGCGAGGCGATGGACGGGGCCGGACGACCATGGTGATCGAAGCGATGGACACGACCGGGCCACGGCCCCCTCGCGTGGTGCTCGGCGTGTGCGGCGGCATCGCCGCCTACAAGGCGGTCGAGGTGTGCCGCCGGCTCGTCGATGCCGGGGCCCACGTGACGCCCGTCCTCACCCACGACGCCACGCGCTTCGTCGGCGCCGTCACCTTTTCGGCGCTGGCGTCCGAGCCTGCGCAGACCTCCCTCTGGGACGCCGACCACCCGATTCCCCATGTCCGCCTCGGTCGTGACGCCGACGTGATCGTGGTGGCCCCCGCCACCGCCCGGTTGCTCGGCAGCTACGCCGCCGGCATCTCCGGCGACCTGCTGACGGCGACCCTGCTGGCGACACGGGCGCCGGTGGTGGTGTGCCCGGCCATGCACGCCGAGATGTGGGAGCACGCCGCCGTCCGCCACAACGTGGCCGTGCTGCGAGACCGGGGTGTCCGGGTGGTGGAGCCGACCGCGGGCCGCCTGGCCGGTGGCGACGAGGGACCCGGCCGCCTGGCCGACCCCGCCGACATCGTGGCCGTCGTCGAGGCGGTGCTGAAGACCGCCCACGACCTGGCCGGGCGTCGGGTGGTGGTCACCGCCGGGGGCACGCGCGAGCCGATCGACGCCGTGCGCTTCATCGGCAACCGCTCGTCGGGCAAGCAGGGCCACGCCGTCGCCGCCGAGGCTGCCGCCCGGGGCGCGCGCGTCACCCTCGTCACCGCCTCCGACCTGCCGGCACCCCATGGTGTCGAGGTGGTGCCCGTCCGCACCGCCGCCGAGATGGAGCAGGCGGTGGTGGCGTGCAGCGCCGACGCCGACGCCGTCATCATGGCCGCCGCCGTCGCCGACTTCCGCCCGAGCGGGCACGCCGCCACCAAGCTCTCCAAGGCCGACGGGGTGCCCGAGCTCGTCCTCGAGGCCACTCCCGACATCCTGGCCGGCCTCGCTCGTGCCCGCCGGCCCGGCCAGGTGCTGGTCGGCTTCGCAGCCGAGACCGGCGACGTCGGGACCCGGGCCCGGGCCAAGCTGGCAGCCAAGGGCGTCGATGTCGTCGTCGGCAACGACGTGTCGGCGGCCGACGCCGGCTTCGACCACGACACCAACCGGGCCGTCATCGTCGAGGCCGACGGCACCACGACCGACGTGCCCCTGGTCGACAAGCGGGTGCTGGCCTCGGTGGTGCTCGACGTCGTCTCCCGCCACCTCGACGCCGGCGCCGCACCGGTTACCGCCCGCACTGACAGCGCAACCGACAGCCCCACTCAACCGACCGGCCTGCGGGCCTCGACGCGTAGGAGCACACCGTGACCACCTGGACCTTCACCTCGGAGTCCGTCACCGAGGGCCACCCCGACAAGATGGCCGACCAGATCTCCGACGCCGTCCTCGACGCCATCCTCGCCGAAGACCCCCAGGGGCGGGTGGCGTGCGAGACCCTGTTGACCACCGGCCTGGTGGTGGTCGCCGGGGAGATCACCACCTCGGCGTACGTCGACATCCCCAAGCTGGTGCGCTCCACCATCTGTGACATCGGCTACGACCGCGAGTCCTACGGCTTCGACGGCAACACCTGCGGGGTCATCACCGCCATCGACGAGCAGTCACCCAACATCGGCCAGGGCGTGAGCACGGCCTACGAGGTGCGCAAGGGCCACAGCGGTGAGGACGTCCTCAACGCCCAGGGCGCCGGCGACCAGGGGATGATGTTCGGCTACGCCTGCGACGAGACCCCCGATCTCATGCCGCTGCCCATCTGGCTCGCCCACCGGCTGGCCCAGCGCCTGTCGGAGGTGCGCAAGGCCGGCGTCATGCCCTACCTCCGGCCCGACGGAAAGACCCAGGTCACCGTGGAGTACCGCGATGGGCGTCCGGTGGCGCTCAAGAACGTGCTCATCTCCTCCCAGCACAAGCCCGGTCTCGACGTCGAGACCCTGCTCAAGCCCGACCTGCGCGAGCACGTGATCCATCCCCTCCTGCCCGCTGAGCTGGCCGACGACGACTACGAGCTGCTGGCCAACCCCACCGGCAAGTTCGAGCTGGGTGGCCCCCACGCCGACACCGGTCTCACCGGCCGCAAGATCATCGTCGACACCTACGGCGGGGCCGCTCGCCACGGGGGCGGGGCGTTCTCGGGCAAGGACCCGTCCAAGGTCGACCGCTCGGCGGCCTACGCCGCCCGCTGGGTGGCCAAGCACGTGGTCGCCTCGGGCGCCGCCCGGCGCTGCGAGATCCAGGTCGCCTACGCCATTGGTGTGGCCCGGCCGGTGTCCATCATGGTCGAGACCTTCGGCACCGAGACGGTCGACCCCCGGCGAATCGAGTCCATGATCAACGAGGTCTTCGACCTGCGACCCGCCGCCATCATCCGCGACCTCGATCTGCGCCAGCCCATCTTCCGGCGCACCGCCGCCTACGGTCACTTCGGCCGGTCCGACAAGGAGTTCTCCTGGGAGCACCTGACCCGCCTCGACGACGTCAAGCGAGCTCTCGACCTGACGTAGGCCGGCCCGCCGGGGACAACATCGCCAAGGTGGTGCCCGACGTCACCGCTCTCGACCGGCCCCTCGACTACCTCATCCCCGCCCACCTCGATGCCGACATCCGCATCGGCACGGTGGTGCGGGTGCCGCTCCACGGCCGTCGGGTGCGGGGCTGGGTCATCGAGCGGGCGTCACAGGCGGCGACCGACCGACCTCTCCAACCGGTGGCCAAAGTCACCGGGTGGGGGCCGGGCGCCGACCTGGTCGACCTGGCCCGGTGGGCGGCGTGGCGATGGGCAGGGCCACGGGTGACATTCCTGCGCGCCGCCTCCCCCCCGGGAGCGGTGCGCACACTGCCCGCTCCCCCCGACCGTTCCGGTCACGTTTCGGCAGGTCCTGGCGCGGCGGAACGTGACCGGAACGCCGTGGGGCCGGCCCCGATGGTGGTCGACGCCTTCTCCGGGGGACCGGTCGTGGTCCGGCTCCCGCCGGCGAGCGACGCCTTCGACTATGTGGCCGAGGCGGCCCGGCGGGGTGACGCCCTGGTGCTGGCCCCCTCGGTCGGTGCGGCGGCCCTCATCGCCGCCCGGCTGCGGCGGTCCGGACACGCCGTGGCCCTGCTGCCGGGCGACTGGGCCCGAGCGGCGGCCGGCTGTTGTGTGGCGGTGGGGGCCCGGGGAGCGGCGTGGGCGCCGCGTCCCTCTCTGGCGGCGGTGGTGGTCGTCGACGAGCACGACGAGGGCTGGCAGGAGGAGCGGGCTCCCACGTGGAACGGGCGCGACGTGGCCGTTGAGCGCGCCCGGCGAGCCGGCGCCCCGTGCGTGCTCGTGTCGGCGTGCCCGTCGCTCGATACGCTCGCGTCGATGCGACTCCTGACGCCGTCGCGAAGCGACGAGCGCGAGGGCTGGCCGATCGTCGAGGTCATCGACCGGCGCACCGAGGAACCGGGTGCCGGGTTGTACTCGACTCGCCTGGTGGCCCTCGTCCGCCAGGCCGAAGCGGGTCGCCGCGTGGTGTGCGTGCTCAACCGGCGGGGCCGGGCCCGCCTCCTCGCGTGCTCGGCGTGCGGGGAGCTGGCCCGGTGCGAGCCGTGCGGGGCGTTGGTCGAGGAGGTCGACGACACCGGGACGGCGTCCAATCTCCTGCGCTGTCGCCGGTGCCTTGCCCAGCGCCCGGTCCTGTGCGCGGCGTGCGGGTCGACGCGCCTGCGGGTGTTGCGGGTGGGCGTGAGCCGGGCGCGCGAAGACCTCGAGCGACTTGCCGGGATCCCCGTCGACGAAGTCACCGGTGATGCCGCCCCGGGCCCGTTGCCCAGCGCGCCGGTGCTGGTGGGCACGTCGGCGGTGCTGCACCGCGTGGCCCGGGCGTGGGCCGTGGTCTTCCTCGACCTTGACCAGGAACTGCTCGCCCCGCGCTGGCGGGCCGCCGAGCAGGCGATGGCGCAACTGGTCCGGGCGGCGCGGGTCGTGGGCAGTCGCCCCGAGGGCGGGCGGATCGTCGTGCAGACCCGCCTTCCCGACCACGAGGTGATCGACGCCGCCGTGCACGCCGACCCGTCGCGGCTGGCTGTCGTCGAGTCGGCGCGCCGCGCCGCGCTGGGCTTTCCGCCCCACCGCGCCGTGGCCGTGGTCTCGGGTGCCTCCGCCGAGGTGTTCGCCGCCGCCGTGGCCACCCAACCGGGCGTCGAGGTCCTGGGGCCCAACCGTGACCAGTGGCTCGTGCGGGCCGCCGACCATGAACGGTTGTCGGAGGCCCTGGCCGGTGTCGCCCGCCCGAAAGGCCGTCTCCGGGTCGCGGTCGACCCCCTCCGGGTATGAAGCGCCTCGTCATCGTCCGCCACGGCGAGACCGAGTGGTCGCTCAGCGGCCAGCACACGGGCTCGACCGACATCGAGCTCACGCCGGCGGGCAAGGCAGGGGCCACCGCCCTCGGCCATCGTCTGCGTGAGCTGGGTCTGGCTCCCACCATCCGGCTCTCCAGTCCCCGGGTCCGGGCCATCGAGACCGCCCGGCTGGCGGGCCTGGGTGACGGCCTGGTCGTCGACGAGCGCCTGTCCGAAGTCGACTACGGCGACTACGAGGGGCGCACCACCGCCGACATCCGCAAGGACCGGCCTGACTGGGAGCTGTTCCGCCACGGCTGCCCGGGGGGCGAGACCCTCGAGGACGCCGGTCGCCGGGCCGACGACCTCCTGGCCTCGCTGGCACCCGAGGAGGGCGACGAGGTCGTCTCGCTGGCCGGCCACGGGCACTTCTCACGCGTGCTCACCGCCCGCTACCTCGGCCTGCCCGCCTTCCAGGGCCGCGTGCTGGCCCTGGGGACGGCCAGCCTGTCGCTGCTCGGCCACGAGCACGAGTGGCGTGCCCTGTTGAAGTGGAACGACCAGGTGCAGGCCGGCTGACCCGACTTCAGGACGGCGACGGCGGGTCTGTGCGTGCGGCGCCGCCACCGAGGGCGACGACGACGGCGCCCAGGTCGGCGACCACCTGGTGACGTTGCCGGACGTCGTCGTCGCCCGCTCCGATCTCGGTCGTCAGTGCCTGGAGCACGGCGACCCGGTGGGCGGCTTGGTCGGCGTGAACGTCTCGCGTCGCCTCCGCCACCCTTGCCGCCCTCGGGGCCAGGGTGGCGAGGATCGTGACCGCCTCACGTGGCGCCAGGCGGCCGGTCACCAGGGCGATAGCCGTGGTGATCACGTCCTCGACGGGCCCAGGCGCAGGGTCGTCCACTCATCCGACCGTAGCCCGACGGCTGTCGTTGACGGGCTGTCACCGTCAGGCCGACATCGCAGGGTCGAAGTGCGCGAAGGTTCGTGGCGGTCGGCCGACGCGCCGATCGGTACACGAAGAGAGGGACAGCCATGGCTGTTGCGGTGCAGATGGACTTCGACGGCGGCACGCTTGACCAGTACGACGTGGTCTGCCAGAAGATGGGGCTCACCCCCAAGGGACCGGGGCCGGCGGGGGCGATCTCCCACTTCGCCACCATGACCGACTCGGGCCTGCGCATCGTCGACGTGTGGGAGACCCGGGAGCAGTTCGACACGTTCGCCCGGGAGCAGATCGGGCCGTTCGCGCAGGAGGCCGGTATCGCCAGCCGGCCCCAGTTGCAGTTCTTCGAGGTCCACAACTACTTCACGCCCGGCTCCTGATCGCCGGCCGCGGCAGCGGCGCCCGGTTGCGGTCGATGTGACGGCCACGAGGATGGTGGAGCTCACCTCCACGGTGGTGGAGGCGCGGCTGCCTTAGGCTCGGCCTCATCGTGACCGCGCCGCCACCGAGGGCACGGGGGCCCTACACGGAGTGGTTCTGGCCGGCTCCGCCGTCCGCCGGAGGCCGGGACGGGTTCTCGAGCTTCGAGCACACCGTGACGCCCGAGATCGACCCGGGCCCCCAGGCCACCTACTTCTGGGCCCACCAGTTCGGCCTCGAGGGCGGCGAGGGCGGCTACATCGGTCTCCAGACCAAGGGCAACCGGGCCGACGGGTCACTCGGCAAGATGGCCATCTTCTCCCTGTGGGACGCCATCGGGGCCGACGGCCCGGGCGTCGTCCGCTTCAGCGGGGAAGGCACGGGGTGGAGCGCTCGCATCGCCTACCACTGGGAGCAGGACACGACCTACCGCCTCCGGGTCGGCATCGACGGCGATATGCCCGAAGGGACGTGGTGGGCGGCGTCGGTGCTCGATCTCGACGCCGGCGAGGAGCGCCATATCGGCCGGCTGATGGCAAAGCCGGGGTGGGGTGGTCTGCGGCCCTGGTCGGTGATGTGGACCGAGTACTACGGGCCGCCCCTGCGCCGCTGCGGCGACCTGGCCGAGGTGAGCGCGGTGTTCGGCACTCCTGTCGCCGACGGCGGCGTCGAACCAATCCGTGTGTCGAGCCATGTCGGTGACGGCACCTGCGACACCACCCGTATCACCGGTCTCGACCACGGGGTCCGTCACGAGATGGGTCTTCCCGAGCGTCGCTAGGGGGATCCCCGGGCGGGCCCGGCGGACGTAGCCAAACCCGTCGGCCGACGGGTACCCTCGCAGGGTGGCTCCCTTCAAGATCCGAGTGTTCGGCGACCCGGTCCTGCGCCAGCCCACCCAGGACGTCGCCGAGATCGACGAGAAGCTGGTGAGGCTGGCCGACGACATGCTCGCCACCATGTACGCGGCGCCGGGAATCGGCCTGGCTGCCCCCCAGGTCGGTATCCAGAAGCGCCTCTTCGTCTACGACATCGGTGGGGGCCCCCACGCGGTGGTGAATCCCCGGCTCTCCGGCCAGGAGGGGGAGTGGACCTACGAGGAGGGCTGCCTCTCGGTGCCGGAGCTGTCGTGGTCCATCGTGCGCTACGAGCGGGTCCACCTCGACGGCTACGACCTGGACGGCAACGAGCTGTCGATCGACGCCGACGAGTTGCTGGCCCGCATGTTCCAGCACGAGTGCGACCACCTCGACGGCATGCTGCTCCTCGAGCGTCTCGACAAGCGCCAGCGCAAGGGAGCGATGCGGGCGTTGCGCCAGCGCGCCCTCGGGCTTCCCGAGCAGGAGACGGCCATGGACGACCGCGGAGCGGCGGGCGCCGGGAGCCACGGTATGGCGACCGCGGCCGACCAGACAGCATCGGTCACCCGATAGGAGCGCGTCGGCGGCTCGTCTTCCTGGGCACCCCCGAGGTCGCCGTCGGACCCCTGCGGGCCCTGGTGGCCGCCGGTCACGACGTGGCCCTGGTGGTGTCGCAGCCCGACCGCAAGCGGGGCCGGGGCGGCAGCCTTGTCGCCAGCCCGGTCAAGGCGGCGGCCGGCGAGCTGGGCCTGGCGACCAGCGATCGGGTCGACGACGTGATCGAGGCCGGCGCCGGTCTGGGAGTGGTCGTGGCCTACGGACGCCTCATCCGGCCCCACGTGCTGGCCGCCGTGCCCATGGTCAACATCCACTTCTCGCTGCTCCCCCGCTGGCGGGGTGCGGCCCCGGTGGAGCGGGCCATCCTCGCCGGCGACACCGTCACCGGCGTGTGCGTCATGGCGTTGGAGGAGGGACTCGACACCGGCCCCATCTACGCCAGCGAGGAGGTGGCGATCGGCCCTGACGAGACCGCCGACGAGCTGCGCGCCCGGCTGGGTGATCGCGGCACCGCCATGCTGGTCGACCTGTTGGACGGTGACGAGCTGCCCCCACCCCGTCCCCAGTCGGGCGAGCCGACCTACGCGGCCAAGCTGGCCCCCGCCGACCATCACCTCGACTGGCACCTGCCGGCGGCGGAGTTGCACAGGGTCGTTCGGGTGGGCCAGGCGTGGACGACCTTTCGCGGGTCGCGCCTCAAGGTCCACCGCACCCGGCTGGTACATGACGCAGCCATGTCGCCGGGCGTCCTCGACCCCACCACCCTGGTCGTAGGCGCCGGCGACGGCGGTCTGCAGCTGGTG
>JBBWZS010000137.1:0-10245 GCA_039649175.1 Acidimicrobiaceae bacterium
CGACGGCCTGTGGTGCGGCTTCGACGACGTGCAGATGGGCGCCGGCACCGACGGCTACGCCGAGGCATCGTTCATCTCGCGTGACGCGCAGGACGAGCTGGCGGCCCGCAGCCACGAGCGGGCGGCCACCGCCACCAGGGAAGGCCGCCTGGCCACCGAGCTGGCCGCCGTGTCGATAGCCCAGCGCACGGGCGGTCCCATCACGGTGGAGACCGATGAGGGCATCCGCCCCGGCACCACGGTCGAGACCCTGGCCCGCCTGCGACCGGCCTTTTCGCCCACCGGCACCATCACCGCCGGAAACGCCTCGCAGCTCTCCGACGGGGCGGCGGCCGTGGTGGTCATGAGCGAGGCCAAGCGGGTCCAGCTGGGCCTCGGCTCACGGGCCGAGATCGTCGGCTACGGCATGGTCGCCGGCCCCGACGCCTCGTTGCTCACCCAGCCGTCGCGGGCCATCAACCGGGCGCTGCAGTTGAGCAACCGCACCCTGGGCGACATCGACCTGTTCGAGATTAACGAGGCGTTCGCTGCCGTGGCGCTGGCTTCGACCGCCGCCCTGGGCATCGGCCACGACGTGGTCAACGTCAACGGCGGGGCCATCGCCTTCGGCCATCCCATCGCTTCGTCGGGGGTGCGGCTGGCCATCACCCTCGTCGACGAGCTGCATCGCAGGGGCGGGGGCCTCGGAGCGGCCGCCCTGTGCGGCGGCGGCGGGCAGGGCGACGCCGCCCTGTTGAAGGTGACGGCGGCGGCTCAGTGGCGGGCGATGTAGGAGTCGCGAAGGACGTTGGTCTCCAACTCGAGCTCGTCCAGGCGGTTCTTGACGATGTCACCGATGCTGATGATGCCGGCGAGCTTGGCGTTGTCGATCACCGGGATGTGACGGCTCCGGTGGTTGGTCATCTGCACCATGACCGACTTGATGCTCTCGTCGGGCGTGCAGGTGACGACCGCGGGTGACATGACATCGCGCACGTGCATCTTCACCACCTTGGCCCCGTGATCGGCGACAGCCCGCACGATGTCGCGCTCGGAGAGGATGCCCCGCACCCGCTCGCCGTCGTCGGACACCACCAGGGCCCCGACGCGGCCGGCCTTCAGCTTGCGCACCGCCTCCTCCAGCCCTGCGTCCCGGGGAATCGTCAGGACATCGGCGCCCTTGGCCTTGAGCACATCCGCGACCTTCATGGGCCTGCTCCCTTCATGTCGACGCGCGCCATCATCGCGCCCTCCCGTCGAGTGGCCAAGGGGTGGCCGACCGTTTACCACTTCGGTAGAAATAGTGGTCGGGCCCAAACGCATAATGGGATCGGTTGCGAAGACCGACTGAGAGACTGAATGAAAACCGCCCCCCGTGGAGTAGAATGGATGAAAAGCGCAACGCATTCCGAGAGGCAAATCATGAAAGACGCCGAAAAGCCCACTGAGCAGCAGCAGGGCGTCGTGTACGAGGTCAGGGCACTCACCAACCGCTGGGTGGAGCCCAAGGCAGGCCCGGTGATCAGCAGTCACACGTCGGCCCGAGCCGCCTGGGACGCGTTCAAGGCCCAGCCCAAGGAAGCCAGCGACGGCACCGGGCGCACCAGCCAGGGCAACTTCGTGCCCAAGGCGGTCGTGCGCGTCGACGCCGACGGCACCGAGTCGATGGTCGTCGCCCCGCCCGCCGGTGGGGGCCTTTTGGCCTGGCCGTACAACGACTAGGTACGATTTCCGCCACGCAACCGGTCGCAGCACCACCCACCCCCCGAAGATCCCTACGGTTCGCCGCTGACGCAGTGGCCGCAGTCCACGGCGCCTTCGTTGCCTTCCTCGTCGTCGGGGGGTTCCTGACCTGGGAGTGGCCGGCGCTCGCCGTGCTCCACGTCCTGGCGTTGGTGGTGAGCGCTGCCATCTACCTCGGTGGCCTCGACTGCCCCCTCACGGATTTCGAGAAGCACCTGCGCACGTCGTCGGGCGACACCGCCGTCTACGAGGACGGCTTCATCGCCCACTACCTGGTGAGGCCGGTCTACGCCGAGGGGATGAACCCCGCCCTGGGGCTGGCCATCGTGGCCCTGGTGGTGGTCGCCACCCTGGTCGCCTACGGGCGCTACCTGGTCTGAGCGAGTCTAGGCCTCACCGCTCAGGTGCCGGCGTGGACCACCGAGTAGATCGTCACGTAGTGGCAGGCGCAGGCCACGATGACGAGGACGTGCCAGATCTCGTGGTAGCCGAAGGTCAGGGGGAACGGGTTGGGCCGGTTGAGCCCGAGGACGACGGCACCGACCGTGTAGGCCAGGCCGCCGGCCACGAGGAGGCCGAGGTGGGTAGGCGTGAGCTGGTGGGTCAGCCCGGGGAGGGCGATGACCAGCAACCACCCCATGGCGATGTAGCAGGTGAGGCCGAAGTACGGCTTCTCGGCCAGGCCGGTGATGGCGAAGCCCACGCCGATGGCCGCGCCCGCCCAGGCGGCCACCAGCAGGGCGCCGCCGGTGGCCCCCCGCAGGGCGAGCAGGCACAGCGGGGTGTAGCACCCGGCGATCATCACGTAGATGGTCCCGTGGTCGAGGCGGCGCATCCGCCGGCGGCCGGCCGCCGTCCAGACCCGCAGGTGATAGGTGGAGCTCACCGCGAACAGGGTGGTGACCGCCACTGCGTACACCACCGCCGCCACCCGGGCGCGCGTCGACGTCGCCCCCGCCACCACCAGGATCCCGGCGGGCAACGACACGAGGAACGCCGCCAGGTGGAACCATCCCCGCAGGAACGGGCGCGGCGGGTCGTCGTGAGGATGCCGACGGGGATCGGAGTCGACCACGCCGGCGGCGACGTGGCAATCGCCCCCTGAGGAAGGGCGCGCAAAGGTGGCTTGGAGATCTTCGGGGGACGTTGCCGGCACCGCCGCTTCTTGACGAGTGTGTGCCGCAACCGTACCGGGCTTTTCCTCACCGATACCGTCGGGGAGCGCGGCGACTCCCCAGTTGAGCAGGGCCTTGCGCCGGCGCAGTATGCTTCATTCCACTGAATCGGTAGACTTGGATCAGTCTCTCCCTCAGTGCCGGCCCCTGGCGGGGTGCCGTGAGGAACGCCCGAGCACACATGACCAAACCCCAGGGCACGACCCGCATCCGCCCCGCTGGCACCGCCAGCCCATGACGACGTCAGCCGATGCCGCACTGGCCGTCGCCGTCGCCGAGCTCGGCGGGCAGGTCCTGCTCGACGTGCGCTCGACGTCGTCCGCCTCCGGCAAGGCAATGGGGGACGAGGGCGACCGGGCCGCCCACGCCGCCATCATCGACGCCATCTCCCGGGCCCGGCCCGACGACGCCATGCTCTCCGAGGAGGCGGCCGACGACCAGGCTCGGCTGGCGGCCGACCGGGTGTGGATCGTCGACCCCCTCGACGGCACCCGGGAGTTCACCGAGGCCGGTCGCACCGACTGGGCCGTGCACGTCGCCCTGGTGGTCGGCGGTGAGCTGGTCGTCGGGGCGGTGGCCCTGCCCGCCCTCGGCGTGACCTTCGGGACGGGGTCGCCCCCGGCCCTGGCACCCCAGCGCGACGGCGCCCCCCGGATGATCGTGAGCCGCACCCGCCCACCGGCCCTCGCCGTGCACGTGGCCGGGAGCCTGGGGGCCGAGACGGTGGCCATGGGCTCGGCGGGGGCCAAGGCCATGGCCGTGGTACGGGGCGAGGCGGAGATCTACCTGCATGCCGGAGGCCAGTACGAGTGGGACTCGGCCGCTCCCGTGGCCGTGGCCGCCGCCGCCGGGCTGCACACCTCGCGGGTCGACGGCTCGCCCCTGCGCTACAACCAGCCCAACCCCTGGCTGCCCGACGTGTTGATCTGCCGACCGGAGCTGGCCGAAGCCGTCATCGCCGCGGCGGCCGCCGCCGGGGCCGAGGCCGCAGCCGGGGCCGGCGCCCGCCGGGCGACATGAACTGGGCCATCGCCGCCGCCGGCCTGATCGGGGGCCTGATGGTCGGCATGACCGGCATGGGCGGCGGGGCCCTGCTGACGCCCATGCTGATCCTGTTCTTCAACATCGACCCCCTGTCGGCGGTGGGCAGCGACCTGGTGGTGTCGCTGGTGATGAAGCCCATCGGCGGCGGCGTCCACCTGCGTCGGGGCAACGTGAACAAGGCCATGGTCGGGTGGCTCACGGTGGGGTCGGTGCCGGCCGCCTTCACCGGCGTCCTGCTCCTCAAGTCGCTGGGCGCCGACGCCGGCACGGCCCTGAAGCCGCTGCTGGGTGCCGTCCTGCTCATGGCCGCCTTCGCCATGATCGCCAAGCCGGTCATCCAGAGCCGGCGGGCGCCGTCGGGCACCACCATCGTCGCCGTCAAGGTACGCCCCGTGCGCACCGTCGCCATCGGGGCCGTCGGTGGCCTGTTGGTCGGCCTGACGTCGGTGGGCTCGGGCTCGCTCATCATCGTGATGCTGCTGATCGCCTATCCCACCCTTCTCGCCCGCGAGCTGGTGGGCACCGACCTGGTCCAGGCCATCCCCCTGGTGGCCTCCGCCGCCCTCGGCCACCTGCTGTTCGGCGACGTCAGCTTCTCGTTGACGGGATCACTGCTGGTGGGCGGGATCCCCGGCGTGTACGTCGGGGCCCGGCTGTCCGCCGGGGCGCCGGACCGCCTGCTTCGGCCTACGCTGTTCGTCGTACTCGTATCGACCGGACTCAAGCTGGTAGGGGCGTTCTGAGCACCATGTATGACGGGAAAACGACACTGACGGGACAGTCGACGTGACCGGGCAGGCCACCGCCGAGCAGTTGGCGCGCGCCTCCGCGGGCGACGCCACGACGGCCGATGACGGCGTCACCGTCTGGTTCACCGGGCTGCCGTCGGCAGGCAAGACCACCCTGGCCCGGGCCTTGACGGCCCGGCTGCGAGCCGCCGGCCACCGCGTCGAGATGCTCGACGGCGACGAGCTGCGGACCTACCTCACCGCCGATCTGGGGTTCTCGCGCGAGGACCGGGCCACCAACGTGCTCCGGGTCGGCTACGTGGCCCACCTGCTCAGCCGCAACGGCGTGATCGTGGTGTGCTCGCTGATCTCGCCGTTCCGCGACGACCGTGACCAGGTCCGGGCCCTGCACGGTGACCGCTTCATGGAGGTCTACCTGTCGACCCCCGTCGAGGTGTGCGCCGAGCGCGACGTCAAGGGCCTCTACGCCCGCCAGCGGGCCGGCGACCTCACCGGGCTCACCGGCGTCGACGACCCCTACGAGCCGCCCCTCGACCCCGAGCTGGTCGTGCCCACCCACGCCCAGGACCTCGACGCGTCGATCGACATGGTGTGGGCCGCCCTGCCCCCCGCCGTCACCGGCGTCACCGGGGTGACCGCCGTCACCGCCGTCGCCGGCGTCACCGAAGGGATTTCCGGCCGATGACCACCCACACCCACGGCGAACACGCCCCGGGCGCCCTCGACCCCGCCGGGCGCTACGAGATGGGCCAGCTCCAGGCCCTGGAGGCCGAGGCCATCTTCATCATGCGCGAGGTGGCCGCCGAGCTCGAGCACCCGGTGGTGCTGTTCAGCGGGGGCAAGGACTCGGTGGTGCTGCTGCGCCTGGCCGAGAAGGCCTTCCGGCCCGCCTCGTTCCCGTTCCCCATCATGCACATCGACACCGGCCAGAACTTCGAAGAGGTCATCGCCTTCCGCGACCGTCGGGTGGCCGAGCTCGGTGAGCGCCTCATCGTGGCCTCCGTGCAGGAGTCGATCGACAAGGGCCGGGTGGCCGAGGAGACCGGGCCCCGGGCCAGCCGCAACCGCCTGCAGACCACCACCCTGCTCGACGCCATCACCGCCAACGGCTTCGACGCCTGCCTGGGCGGGGCCCGGCGCGACGAGGAGAAGGCCCGGGCCAAGGAGCGGGTGTTCTCCTTCCGCGACGAGTTCGGCCAGTGGGACCCCAAGGCCCAGCGGCCCGAGCTGTGGTCGATCTACAACGGCCGGGTCCGCCGGGGCGAGCACATCCGCGTGTTCCCCATCTCCAACTGGACCGAGCTCGACGTCTGGCGCTACATCGAGGTCGAGAACCTCGAGGTGCCGCCCATGTACTTCTCACACAAGCGCACGGTGGTCGAGCGCGAAGGGATGTTGCTCGCCGTCAGCGAGTGGGTGCAGCCCATGGGCGACGAGGAGCCCTTCGAGGCCACCGTCCGCTACCGCACCGTGGGCGACGCCAGTTGCACCGGCGCGGTGGAGTCGACTGCGTCCACCATCGACGACGTCATCGCCGAGATCGCCGCCACCCGCATCACCGAACGGGGCGCCACCCGGGCCGACGACCGCATCTCGGAGGCCGCCATGGAGGACCGCAAGAAGGAGGGCTACTTCTAACGATGGAGCTCCTGCGCTTCGCCACGGCCGGTTCCGTCGACGACGGGAAGAGCACGCTCATCGGGCGCCTGCTCTACGACACCAAGTCGATCCTCGAGGACCAGATGGCCTCCGTCGAGGCGGCCAGCGTCAAACGTGGCTACGAGTACACCAACCTGGCCCTGCTCACCGACGGCCTGCGGGCCGAACGCGAACAGGGCATCACCATCGACGTGGCCTACCGCTACTTCTCCACCCCCCGTCGCAGCTTCGTGATCGCCGACACTCCCGGGCACGTGCAGTACACCCGCAACATGGTCACCGGCGCCTCCACCGCCGACCTGGCCATCGTGCTGGTCGACGCCCGCAAGGGCCTGCTCGAGCAGTCCCGCCGCCACGCCTTCATCGCCAACCTCCTGCGGGTGCCCCACCTGGTGGTGGCCATCAACAAGATGGACCTGGTCGACTGGGACGCGGCTGTGTACTGGAAGATCGTCGAGGAGTTCCGCGATTTCGCCGCCCGCCTCGACGTCACCGACGTGTCGTTCATCCCCGTGTCGGCCCTGCTGGGCGACAACGTGGTGGAGCCGTCGGCCAACATGACCTGGTTCAGGGGCGTCCCCCTGCTCCAGCACCTCGAAGACGTCCACATCGCGTCGGACCGCAACCTCATCGACGTCCGCTTCCCGGTGCAGTACGTGATCCGTCCCCACTCCGCCGCCCACCACGACTACCGGGGCTACGCCGGCACGGTGGCAGGCGGGGTCATCAAGCCCGGCGACGAGGTGGTCGTGCTCCCGTCGGGGCTGAAGACCCACATCGCCGGGATCGACACCTACGACGGCCCCGTCGAGGAGGCCTTCGCCGGCATGTCGGTGATCGTGCGCCTGGTCGACGACCTCGACGTGTCCCGGGGCGACATGCTGTGCCGGCCCGGCAACCACCCCACCGTCGGACAGGACGTCGAGGCCATGATCTGCTGGCTCAACGAACGGCCCATGGAGGCGGGGGCCAAGTACGCCATCAAGCACACCACCCGGTGGTGCCGCGGGGTCGTGCGCGACCTGCGCTACCGCCTCGACATCAACAGCCTCCACAGCGACGAGACGGCGACGTCGCTCAGCCTCAACGAGATCGGCCGGGTGCGGCTGCGGATGACGGCGCCGCTGTTCTACGACGGCTACCGGCGCAACCGCACCACCGGCAGCTTCATCCTGGTCGACGAGGGCACCGATGCCACCGTGGGCGCGGGGATGATCCTCGGCTCAGGCGACTGACCCGCGGGCAGCTCCGGGCGTGCCTGGGCACGGGCGCGGCTTCGATCGGGTGACGGCGGGGCTGCGTGTGGCGGAGCCTGTGGCGCCCGCCCGTGGGTGGCTCAGCCGCCGCCCAGGGCGGCCCGGCACTCGGCCAGCTTCTCGGGCGGCACGTTGCGGCACACGTCGACGTGCGACGGGGGCGGGTTGGTGGCCGGCGGCGAGGTGACCGGAGGCGACGTGGCCGGCGGCGAGGTAGCCGGGGGCGAGGTGGGCGGCGGGAAGAACGAGCCGATATCGATGGGGGGGCGCCCGTTCGACGGGGGCGGGGGGTTGGCCGCTGGCGGCGGCTGTCCACCGCCGGTCGCCGCCGGCGGGACCGGGCCCGCCGACGGGCTGGTGCCGAGGCTGGCGGGAGCGGGGCTGGAGGTGCCCTGAACGGACTGACCGGCGGCGGGGGCGGACCCTGACGCAGCCGGAGCCGCCGACCCTGCATCGGCGGCGGCGGGCAACCCTGCGGGGGTGGCCGGCGGCGCCGGCGACGAGGCGCCAGGGACCTTGGTGGTGGCCGTGAGCCCGGGGGTCAGACCGGGAGGCGACGAGACGAGACGCGAGGGGCTGCCGTCAGACCCGCCGCCTGCGGCGCGGATGACGGCGATGCCCACGACGAGCACAGCCACGGCGGCGACAGCGACGGCGATGAGCTTGGGCGCTCCCTCGTTGCGAATGCGGGCGGGCCATGCCGATCGGGTGGCGAGGGCGCGCCCTCGCGTCGTGCGCCGGGACCCATCTCGTCGCGAAGGTGTCCGGCGGCCAGCCGCTCCTGACGTCGATCGGGCCTGCGTGCCGGACGTGGTTGGTGACGGCTTCCGGGCAGCACCTTCGGCCAAGGGAACAGCCGATGTCTCGGTTGACTGCCGCGGAGGCGGCAAGCGCAGGTCGAGGGGCGGCGCCGCCGGCACGTGTTCGGACTTCGGCAGCCCGAGATCGAGCGGAGGGGCCGACGGTTCGGGGCGGGGCTCGGGGAGGTCGATGACCATCGGGTCGGCGACAGGCCCGGGGTCGGTTGCGGGCTCGGTCCGGTGGAGGTCGAGGACCATGGGGTCGGGCTGACCGGAGGTCTGAGCCGGAGGCTCGTCGGGGTGCTCGGGCAGGTCGAGGATGGGCCCCGGCAGACCGGGATCGGCCGACGTCGGCGCGCCGGGAAGATCGAGGATGGGATCGGGCGGCGCCTGTCCTCCAGGCGCCTCGGTGGTCGGGGCATGCCCGCCGGGCACCTCGGTGGTCGGGGCCTGAGAGGTCGGCGCATCCGCGGCCGCGGGGGCCTCGTCCTCGTCGGGGCGGCCCCAGAAGTCGTCGTCGGACGCCAACTCGGGCGGGATCACGGCTCACCTCGCCGAGGGACTGATGATGAGCCTCCCACCGCCGTCGGGCCGGAGATGTGTTCGACAGTCGCGAGCACGCCTGGCACTCTCCTATCCAACCGCTTGCACGGCTTCGAAAAAGTGTAGCCGTCAGAGTCCCGGCGCCCACAGCGCGGCGCGGCGCGGTCTACGGCCTCCCGGCCCGGCTGCGGGCCACCAGGGCCCGAGGTCGCCCGGTCAGGTCGGGTCTCACCTCCACGTCGTCGAAGCCGGCCTCCACGGCCATGGTCACCGCCGCCCGGGCCTGGTGGGGGGCGACCTCGGCCACCAACGCTCCGGGCCGGCGCAACCAGACCGGGG
Organism: Acidimicrobiaceae bacterium; assembly: GCA_039649175.1. GTDB lineage: Bacteria > Actinomycetota > Acidimicrobiia > Acidimicrobiales > AC-14 > DATAQC01. The sequence continues at coordinate 9,288 of JBBWZS010000137.1, forward strand.
CCCCCCCGACCACGACCTCCAGCGCCTCCAGACCCGTCGGCCCCGCCCGCAGGGCGGAGCCCGGCTCCCAGTCGGCCACCTCGGCCGGCAGTTGCTCGTCGGCGGCCACGTAAGGGGGATTGGAGACCACCAGGTCGACGGTGCCCCGCAACTCGTCGGGCAGGGCGTCCCACCAGTCGCCCTCGACCAGGCGCACCCGGGTGGCGGCCCGGCTGCCCAGCCCGGCCAGGTTGGCCCGGGCCACGGCCAGGGCCTCGGGCGAGGCGTCGGTGGCCCACACCCGGGCCCCGGGGACCTCGGCGGCCAGCGAGAGGCCGATGGCTCCCGAGCCGGTGCCCAGGTCGACCACGACGGGGTCGCGGCGGTCGGCCCGGCCCACCTCGGCCACTGCCGCCTCGGCCACCCATTCCGTCTCGGGCCTGGGGATGAGCACCCGGCGGTCGACGAACAGCTCCAGGCCGCGGAACTGCCAGCGACCGAGCACGTACTGCAGGGGCTCGCCACCTACGCGCCGGGCGACCATGGCCTCGACGTGGGCGACGGCTCGGGCCGTCCCCGCCTCGTCGAGATGGCCGACCAGCTCTGCCCCTTCCCAACCCGACGCCCGCTCGACCACCCACCGGGCCTCGTGCGCCGACCCCAGGTCGTCGGTGGCCCGCCGCAGCACCTCCCGCCAGGCCGGTTGCGATCGCCCAGAGGTCACCCCGCATGGTAGAGCCACCCGCCGCACACCGGCAGATCAGCGGCTCCGTAAATCGTGCGGCTCCACGGGGTGGCGGCCGTAAGCTCGGTCGTCATGGACAGGATGTCGAAAGAGGTCACCGAGGGGTACGCCCGCGCCCCCGCCCGGGCCATGTTGCGGGCGATCGGTATGACCGACGACGACTGGGACAAGCCCCAGGTGGCGGTGGCCAGCAGCTGGAACGAGGTCACCCCGTGCAACATGCCTCTCGACCGC
>JBBWZS010000139.1:0-15786 GCA_039649175.1 Acidimicrobiaceae bacterium
ACGTCGGTGCTCGTGGCCGCGCCGACCGGGGCGGGCAAGACGGTCGTGGCCGAATATGCGGTGGCCAAGGCGCTCGACGAGGGGGGCAAGGCGTTCTACACCACGCCCCTGAAGGCGCTCTCCAACCAGAAGTACGGCGACCTGCTCCGCCGGCACGGCCCTGACCGGGTCGGCCTGCTCACGGGCGACAACGCCGTGCACGGTGACGCCCCCGTGGTGGTCATGACCACCGAGGTCCTGCGCAACATGATCTACGCAGGGTCGTCGGCTCTCGACCGCCTCCGCTACGTCGTGCTCGACGAGGTGCACTACCTGCAGAACGCCTATCGGGGCCCGGTGTGGGAGGAGGTCATCATCCACCTGCCGCCGGAGGTGATCCTGGTGTGCCTGTCGGCCACGGTGTCCAACGCCGAGGAGTTCGCCGACTGGGTGGCGACGGTCCGGGGTGAGACGGCGGCGGTGATCGAGGAGCGCCGGCCGGTGGAGCTGATCCACCTCTACATGGTCGGCGACCGCCAGGCCAACGGGCTGCACCTGCTGCCCACCTTCGTCGACGGCAAGCCCAACCCGGAGGCCGTCCGCCTCGACGCACGTGCCTCGGGCGGCCGTGACCACTCCGACCGGGGCGGGCGGGACCGCGGCCGGCCGCGGGGACGCCTCTACGCCCCCCGGCGCGCCGAGGCCGTCGAGCGTCTCCACACCGAGTCGATGCTGCCCGCCATCTTCTTCATCTTCAGCCGGGCGGCGTGCGACGACGCCGTGCGCCAGTGCCTCGACTACGGGCTGCGCCTCACCACGCCCGCGGAGCGCACCGCCATCCGGGCCATCGCCGAGGCCAAGGCCGAGACGCTGTCGGCCGCCGATCTCGAGGTGCTCGGCTACCGGAAGTGGCTGGCCTGCCTGGAGGCGGGCCTGGCCGCCCACCACGCGGGCATGGTGCCACCGTTCAAGGAGGCGGTGGAGGCCTGTTTCACCGCCGGGCTGGTCAAGGTGGTGTTCGCGACCGAGACCCTCGCCCTGGGCATCAACATGCCGGCGCGCTCGGTGGTGATCGAGAAGCTGTCCAAGTTCACCGGCGAGCGCCACGAGTTCCTCACCCCTGGCGAGTACACCCAGATCACCGGCCGGGCCGGGCGGCGGGGGATCGACCCCGTCGGCTACGCCACCGTGCTGTGGTCGCCCTTCGTCCCCTTCGAACAGGTGGCCGGCCTGGCCTCGACCCGCACCTACGCGCTGTCGTCGTCGTTCCGGCCCACCTACAACATGGCCGCCAACCAGGTCCGCCGCTACCCCCCCGACACCGCCCGGCACCTGCTCAACCTGTCGTTCGCCCAGTACGGGGCCGACCGCGACGTGGTACGGCTCGAGGCCCAGGTGGCCAAGACGGTCGCCCAGCGCGACCTCGCCCGGCAGGCGGCCACGTGCGAGCGGGGCGACATCGACACCTACCGCCGGCTGCTCAGCCGCCTCGACGACATGGGGCCCGCGCCGGCCGTCGCCCGGGCCGAGGTGGCTGCGGCCATGGGCCGGCTGCGGCCGGGTGACGTGGTCCACCTGATGGGGGGCAAGTCGGCCGGCCCGGTGGTGATCCTGTCGACGGGCCAACGCCGGGGGGGCGACGTGCGGGTGAGCGCCCTCACCGCCGACCGCCGCCATCTCGCCCTGTCGTCCCGCGACTTTCCCGCGCCACCCCGAGCCACCAGCAGGGTCGAGCTGCCGTCGCCCTTCGTGCCTCGCAACCCGGGTTTCCAGCGGGCGGTGGCGGCGGCGTTGGCCAGGGCCACCCCCGTCTCCGATCCGCCCACCAGGCCGGCCCACCGCGTGGGCGGCGGCGGGCGGGCGGGGGCCATGGCCGACGCCGCCGCCGAAGCCGAGTCCCACCCCGTCGCCGGGTGCCCCGATGCCCGTGCCCACCTGCGCGCCGCGGAGCGGGCCGAGCGCTTCGAGAAGGACCGCCGGCGCCTGGAGCGGCGCATCCAGGGTCGCACCGAGTCGTTGGCCCGCCAGTTCGACCGGGTCCTGCGGGTGCTCGGCACGTGGGGCTACGTCGAGGAGTGGTCGCTCACCGATGCCGGTTCGATGCTGGCCCGTATCTGGCACGAGTGCGACCTGCTGGTCGCCGAGGCCCTGCGTACGGGGGTGTTCGACGGCCTCGACGCCACCTCGGTGGCCGCCCTGGCCTCGGCGTTCACCTTCGAAGCGCGGTCGTCGGGGCCCCGTCCCGAGCCGTGGTTCCCGTCAGCGCGGGTGCGCCACCGTTGGGCCGACCTGTCCCGGCTGGCCACCGAGTTGAACCAGGCCGAGGACGAGGCCGGGCTCCCGCTGACCCGGGCGCCGGACCCCGGGTTCTTCGCCGCCGCCTACGGCTGGGCGGCGGGCGAGGACCTGGGGGAGGTCATCGCCGACGAGGAGATCTCCGGCGGCGATTTCGTGCGCAACGTCAAACAGCTCATCGACCTGCTCCGCCAGCTGGGCGATGTGGCCGCCGAGCCGGCCACGGCCAAGACGGCGCGCGACGCCGCCGACCGCCTCTTCCGCGGCGTGGTGGCCATCTCGTCGGTCGTGGGGACCTAGAGGGTCCCGGTGCCCATCGTCAAGGGCGGGCCCTATGGCGCACCCGGGCCGTTCCCGACCGACGGGGTCGTCGTGCGCTCCGACGCCGAGGCGCGCCGGGCAGTGGAGGCGGCGCGACGGGAACGTCGCCCGCTGCCCGTGCTGGGCCTGCTGGGCGGCGACCTCCACCGCACCCTGGGGGGCACCCCGCCGCCGGGGAGTGCCGGCGGGGAGGACCGCCTGCGCAGCGACGGCGGCGTCACCTTCGCCGTCGACCTGGGCGAGGTGCTCGTGGACGGGCGCCTGCATCTCTTCGTGGCCCACCTGGTGGCCCGCTCGCGGCTGTGGACGCGGGCCTTCGTGGCCATGAACGCCCAGTGGCTGGGCCCGTGGAACCTCGGTCCCCGTGCCCACCCGGGCGACGGCCTGCTCGACACCTACGACGTCCACCTGAGGGTCTCGCAGCTCCTGGCGGTACGGGCCCGGCTCCACCACGGCGCCCACCTGCCCCACCCGGGGATCAAAGAGCAGCGGACGGGCGCCATCCAGATCGACCTCGACGGCCCGCTGGGCGTCCGGGTCGACGGTGAGGCGGTGGGCCGGGGCCGGCGCCTGGCGGTGAGGGTCGAAGCCGACGCGTTGACCGTCGTCGTCTGACGCCGAGCCGGCGAGGTTGGGTGGTCGCCGTCCGGGGAAGGACCGGAGGTGCAACCACCGACGAAAGGAACTCCGCATGGGTGGCATGGACGAGACCAAGGGCCGTATCAAAGAAGCAGCCGGAGACCTCAGCGACGACGACGACCTGAAGCGCGAGGGCAAGGTCGACAAGGCCACCGGTTCGGTCAAGGACGCCGTCGACAAGGTGTCCGACAAGATCAAGGGCGACTGACACCGCAGACCCCGCCACGGTCGCCGGACGACGGCGACCGAGCGGTGGGGACACCCCGGTAGGCTCGATTTCGTGGCCGACCTCGATCTGGAGTCCGCCAAGGCCCGGGTGATCGACGAGGTCGACCGGCGGGGCGACCAGCTGCTCGAGGTGTCCCACCAGATCCACCGCCGGCCTGAGCTGCTCTTCGAGGAGCACGAGGCCGCACGGCTGGTGGCCGACGCGCTCGCTGACGGCGGTCTGCGGGTGGAGCGGGGGGTGTTCGGCCTGGAGACGGCCATCGCCGCCGAGGCGGGCAGGGGCGCCGGGGAGGCGCCGGCCGTCGCCGTCCTGTGCGAGTACGACGCGTTGCCGCGCATCGGCCACGCCTGTGGCCACAACATCATCGCCGCCGCCGGGTTGGGCGCCGGGGTGGCGGCGGCGTCGGTTGCCGCCGAGGCGGGTGGGCGCCTGGTCGTGCTGGGCACCCCCGCCGAGGAGGGAGGAGGCGGCAAGGTGCTCATGGGCGACCGTGGGGCGTTCCACGGGGTGGGGGCGGCGATGATGGTGCATCCCGCCGGCCTCGACCTGACCGAGCCCGAGGTCATCGCCATCGCCAGCCTCCTGGTGACCTATCAGGGTCGGGGCGCCCACGCCGCCGCCTTCCCGGAGCGGGGACGCAACGCCCTCGATGCCGCCGTCCTCGGCTACAACGCCGTTGCCGCCCTGCGCCAGCACATCGGTGCCTCCGAGCGGGTGCACGGTGTGTTCCTGGAGGCGGGCGAGAAGCCCAACATCGTCCCCGACCACACCGTGGCCGAGTGGTACATCCGCTCCTCCACGCTGGAGAGCCTCCAGCCGCTCAAGGAGCGGGTGCTGGCGTGCCTGGAGGCGGGGGCGGCGGCCGCCGGGTGCACCATGGAATGGAAGCTGACGGCGCCCGAGTACCGGGACCTGCGCACCAACGGCCCCCTCGTCGACCTGTACGGGCGCAACAGCGCCACCCTGGGCCGGCCCGTCGCCCAGCCCGGCCCCGGGCGACGGGTCACCGCCAGCACCGACATGGGCAACGTCAGCTACCTGGTGCCGTCCATCCACCCCATGGTGGCCGTCTCGCCGCCAGAGGTGTCCCTGCACTCGTCCGAGTTCGCCGCCTGGGCAGGCGGGGCCGAGGGCGACAGGGCCGTGCTCGACGGGGCCAAGGCCATGGCCATGACCGTGGTCGACCTGTGGCTGCGGCCGGGCGCCATGGGCGAGGTCCGCGCCGCGTTCGACCCCGCCCCCTAGTCTCCGGCCGTGCATCCTTACGTGGCTGAGCAGTGGTCGGACGCCGAGGCCGACGTCCTGCGCCGCTACTTCACCAATCTCGACGGGCCGGTGTTCGCCCTCGTCAACCTGCCCGAGGTGGTGAAGGGGGCGTTGTTCGCCCGCTACTCGCGTTCGCCCAAGAGCCTCCGGCGCCTGTTCCTCGACGAGTTCGTGGGTGACCTCGACACCACCGGCGACGCCTCGGTCGACGCCACCATCGGGCTGCGCCGGGCCGAAGCGCTCTACGACAAGGTCTTCTTCGACTACGGCGACGACTCCGTCGCCCAGCTCGGAGGGGTGCACCTGGCCTGCGAGCAGGCTTCGAACCTGCTCACCAAGGTGCTCGAGTGGGGCCGGCTCATGGCCTACCTCGAGCAGTCCACCCGCTACGTCGCCTACGACGGCCGCCTCGGTGGTCGCTACCGCTACCACCGCGACCCGGCGGTGCTGGCCTCGCCCCTCGGCATCCGCTACGTGGCCGACCTCGACCGCGCCTTCGAGACCTACGCCGAGCTGCTTCCCACCATGGCCGACCATTTCCGGCGCCTGCACCCGAAGGACCCGGGCGATTCCGACTTCGTCTACCGCCAGTCCATCCGGGCCAAGGCTTTCGACAGCCTGCGCGGGCTGCTGCCGGCGGCGTCGCTGTCCAACGTGGGCATCTACGGCACCGGCCAGGGCTACGAGGCCCTCCTCCTGCGCATGCGGGCCCATCGCCTTCCCGAGGCCCGCAGCTACGCCGACCTGATCCTCACCGAGCTGCGCAAGGTGATCCCGTCCTTTCTGACCAGGGTCGACCGTCCCGAGCGGGGCGGGGAGTGGTCGGCCTACCTGGCGTCCACCGACGAGGCCACCGCCCAGGCGGCCCGGGCCCTGTTCGAAGGCATCGAGGCCGAACCCCGCCCCACCGTGAGCCTGGTCGACTTCGACCCCGGCGCCGAGGACAAGTTGCTGGCGGCCATGGTCTACCCCCATGTCCAGCTGCCCGAGGACCAGGTGCTGGCCCGGGTGCGCGCGCTGAGCACCGACGAGCGGGCCACGATCGTCGACGCCTACGTGGGGGAACGCCGCAACCGCCGCCACAAGCCCGGCCGGGGCCTGGAGCGGGTGTCGTACCGGTTCGACGTCCTGTCCGACTACGGCGCCTTCCGCGACCTGCAGCGCCACCGCATGCTCACCATCCAGTGGCAGGCCCTGGGGCCGCGCCACGGGTACGTGACGCCACCCGAGGTGGTCGACGCCGGCGCCGGCGCCACCTTCAGCGACGCCATGGAACGATCGGCCGCCCTCCACGACGCCCTCCTCCCGCACTTCCCGGCCCAGGCGCCCTATGCCGTCGCCCTCGGCTACAACGTGCGCTACAGCATCGACATGAACGCCCGGGAGGCCCTGCACCTCATCGAGCTGCGCAGCGGCTCGGCCGGTCACCCGTCGTACCGCCAGGTGGCCCAGCAGATGCACCGTCTCATCGCCGAGGAAGCGGGGCACCCCCTGGTGGCGGCCATGATGAGCTTCGTCGACCACGGGTCCACCGGCCTCGAGCGACTGGAGGGCGAGCGGCGTTCCGAGGCCCGTCGACGGTCCCGACAGGTCCCGGCGGCCGCCGGTCCCGGGCCTGCCCAACCCCAACCCTCGACTGATGACTTAGGGTTGCATTCGCACTGTCCCTGACCAGCGAAGACGCGAGAAGTGGCTGGTCAGAGCCCCATTTTCCGTTTGACAGCCTCGGTCTCATTGGTCATGGTTACGACCGTCCCCGACGCCCCAACCGCCGGTCGTGGGCCTCAGCGTGGGTTCAGGTGAGCCGCCGCTGAGGGGGTGGTCGAAGGGCAACATGGGATTTGGGGGGCCAAGTAGAGAACGTTCTGATAACCCGTCTCGGCGACCGCACAGTGTGGTTGGTGGGTGCGGGCCAACGAGCGGCACCAAAGGTCCCCTGAATCCCGTCATACCCGTCGAGCGGTCCGAACCCGGGCCCGCGGGCATCGAGCGAGCGCAAGTCGTCTATGCTCCCGGCCCCGAACGCCACGGCAAGGACGCGGCATCATGGCTGAACAAGAAGACGTAGATCTCGGGGGCCTCGAGGCGCCCGTCGACCTCGACGACGACGACATCGAAGACCTGGACGACCTGGGAGACGACGACCTCGTCGACGACCCGCTGGTCGACGACCCCCTCGTCGACGACCCCCTCGTCGACGATCCCCTGGTGGACGACGCACTCGACGTGCCCTTGGCGGGCGACGCGCTCAACGCCGCCGTCCCCCTGGCGCCGGAGACGGTCGAAGGCACGGGGGAACCGAAGGCGGTGGCGGTGCCCAGCACCGACGACGACGACGACGAGGAGGACGACGACGATCTCGACCCCGATGACGTCGAAGCCGGCCTCGACGTGATCCTGAAGGACCGCCTGGTGGTCGTCGACGAGGAGCCCGATGAGGACGAGGAGGTGCCTGACCCCGAGGAGCGGGCCGATGGCACGACCAGGGTTCCCACCAAGCGTCCCGAGGAGTTCGTCTGCGCTTCCTGCTTCTTGGTGAAGCACCCCAGCCAGCTGGCCGACCCGACCCGGATGTTCTGCCGGGACTGCGTGTGACCCTGGGCTCCCGATGACCCCGCCGGCTCCGTCCGATCCCGGGTCGCCGCTGGAGCGGGTGCTCGACGTGGCCCTGTACGGGCCCATCGGGCTGGCCGTCGCCGTACGGGAGGGTCTTCCCCGGTGGGCCGAGGTGGGCCGGCGTCAATTGGACACCCGGCTGACCATGGCCCGCGTCGTGGGGCGCCTCGCCGTCGACCAGGGCTCCCGCCACGGTGGCGAGATCGCCAGGCGGCTGGCCGACCAGGCCGATGCCCTGCTGGGCGCCCTCGGGCTGGTCGGCGAACCGTCCGACCGAAGCCCCGATCCCGGGCCGGTCGACACCGCGGTCGTCGATGACGCCGAGCCCGCCACCACTGATGATCGTCACGCCCCGCCGGTGCCAGCGCCGGCCCCTGCAGCCCCGGCAGCGCCGGCGCCGGCGGCAGCCACGCAAGACCCTGCTCACCTGGCCATTCCCGGCTACGACACCCTCTCGGCTTCCCAGGTGGTGCAACGCCTTCCTGGGCTGTCGGCCGACGAGCTCGAGGCGGTACGCATCTACGAGGCCGCCGGGCGTGCCCGCAAGACGATCCTCCTCAAGGTTGCGCAGCTCCGAAGCGGGTCATGAGGGTCGAGCCCTGATGGAAGGGGTACGGCGGGCCGGCCTCGACGACGTGGCCCGGCTGGCCGAGCTCACCCGGGCGGCCATCGCCGAGCTCACGCCCACAAGAGGCGGGGCGGTGTGGCGGGCGGCCGAATCCCGTCCCGAGCCCATCGAGAAGGGCCTCGCCGCCCTGCTCGACGATGACGACGCCCTGGTGGTCGTGGGCACCATCGACGATGTCACCGTCGGCTACGCGGTCGTGCGGGTGGAGCACCTGGTCGACGGCTCCCGGCTCGGTGTGATCGACGACATCTTCGTGGAGTCCGAAGCGAGGGGCATCGGCCTGGGGGAGGCGATGATGACCGAGCTGGTGGCGTGGTCGGTCGACCGGCACTGCTTCGGCATGGACGCCATGGCCCTGCCCGGCCACCGCCAGACCAAGAACTTCTTCGAGGAGTCGGGCTTCACCGCCCGCAAGCTGGTGATGCACCACTCCCTGGCCGACCCGGCGGAGGGGCCGGCGACCCCGGTGCCATGAGGCCCGAGGTGTGCGTGGGTGCCATCGCCGTGGCCGAGGAGAAGCTGCTGCTGATCCGCCGGGGTCGGGGCCCGGCCGCCGGCGTGTGGTCGGTGCCGGGGGGACGGGTCGAGGCAGGCGAGACGCTGGCCGAGGCCGTCCTGCGGGAACTGACCGAGGAGACGGCCCTCGAGGGCGTCTGTGACGGCCTGGTGGGCTGGGTGGAGCGTATGGGCCCCGACCATCACTACGTCATCCTCGACTTCGCGGTCACCATCCTCGAGACCGCCAACCCCCAGGCCGGCGACGACGCGGTGGAGGCAGAATGGGTGCCGCTGGACGAGGTCGCCCACCGGCGGCTGGCCGACGGCCTAGCTGAGTTCCTCCACGAGCACGGCATCGTTCCCGTCATCACCTGAGGGCACGGGCGCGCCGGCAACGGCCTCCCCGTCGGCGTGGCTGGGGGCGGCCACAGGGGGTTCGGGCGCAGCGACGGCCGGCACCGGGGCCTCGGCTGCTGCGTCCACCTGCGCCTCGGGTGTCGCCACCGGAGTCTCGGACGTCTCGGACGTCTCGGCCTGGGCTGGTTGGGGGGCGACGGGGGGGCGGGGCGGGCGCTGGCCGCCCGGGCCACGGCGGGAGGGGCGGCTGCCGGCGGGCCGGGAGGGCGCGCCGCCGGGGGCGACGGGGCGGGGGGGCCTCGGGGGACCGAGCATGGCGGCCAGGCCCGGCACGCGCGGTGCCGCCAGCCGGAGGGCTCGCTCGAGGTCTTCGGCCCGTTCGGCGGGGACCCCCTGGGGCTGGACGGTCCGGCGGACGGGCGAGGCGACGACGGCGTCGAGGAGGGCGGCCCACCGGTCGGCGACGGTGTCAGCCGTCATGGCCGCTCCCGCGGCGGCGCTGAGCTCTTCGGCCAGATCGGTGGGGAACCGGGCGCCGGGGTCGGGCGGACGGCCGCTGACCCGCAGGGCCCGCACCACCCGGCCGTCGACGAGCGAGCTGCGGATCTCGGCCACCCACGCGTCGCGCTCGTCGGCGCTGCGCTGTTCCAGCGCCTCCCGCAGGCGCACGGCCAGCGCCCGGCTCTCTTCGTCGCGCCCGGCGGCGTCGGAGCCGGCCACCACCGCCCGCAGGTCTCGCAGGCCGATCTCGGAGACGGCGGCGACAGCCGCCTCGGCCCGATCGCGCCACTCGGCGGCGCGCAGGCGGGGGAGTAGCCCCTCGGCCATGGCCACCAGGGCATCGGCTCTCACCTCTGGTGCGCCGGTGCTGCGGGCCTCGGCGTTCTGCTCCTCGACGGCCTGGCGCACCGACGGCAACCCGCCCCGCAGCACCTTCTCGGCCACCGGCCGCTGTTCGGGCGGGAGCTCGGCGAGGACCGCCTCGCGGTGAGCCCGACCGGGCTGCAGTCGCTTCGGGCGGGGCCGGGTCGCAGACGAGGTGACTGACGGTTCGGGCCTGCCCCGTCGGGGACGCTGGGTGTGGTCGCCGGTGCGTCGTTCGTCGCGTCGTCCGTCATCACTGCGGGCAGGCCGCTGTCCTCGCTCGCCACCGGGGCCCCCGGGTCGAGGCCCTCGATCACCGGGCGACCCCGACCCCGGGGCACGAGCTCCGTCCCTGGCGCCGCCAGGGGAGCCCTCCGGTCGACCGGCGCCCGGGCGACTGCCGGCCGGGCGACCGCCACCGGGGCGACCTCCATCCGGGGCACCCGGCCCACGGCCTCGAGTCGGGGCGCCCCCCGGACGGCCCCCTGCGGGAAACCCTGCTCCAGCTCCTCGGCCGCCGCCGGGCCCGCCGGGCCCCCTGCCGCCGCCTGGTGCTCCCCCCGACCGGCTGCCGCCGTCACGATCGCGCCCGGACCGGCCCTCACGCCGGGGACGTTCGCCCCGGAGGTCGGGGGCGCCGCCGTCCTGGGTGACGAGGGGGCCTTCCTGGGCCGAGCCCTGGATGGCCAGGCGATCGGGCTCGGACCGCTTGGTCCGAGAGGCGAGGACGGCCGTGACCCTGGTGCCGTCGAGGTCGATCTCACATTCCGCCCGCAGCACATCGCCCACCTGGGCGCCGCTGTCGAGCAGGGCGCCGTCGAGCACACCCTTGGGCTGGCGGGCACCCGCCGCACGCCAGGTCCACGCCCCTCCGGGTTGGGTGCTGGTGAGCTCGATGTCGATGCGGGGCACGACCCTCAACCTAATGGCTCCGGCACCAGCCCGACGCCTGGTGGCGTGAGCCGGCTCCGCCCGGCGCTACTTCACGTAGACGGCACCCTGCATGCCCTGGCTCTGGTGGAACCGGCAGTGAAATTCGACCGAACCACTGGCGGGCGCGGTGAGGGTGATGCTCCGCGCCGCTCCGGGAGCCAGCTCCAGGTCGATGTTCATGGTCGGGCTGGTGAAGGTGTGGCGGGCGCTGCCGTCGTTGCGCAACTGCACGGTGAACTTCTGCCCGGCCGACGCGGTGATGAACGTCGGGCTGAACGAGTAGTTGTCGGCCACCACGGCCAGATCGTCCCTGGCCGTCTTGGTGCCGTGGTTGTTGGTGGGGCCGGGCAGCGACACCGGCGCCTTGGAGCTCCCTCCGCCGCAGCCGACGGCCACCAGCGCCACCAGCGAGAGCGTCGCCAAAAGTCGTCTCATCGTCTCACCCGAGTCTTCGGCGGCGGAAGGGGCACCCATGTCGGCGCCGCGGAGGACCGTAGCATCGGGCGTTGCCGGCGGCACGGGCAGAATGGCGGCGTGGCGAGCGCCAGCGAGAACTTCACCATCGGCGTCGAGGAGGAGTTCCTCCTCGTCGATCCCGAGTCCCGCCGTCTGGTCCCGCGGGCCGAGCGGGTCTTGACCCTGGCGCGGGCCGGCGCCGGCGACGGTCAGCAGGTCGACCACGAGCTGCAGCAATCGCAGCTGGAGACGGGCACCGGCGTCTGCCGTACGATCGCCGAGCTCCGGGGCGAGCTCGTCCGCCTGCGCCGGGCGGCGGTCGGTGCTGCCGAGCAGGTGGGGTGTCGCCTGGCCGCAGCCGGGACACACCCCCTCCCGTTCGCCGGCGAAGGTCAGGTCACTCCCGAGGACGCCTATCTGCGCCTGGAGCGGGAGTACCAGGTGGTGATGCGCGAGCAGATGGTGTGCGGGTGCCACGTCCACGTGGGCCTGGTCGATGCCGAGGAGGCCATCGAGGTGCTCAACCGGAGCCGGGCATGGCTGCCCGTCGTCGCCGCCCTGGCGGTGAACTCCCCGTTCTGGCTGGGCGAGGACACCGGCTACGCCAGCTTCCGCGCCGAGATCTGGCGCCGCTGGCCCACCGCGGGCATGCCGGCCACGTTCGCCTCCCGGGCCGAGTACGACGCCCTGGTCGACGACCTCCTGCGCACCGAAGCGGTCGACGACCCGGCGCGCATCTACTGGGACGTCAGACCCTCGGCCCGCTTCGACACCCTGGAGTTCCGGGTGACCGACACGTGCCTGACCGTCGACGAGGCGGTGATGGTGGCCGGGCTCGTGCAGGCCCTGGTCCGCACTCTGCACGAGCAGCTGTCGAGGGGCGAGCCGCCGGTCAGTGTCCGGCCCGAGCTCCTGCGGGCGGCGACCTGGCGTGCCGCCCGGTACGGCACCGAGGGGCGGCTCATCGACCCGACAGGGCGTCGCTCGATCCCGGCCGCCGACGCCGTCGGCGATCTGATGACTCTTGTGCGCCCCGCCCTGGAGGAGGCCGGGAGCTCCGACGAGGTGCACGACCTCCTCGGCCGGGTGCTGGCAGCGGGGACGGGCGCCATGCGCCAGCGCCGGGCCTTCGCCCGTGCGGGGCGACTGACCGATGTCGTCGACCAGGTCGTGGCCGAGACCGCATCCTGCTGAGAGGCGGCCGCGGATCCCGGTAGGGTCCGGCTCGAAACCCGGAGGTGTCCCCGATGGCCCGACTCCGCGCCGGCGACCCGGCGCCGACCTTCACCCTTCCCGACCACGACGGCGTGCCCGTCTCGCTGGCCGACTACGCCGGACGCCGGGTGGTCGTGTACTTCTACCCGGCCGACGACACCCCGGGGTGCACGGTGGAGGCGTGCCAGTTCAACGAGAACCTGGCGGCGTTCGACCGGGCGGCGGTGGCCGTGCTCGGCATCTCCGCCGACGACGCCGCCAGCCACGTCCGGTTCCGCCAGAAGTTCGACTTGAGCTTCCCGCTGCTGACCGACCACGACCACTCCGTCATGACCGCCTATGGGGCATGGGGGGAGAAGACGCTCTACGGCAAGACGGTGATCGGGGTGATCCGCTCCACCTTCCTCATCGACGAGCACGGCGTCGTGCTCCGAGCCTGGTACAACGTGCGGACCGACGGCCATGCCGCCAGGGTCCTGGCCGAAGCGGGGTCCTGACCCGGCTTCGACCCACAGCGACACATCTCAGCCGTCGTTGCCGCGGCGTCCGTGGTCCTCGCCACCACCGCCACCACTGTCCTGTGACGACCGGCCGCTCGTCGAGGTGCCGGTTGTCGAACCGCTGTTGCCCGGTCCGCGATTGGGGGACACGCTGCGGTCACCGGTCCCCCGGGTGAGACCGTGGTCGTCACCCACCTCGTGGGTCGCCGGGTTGTCGACGCCGTGATCGTCGCCCACGTCATCGGCGTCGGTCGAGCCCACCACGGTCGTCCCCGGAGCGACGGCCGCCGGGGTGACGCCCCCGTGGTCGTCACCCACGTCATGGGTCGTGGGGTCGTCGACCCCTCGGTCGTCGAGCGTGGTCACGGTGGACGGGCTGGTGCTGGGCGTCGTGGCCTCGGCGCCGTGGCGGCCACGGTCGTCGAGTGTCGAGCGGGGCCGGGACTCGTCGCTGCGGTGGCTGACGGTCGCCGTCGGGCGACCGACGGTGTTGGCAGCGGCGACGGTGAGGCCGGTCAACGACGCCAGACCGGCGGCGGCGATGGCGATGGTGACACGGTGGGTGCGCATGTGATGTCCTCTCGTTCGGGTGGTTGTTCGGAGTATCGGGGCACGCCGCCGGGCGCAGTAGTGGACATTGGTCGTAGGACCGGCGTCGGCGATTGCCACCGCCCATGGCCGGGTAAGGGGCCGCGATGGGGTCCCTGCAGGAGACGAACCCATCGCTGTGGGTCGCCACCACGCCGGCGTCGGCCTACCAACCCCTGCCCGGCTCCCTCGACACCGACGTGGCCGTGGTGGGGGCGGGCATCGTCGGCCTCACGGCCGCCGCCCTCCTGCAGCAACGAGGACGGCGGGTCGTCGTGGTGGAGGCGGGCCGGGTGGCGTCGGGGGCCACCGGGTACACGACGGCCAAGCTGAGCGCCCTCCATGGCCTCATCTACGACGAGCTGGCCCGGTCCTACGGCGACGCCGCGGCGCTGACGTACGCCGACGCCAACCTGGCCGGGATTGCCAAGGTGGCCGAGCTGGTCGAGCAGTACGACATCGACTGTGACCTGCAGACGCGGCCGGCATTCACCTACACCTGCGACCCGGAGATGGTCGACTCGGTCCGAGCGGAGGTAGCGGCCGCTCGGCGCATCTCGCTCCCGGTGAGCTTCACCACCGACACCGATCTTCCCTTCCCGGTCGACGGGGCGATCCGCCTCGATGACCAGGCCCAGTTCCACCCCCGCAAGTACTGCCTGGGCCTGGCCAGCGCCGTCGCCGGCGGCAGTCACGAGGGCGCGGTGTACGAGCGCACCCGTGCGCTGTCGGTCGACGACGACGACGACGGTCGGTGTCGCCTCGTGACCGACCGCGGCACGATCACCGCCGACCACGTGATAGTGGCCACCCAGCTCCCGTTCTCCGACAAGGGAGGGTTCTTCGCTCGCGCCCACCCCGTGCGCTCCTACGTGCTCGGCGTCCGGGTTGGTGGCGCGCCGCCGCAAGGGATGTACCTGGCCGCTGACTCGCCGTCACGCTCGGTGCGCTCGGCGCCCGTCGAGGGCGGGGAGTTGGTGCTGGTCGGTGGCGAGAGCCACAAGGTCGGCCAGGACGACGACACCACCCGGCGCTACCGCGCCCTGGAGGACTGGGCCCGGCTCCACTTCACCGTCGAGGCGGTCGACTACCGCTGGTCGGCCCAGGACTACATGCCCGTCGACCGGTTGCCTTTCGTGGGCCCGCTGGCGCCGGGCTCAGAACGCGTCCTCGTGGCCACCGGGTTCCAGAAATGGGGCATGAGCAACGGGTCGGCGGCGGCCATGATGCTGGTCGACCGCATCACCGGCGTCGACAACCCATGGGCGGAGGTGTTCGACTCGAACCGGCTGAACGTCCGCCAGTCGCTAGCCGATGTGGTCAAGGAGAACGCCGACGTGGTGAAGCGCTTCATCGGCGACCGGCTCAGGACCACCACCGACCGGTCCGTCGACGATCTCGCCCCTGGCGATGCGGCCGTGCTGGCGATGGGGACAGAGCGGGTCGCCGCCTACCGCGACGACGCCGGAATGGTCCACGCCGTGTCCCCGGTGTGCACGCACCTCGGTTGCACGGTGACGTGGAACACCGCCGAGCTCACCTGGGACTGCCCGTGCCACGGCTCCCGGTTCGACTGCGACGGTCACGTGGTCCAGGGTCCGGCGGTGCGGGACCTGGCGCCCAGGGAGGGCTTCGGCTGACGGGACCCAGGAACCAGCCCACCGGGACGGCGTCAGCGAGCTGAGATGCCCTTGACCACCAGGTCGGCGATAGCTGCCGCCGAGGGCGTGATCATTCGGAGCATCGCCGTTGTCTCCTCCTCGTCAGGAGCACCGAGACGATCATCTTCGAGGCCAACCGTGGCCGCATCGGTCTCGAAGGTCGAGCCGGTCTCGGCTGCGGCGTCGTTGCGCCCGCCGGTGGAGCCATCCAGTCGTCGTGGTGCAGCATCTGAGTTGGAAACATCGCTACCATCGCCGTCCGGCTGAGACGCTTCCTCCTGAGAGCCAGCGAACTGAAAAGTCAGTATGGGACCCTTCGCGAGTAGCACACAGTGCTCACGACCGGTGTCATCCCGGGTAACCAATGCCACAACGGCGGTGGGGCGAGCCGCAGCCATCTTGGCCGCGAGGCAGACTGCATCTGCGGCGACGAGGTCATCGACCCGGGAGACAGGTCGATACTCGTGATTGAAACAGGTGAGCTCATAGACTGACGGCCGGTCCCGCGTACGACGCAGGTACCGGTCGACGCGATCACCGGCTCCCTGGCTGACGAGCGCCAGCATGATGCTCCCGACGATCTGGCCTCCGGCAGGGTCCCTCTGAGCCACCTTGCCGTGTATCGCTGCCTGAAGAAGCTGCTCCAAGTAGTCGGCGCCGATGTCGTCAAACAGTTCAGACATCAGTAGCGATGCCCAGCGGAAGATCTGCTGTCGAGTGCGACACGGCGTGCGGAGAAAA
>JBBWZS010000155.1:0-8378 GCA_039649175.1 Acidimicrobiaceae bacterium
TGGCTGTGCGCAAGCTGCGTCCCCCGGTCCCGCTCGACCTGGCCACGGCCGGGGTGAGGGTCACCCGCGCCACGCCCGGCGGGTGACCGTCGGGCAACGCCGGGTCTTCCTCGGCCTCGGTTCGAACCTGGGCGATCGCCGCGCCCTGCTGCGCAGTGCCGTCGCTGCCCTGCCCGACGTCGTGGCGGTGTCGCCCGTGTACGAGACCGAGCCTGTCGGCGGCCCCGCCGGTCAGCGGCCCTACCTCAACATGGTCGTCGAGCTGTGCACCGATCGGGAGCCCCGGGCGCTGCTGGCGTTGGCCCATGATCTGGAGGCGGCAGCCGGGAGGGTCAGGCTCGAGCGCGACGGACCCCGGACACTCGACGTCGACGTGCTGGTGGTTGGCGACCTGAGGGTGGACGAGCCCGATCTGGTCGTTCCCCACCCACGCATGAGCGTGCGGCGCTTCGTGATGGCGCCCCTGGCCGACCTCGCTCCCGACCTCGCGCCCCCCGGGTGGGAGGAGACAGCCGAGGGCAAGGTCCGCCGGGTGGGTACGCTGTGAGCACACGAACGGCACCCGAACGACGGGGCCGGAACGTCGGAGGTACGAGTGCCCCACAGCCACGATGGCGCCGCCCCGTCACCTCGGGCCACGGTGATCGACCGGGCCCACGACCTGTCGGCCCGTCTCGACGGCGCCCGCGCCGCCGGCCTCACCGTCGGCCTGGTGCCCACCATGGGCGCCCTCCACCAGGGGCACCTTTCCCTCGTGCGCAGAGCTGCCGGGGACTGCGACGTGGTGGTCGTCACCGTGTTCGTCAACCCCCTGCAGTTCGGCCCCGGTGAAGACCTGGCCACCTACCCCCGCGACCTCGATGCCGACATCGAGGCGGCCGGCCGGGGTGGAGCCGACCTGGTGTTCGCCCCGTCGGTGGCCGAGATGTACCCCGAGCCCGACGCCGCCGGCCTTGGCCTGGATGCCATCGGCGTCGACAGCGGCGTTTTCGACGGGCTCACCGACGTCTTCGAGGGAGCCAGCCGTCCGGGCCACTTCGCCGGTGTGGCCAGAGTGGTCGCCAGGCTCTTCGGCATCGCCGGGGCGTGCCGGGCCTACTTCGGGGAGAAGGACTGGCAGCAGGTCCTGGTCGTGCGTCGCCTGGTCGAGGCTTTGGCGCTGCCCGTGGAGGTCGTCACCTGCCCGACCGTGCGCGACGCCGACGGCCTGGCCTGCTCCAGTCGCAACGCCCGGCTCTCGCCCGACGAACGCCGGGCCGCCTTGGCCCTGTCCGGCGCCCTGTCCGGCGCCGCCGCGCTCGCCGTTGCCGGCGAGGGCGACCCCACCGTCATCCGGCGCCACCTCGTCGAGACCGTGGCCAAGGAGCGCCTGGTGCGCCTGGACTACGCCGCGGTGGTGGCGGCCGGCGACCTCACGCCCGTCCACTCCCTGGCGGGCGACGTCCGCCTGCTCCTGGCGGCAACGGTCGGCGCCACCCGCCTCATCGACAACGTCGGCCTCACCCCGCAGGCTGCCTGGGCCGGGACGGCCGCCGCCGGCCCAGAGCACGAGCGAAGGAGCGCCTGATGCGTCGTCGCATGCTCAAGAGCAAGATCCACCGGGCGCTGGTCACCGCCACCGACCTGCACTACGAGGGCTCGGTCACCATCGACGCCGAGTTGATGGCCCTGGCCGACATACGCGACTGGGAACAGGTGGCCGTGCTCGACATCGACAACGGCGCCCGGTTCGAGACCTACGCCATCCCCGGCAGCCGGGGCGAGCTGCAGCTCAACGGGGCGGCGGCCCGCCTGGTCGAGGTCGGCCACCGGGTCATCGTGTTGACCTACGGCGAGTTCACCGAGGCCGAGCTCGAGTCCTTCTCCCCCACGGTGGTCCAGGTCGACGCCCACAACCGCCCCGTCGGGCGGGATCCTGGGCCCGAGCGGCCCTCTGGGCGGGATCCCGGGCCCGAGCGGCCCGCTGGGCGGGGCACCGTTCCGACCGACGGCGGGTCGCCGGCGGGCCCCACCAGGTGACCACCCCCGACGACTCTCCCGCCGGCGATCTGGACCTCCTGGTGCTGGGCAGCGGCGTGGCCGGCCTTTCCGCCGCCGTGCAGGCGGCGTCGGTGCTCGGCCTGAGGGTGGGGGTGCTGACCAAGGGCGAGCTGTCCCAGTCGGCCACCAGCTGGGCCCAGGGGGGTGTGGCGGCGGCCATCGGCGGCGACCCCGACTCGGCCGACCTCCATCTGGCCGACACCCTGGCCGCCGGCGCCGGGCTCTGCGACGCCGACGCCGTCCGGGTGCTCGTCGACGAAGGCCCCGGGCGGGTGAACGACCTCATCGCCCTCGGCGCGGTGTTCGACACCGACCCCGCCGGGGTGCTGGCCCTGGCGCGCGAGGGCGGCCACTCCGTACCCCGGGTGGTCCACGCCGGCGGGGCAGCGACGGGGGCCGAGATCGAACGGGCCCTGGTCGAGGCGGTCCGCACCACTGCGGTGTCGGTGCTCGAAGGATGGTTCGCCGCCGACCTGATCGTGTCCGGCGGCCGGTGCCGGGGCGTCGTCGCCCTCGACCCGAGCGGCCGGCCCCACCCGGTGCGGGCGCCCCACATCCTCCTGGCCAGCGGGGGAGCCGGGCAGCTCTACTCCGTCACCACCAACCCGGCGCAGGCCACCGGTGACGGGGTGGCCATGGCCCTGCGCGCCGGCGTGGCCGTCGCCGACGTGGAGTTCGTCCAGTTCCACCCCACCGCCCTCCACCACCCGCAGATGCCGCGCCCGCTCCTGTCCGAGGCGCTCCGGGGCCACGGCGCCCTCCTGCGCGACGCCCGGGGTGACCGCTTCGTTGAGGAGCTGGCCCCCCGGGACGTCGTCTCCCGGGCCATGGCCATCCGGATGCGCGAGCAGGGGGCCGACCACCTCTGGCTCGACGCCACGCCGCTCGCCAGCTTCGAGGAACGGTTCCCGACGATCGCCGTCGCCCTCGGCCGGGCCGGGCTCGACCCGGCCGTCGACTGGCTCCCCATCGCCCCGGCCGCCCACTACCTGGTCGGCGGGGTGCTCACCGACCTCGACGGGGCCAGCGCCCTCCCCGGTCTGTGGGCCGCCGGTGAGGTGGCATGCACCGGCGTGCACGGCGCCAACCGGCTGGCGTCGAACTCGCTGCTCGAGGGCATGGTCTTCGGTGCCCGCGTGGTGGAGGCCATCGCCGCAGGGGGGCACCGTCGCTCGCCCAGCGGAGCCCTGCGCTGCCTCGACGACGGCACGGCGACGCAGCTCACCCTTCCCGAGCAGTTCTCAGTCGCGCTACCGACCTCGGCGGCGGGCGACGTCACGAAGCACCACGTCGAGCCGGCGAAAGCCCGGGAGACGCTGCAGGCGGCGATGACCAGCGGCGCCGGCGTGGCCCGTGACGCCCGATCACTCGCCGAGACCGACCGTGACCTGCGTGCCGCGGCAGCCACCATCGATCCGGGCAACCGGTCGCGGGAGGCCAATGAGTGCCGTAACCTGCTCGCCATCGGCTCCGCCCTGGTCCTGGCCGCCAGCGTCCGCCAGGAGACCCGCGGCTGCCACACCCGCACCGACTTCCCCGCCATCAGGCCCGACCTGGCCCACCGGCTGGTGATCGCGTGACCGCCGTCCCCGATGCCGTGCCCCAGGGGCACTCGGTGCCCGTGCCCGAGCGAACGAGCGGCGACGTCCACCCGCCGGGGGCCGCCGTGCGGGAGGTGGTGGCCAGGGCCCTGGCCGAGGACCTGGGGCCCCTGGGCGACCTCACCGCCGCCCTCCTGCCCGCCGGCGTCACGGCCGAGGCCCACCTCGTCCCCCGCGCCGACGGCGTGCTGGCCGGGCGCACGGCGGCGACGGAGGCCTTCGCCCAGGTCGACCCGGTGGTCACCGTGGTGTGGTCGGCCGATGACGGCGACAGCCTCACGGCGGGATCGCCACTGGCCCGGGTGGAGGGCCCGCTGGCGTCCATCCTCACCGCCGAGCGCACCGCCTTGAACCTGCTCGGGCACCTGTCGGGCATCGCCACCCTCACCCGCCGGTACGTCGAGCTCACCACCGGGCGGCGGTGCGCCATCCGCGACACCCGCAAGACCACGCCGGGGCTGCGGGCGCTGGAGAAGGCAGCGGTACGGGCGGGGGGCGCCGTCAACCACCGTGGCTCGCTGTCCGACGGCATCTTGTTGAAGGACAACCACCTGGCGGGCACGCCCATAGGCGAGGCGGTGGCCCGGGCGCGCTCCCTGTGGCCCGGGCGCAGCGTGCAGGTCGAGTGCGACACGGCGGCGGAGCTCGACGAGGCTCTGGCGGCGCGGGTCGACCTGGTCCTGCTCGACAACATGTCCCCCGAACAGGTCTCTGCCTGCGTGCACACGGTCAACGGAGCCTGCCTCGTCGAGGTGTCGGGCGGGGTGACCCTCGAGACCGTCGCTGCCTACGCCGACGCCGGCGCCGATCTCATCGCCGTCGGCGCCATCACCCACTCGGCGCCGGTGCTCGACATCGGTCTCGACATCACCGGCTCCGTGCCCGAACGGCGTGCCGGCTCCGTGCCCGAACGGCATGGCGGCTCCTGAGCCGGTGCTCCTCGCCGTGGACGCCGGCAACACCCAGACCGTCGTCGGCCTCTACGACGGGACCGACCTGGTCACCCACTGGCGCATCGCCACCAGCGCCGAGCGCAGCTCCGACGAGCACGCCCTGCTCATCGGCCAGTTCCTGGCCCAGCAGGGCCTGTCGTTCGACCGGGTCACGGGCATGGTGGTGTGCTCGACAGTGCCGCGCCTCACCGTCGTGCTGGCCGAGATGGCCGAGCGCTACCTCGACGCGTCCCCGGTCGTGGTGGTGGGCCCCGGCACCCGCACCGGGATGCCGATCCTCTACGACAACCCCAAGGAGGTCGGCGCCGACCGCATCGCCAATGCGGTGGGCGCCTTCGACCGCTACGGCGGTCCCACGATCGTCTGCGACTTCGGGACGGCCACCACCGTCGATGCCACCTCGACCCGGGGCGAGTACCTCGGGGGGGCCATCCTGCCCGGGGTGGAGATCAGCCTCGACGCCCTGTTCGAGCGAGCCGCCGCACTCTCGCGCGTCCGCCTGGTCGAGCCCCGGCGGGCGATCGGCAAGAGCACGGTGGAATCCATCCAGTCAGGGGCCATCTTCGGGTTCGCGGGCGCCGTCGACGGCCTGTGCCGGCGGTTCGAGCAGGAGCTGGGGCCCTGCTCGGTGATCTCCACCGGCGGCTTGGGCAGCCTCATCGCGCCCTGCTCGGCCAGCATCGACCACCACGAGCCCTGGCTCACCCTCCACGGCCTGCGCCTCATCTACGAACGCAACCTCACGCCGTGAGCGAGAGCGCCGCCGGCGACGCCCCCGCCGGCGACCCCATCCCGGCCTCCATCGAGTGGGTCGACGGGCGGATACGGCTCATCGACCAGCGCCGGCTGCCCTCCGAGCTGGTCACGCTCGACATCGCCACCGTCGACGACCTGTGCGACGCCATCACCACCATGGCGGTGCGCGGTGCTCCCGCCCTCGGCGTGGCCGGTGCCATGGGGATCGCCCTGGCCCAGGTCACCGGGGTGCCCCTCGCCGAGGCCGCCGCCCGTCTGGTGGCCACCCGGCCCACGGCCGTGAACCTGGCCTGGGGAGTCGACCAGGCGCTGCGGGCCGACGACCCGGTGGGCGAGGCCTGCCGGCTGGCGAGAGACGACGTGGCCCGCAACCGCCGCCTCGGGGCCCTGGGCGCCCACCTGGTGCCCGAGGGTGGACGGGTCTACACCCACTGCAACGCCGGCTCACTCGCCTGCGTCGGGTACGGGACGGCGCTGGGCATCGTGCGGGCGGCCCACGAGACGGGACGGCACCCGACGGTGTGGGTGGGTGAGACCCGTCCCGCCCTCCAGGGGGCCCGCCTCACCGCGTGGGAGCTCGACCGCCTGGGGATCCCCGCCACCCTGGTGGCCGATGTCATGGCCGCGTCGCTCATGGCCTCCGGCGAGGTCGACTGCGTGGTGGTGGGCGCCGACCGTGTCGCCGCCAACGGTGATGTGGCCAACAAGGTGGGCACCTACGGGCTGGCGGTGCTGGCCCTCCACCACCGCGTACCTCTCTACGTGGCCGCTCCCCTCTCCACCATCGACCTCCAATGCCCCGATGGCTCGGCCATCATCGTCGAGCGGCGAACCGGCCGCGAGGTCACCACGTTCGGCGGCGCGGAGATCGCCCCACCGGGCTTCGCCGCCGAGAACCGCGCCTTCGACGTCACCCCGGCGGCGCTGGTGAGCGCCATCGTCACCGAGGAGGGAGTGGCGGAGCCGCCGTACGACCGGTCGCTGCCGGCGCTCGTCGGCCGGGCCCCGTGACCAGGGGTGTTGTGCGCCTGCGGGTTCGGGTGTCAAATGGGCGCTCGACAACGACGGTCATCGGTCCGCGGCGGCCGCAAGGGAAGAAGGAGCACAACTTGATCACCACGTTCCGCCGAAAGGCGGCTGCAGCGCTGATCTCATCGGGCATGGTGGCCGGCGCCCTCGTGGCCCAGGCCGCACCGGCCGGCGCCGCCACGTTCACCGTCAAGCCGGGCCAGTCCATCCAGGCCGCCATCAACGCCGCCCCGCCAGGGTCGACCATCGTCGTCAAGCCCGGCACCTACCGCGAGAACGTCACCATCGCCAAGAACAACATCAAGCTCCAGGGCACCCCTGGCCAGACCATCCTCAAGCCTCCGGCGGGCGCCCCGACGGGCGGCTGCGCATTTCCCGGTGATGGAGGGGCCAACGAGAACAGCGGGATCTGCGTGATCGGGGACTTCGACTTCTCCACCTTCACCCTGATCACGCCGGTGTCGGGTGTGAGCGTGACCGGTTTCACCGTCAAGAACTTCCCCAACCAGGGGATCTTCGTCGTCGGGGCCGAGAACACCACCGTGCAGAACGACGTGCTCACCAACAACGGTGCGTACGGCGTGTTCGCCAACACCTCGACGGGCACCCGGATCCTCGACAACACCGCGTCGGGCAGCGGCGAGGCCGGTCTCTACGTGGGTGACTCGCCCAGCGCCCAGGCCGTGGTGAAGAACAACACGGTGTTCAACAACGGGTTCGGCATCTTCATCCGCAGCGCGTCCTCGGGGTCGATCGTGGCCAACAACGCCCACGACAACTGCCTGGGCATCCTGTTCCTCGAGGCACCGAACTCGCCCACCAACTGGGTGGCCACCGGCAACCAGGTGAACCACAACAACAACTCGTGCCCGGCCGGTGACGACGCTCCCCCCATCTCGGGCGGCGGCATCGTGGTTCTCGGCGGCCACCAGATCGTGATCCAGGCCAACACCGTGAACGACAACCGGCCGAGCGGGCCGTCGTTCGTCTCCGGCGGCATCGTGCTGATCGCGGGCTCGTCGAACAACCAGATCGTCGGCAACACGGCCCACGGCAACGTGCCCGCCGACCTGATCGACCAGTCGGCCGCCTCGAACACCTTCAGGGCCAACGACTGCGACACGTCGATCCCGGGCGGCCTGTGCGGCCACACGGTCGTCACCACCCCCGCCACCACCACGCCCCCTCCGGGCGGCTGACCCGCAGCCGGGCTCGGTGACCCCCGAGGGCCACCGAGCCCGGCTGGCAGGGCCTGACGGTTTTTCGAGGTCAGGAATCGGGTAGCAAGCGCCGATGTTGGAAGAGGGGCTACACCCTCCCCGTCCAGCCAGGTCGGGAGGGTGCGTCTCGCGTTGGTGGCCGGCACAAGTAGACTTGCCACCTCTGGACCCCACCGTCAGGAGGGAGGGTTCTCCATGTTTGAGCGCTTCACAGACCGAGCCCGAAGGGTCGTGGTGCTGGCCCAGGAAGAAGCACGGCTCCTCAACCACAACTACATCGGCACCGAGCACATCCTGCTCGGCCTCATCCACGAGGGCGAGGGGGTGGCGGCCAAGGCCCTGGAACAGCTGGGCATCTCGCTCGAGGCCGTTCGCACCCAGGTCGAGGAGATCATCGGCCACGGCGGATCGTCGCCCAGCGGCCACATCCCCTTCACCCCCAGGGCCAAGAAGGTCCTCGAGCTGTCCCTGCGCGAGGCCCTGCAGCTCGGCCACAACTACATCGGCACCGAGCACATCCTCCTCGGCCTGATACGCGAGGGCGAGGGCGTGGCCGCCCAGGTGCTGGTCAAGCTGGGTGCCGACCTGTCCCGCGTGCGCCAGCAGGTGATCCAGCTCCTGTCCGGCTACGCCGGCAAGGAGGGCGCCCCCACGGGTGGTCCCGCCGGCGAGTCGGCCCCAACCGGGTCGCTCGTGCTCGACCAGTTCGGCCGCAACCTCACCCAGCTGGCCCGCGACAAGAAGCTCGACCCCGTCATCGGGCGCGAGCGCGAGATCGA
>JBBWZS010000156.1:0-3969 GCA_039649175.1 Acidimicrobiaceae bacterium
GGGCTCGTCGCTCAGTCCTGGCGGGCCGCCGACGGATGTCTGGCCATCGAGTCCCGCCGGGTGGCGGTCATGACGCCGTCCTCGACGGTGACGACCAGCGACAGGTGCGAACGGCGCCATCCGGCCGGACCGTCGGCGTCGTCGTCACCCGACCTCGGCGACGCAGGGCGGATGTCGGTGGGCCGCGCCGCGGGCACGGGTGACCCGGCGGGGTGCACGCTGGTCACGCCCGGTCACCGTCGTGGTCGTCGAGGGGGTAGGACGACCCAGGCACAACGAGCAACTCGGGTGACAATGGAGCCGACCTTCTCTCTCATGATCCAGGCGGGAGGCGGGGCTGCCCTACCGACCAGGAGAAGTGCTCACGAAGCGGCTGCAGTTTTCAACCGGGTGCTTCGCACAGCGTACCGGGCACAGGGTTACCAGGCCGCGAAGGGGTGGTCAATGGTGGTCGCCGACAGCTACCGCCCGCCGCCTCAGGCGCTGCGGCCGGTGCGGCGGGCCCGCTTCTGGTCGATGAAGTCGACCAGGACGTAGTCGCCCAGGGTCTCGGGGGTGGTGAAGAACACCCGGCCTCGGTTGATGCGGCTCAGGCGCTCGACGAAGGCCTGCAAGTGCGGTGTCACGTCGAGCATGAAGGTGTTGATGCGGATGCCCTGGCGCGTGCACCGCACGACCTCGTTGAGCGTGGCCTCGACGGTCTCGGGCGTCGGTGGGTAGTGGAAGAGGGGCTCGCCGTCGGCGGTGATGTGGGCGGTGGGCTCACCGTCGGTGATCATCATGATCTGGCGGGTGCCCGGCCGGCCTGCCAGCATGCGCCGGGCCAGGAGCAGGGCGTGGTGCATGTTGGTGCCGAAGACGAAGTCCCACGACACCTCGGGGAGCTGGTCGGGGCGCAGGACCCGCGCCACTTCGCTGAAGCCCACCAGTCCCAGGTAGTCACTCGGGTAGCGCCCGGAGATGAGCGAGTGCAGGGCCACCGCCGTCTTCTTGGCGGCCAGGAAGTTGTCGCGCATCGGCATCGACAGCGACAAGTCGATGGCCAGCACGGTGCTGGCCCTGGTGAGGGTCTCGGTGCGCTCCACCTCGAAGTCCTCGGGATGCAGCGAGATGGGCAGACCGCCGCTGCGCAGCAGGCTGGTGCGGATGGTCCGCTCGATGTTGAGGTTGAACGGGTCGCCGAACTCGTAGGCCTTGGTGTCGTAGCTGCGCTCGTGGCCCGGGCCCTCGCGGTCGTCGGGGTGGTGGCCGAGGCGGTCGGCGCCCAGACGGGCGAACAGGTCGGTGAGGGCGTTCTGTCCGATGCGCCGCAGGCCCCGGGGCGTGAGCTCCAGCCTGCCCTCCCGCTGCTCGATGAGCCCGGCCTCGGTCAGTGTGCGCGCCAGTTCGGCCAGCTGGTCGAGGCTGCGGGCGCCGTCGTCGCCGAGCAGGTCGCGGGCGACCTCGGGGTCGACCTCGGCCAGGGCTCCGGGCGACGTGGCCCCGGACAGCAGGCCCTCGAGGGCGTCGATCTGGCCCAGGCGGTCGACCATGTCGACGGCGTCGAGCATGCTCATCGGCGTCTGCCCCGACGACTCGTAGCTGTTGGCCCAACCCAGCTCCGGGAACTGGCCCTGCAGGTTCCGGCTCAACTGGTCGAGCTGCCAGCGCAGGTCGATGTCGCCCAGCAGCTGGTCGGACAGGCGGGCCAGCTCGGCGCGCTGGCCGGGCGACAGCGAGTTCACGAACGACTGGAAAGCGGCGGCCTGGGCCGCCAGCTGCTCGAGCAGCTCGTCCAGGGTCCGGGGGTTCTCCGGGAAGAAGTCGCCGTAGGCGGCCATGAAGGCGGCGAAATCGGGCTCCACATCGTTGCCCTGGGCCCGCTCGTCGATCATGTGGTTGAGGGCGGCCAGCATGTCCTTGGTGCGTTGGAGCTGCTCGGGGCCCACGTTGGCCATGGCGCCCGCCATCTCGTTGAACCGGCTCTGGAGCAGCTCCCGGCGCAGGCGCTCGACCAGGTCGTCGAAGCGCCGCCCCGCCTCGGCCGAGGTGAAGTCGTAGCTCGACAGGTCCTGCACCTGCCCGGCCAGGTTGGACGGCAACAGGTCGAGGCGCATCCTGCGCTCGGCCGCCGAGGCCTCGGCGGTCTGACGCCGGCGCTCGTCGCCGGACCGGACGGCATCACGCTCCATGCCGTCGATGGCCTCCTGCTCCTGCTCGACGATCTGGCGCAGCTCCCGGGCGATGTCGGCGAAGGCGCCGCCCAGGTCGTTGTCGGCCAGCTCCTCCTGGCGGCGGCGGCGCAGGCGCTCGAGAAGCTCCCGCAGCCCGGCCACCCGTTCGCCGTCGGGCCCGGTCAGGCCGTCGGTGAGCAGGCGCCGCAGGGCGGCATCGAGGTCGCCGTGGTAGATGACGTCGTCGGTGAGCCGGGACAGGACGTCGTCGGCGTCGACGTCGAACCCCGTCTGGGTGCCGTCCCAGCGCGAGTACCGGAAGCCGCTGGGCACCGCTTCACCGTCCCCGGTAGGTCGCCCGGGTCCCCGCCACGTCCTTGTTGAGCCGTCGCGACAGGTGGAGGCCCTCGAGCACCAGTTCGGTGGCGCTGGCCACCGCGGCCGGAGCCTCGGTACCGGCCAGAGGCAGCACCGCCTCCCGCAGCGCGGGGAGGCGCTCGAGCACGGCCACGTAGTCGGACGAGGCCACGTTGTCCCCCGTGTGGACGACGGTCCCCTCGTCGAAGTCGCTCAGCAGGGCGCCGAAGCGGTCCATCGGGCAGTGCTCCTTGAACACCCCCAGCACCGCCGCCTTGACGATGTGATCGAGGGCGGCTTCGGCCCGGCCCTCCTCGAAAGCCTCGATCTCGACCTTGCCGGCGGTGGACGGCGCCAGGGCGTCGAGGTCGCTCACCCGGGGCACCGCCTCGGGCTCGCCCAGGCGCAGGGCCCGGCGGGTGGCGTTGGCCGCCAGCGTCTCGTAGTT
Source organism: Acidimicrobiaceae bacterium (assembly GCA_039649175.1). Lineage (GTDB taxonomy): Bacteria > Actinomycetota > Acidimicrobiia > Acidimicrobiales > AC-14 > DATAQC01. The sequence goes on from JBBWZS010000156.1 coordinate 2,959, forward strand.
GGCGATGGACAGGCGCACGGAGACGCCGGAGCGCTGGTTGACGTGCGGGCTGCGGCGGGCCTCGGCCGAGATGGCGGCGACGATGGCGGCCATGAAGGGGGGCATCGACACGACGACGCCGGCGGCGGGCGCCACGTCGACCTCCTGGGCCACGATGCCCAGCTCGGTGGCGGCGTCCAGAGGGTAGTGGGTGCGGATCTGGGCCCCGAAGCGGTCCTTCAGCGGGGTGATGATCCGGCCCCGGTTGGTGTAGTCCTCGGGGTTGGCCGAGGCCACCAGCACGATGTCGAGGGGGAGGCGGATCTTGTAGCCCCGCACCTGGATGTCGCGCTCCTCCAGCACGTTGAGCAGGCCGACCTGGATGCGCTCGGCCAGGTCGGGCAGCTCGTTGATGGCGAAGATGCCCCGGTTGGTGCGGGGGACCAGGCCGTAGTGCAGGGTCAGCTCGTCGGACAGGTACCGGCCCTCGGCCACCTTGATGGGGTCGACCTCGCCGATGAGGTCGGCGATCGACGTGTCCGGAGTGGCCAGCTTCTCGCCGAAGCGGGTGTCGCGGTGCACCCATTCGAGCTGTGTGTCGTCGCCGTGCTCGCGCATGAGGTCGCGCGCGTGCTTGGACACGGGGTTGTACGGATCGTCGTTGATCTCGGACCCGGCGACGATCGGCATCCACTCGTCGAGCAGCTCGGTGAGCGTGCGGATCATGCGGGTCTTGGCCTGACCGCGCTCGCCAAGGAAGATGACGTCGTGGCCGGCGAGGAGGGCGTTCTCCAGCTGCGGAAGGACGGTGTCGTCGTAGCCGAGGACGCCGGGAAACAACGGCTCGCCGGCCTTGACCTTGGCAGCGGCGTTGCGCCGCACCTCCTCTTTGACCGGCACCGACTCCCAACCTGACTCGCGGAGCTGACCGAGGGTGGCGGGACGCGACATGAGGCCCAACCTACCCTTGCCGCGGTGCGTTTCGTCCTGGGGGTGCTGATTGTTGGGCTGCTCGGTGGAGGCGTCGCCGCC
>JBBWZS010000157.1:0-25864 GCA_039649175.1 Acidimicrobiaceae bacterium
GCCACCAGCACGATGTCGAGGGGGAGGCGGATCTTGTAGCCCCGCACCTGGATGTCGCGCTCCTCCAACACGTTGAGCAGGCCGACCTGGATGCGCTCGGCCAGGTCGGGCAGCTCGTTGATGGCGAAGATGCCCCGGTTGGTGCGTGGGACCAGACCGTAGTGCAGGGTCAGCTCGTCGGACAGGTACCGGCCCTCGGCCACCTTGATGGGGTCGACCTCGCCGATGAGGTCGGCGATGGAGGTGTCGGGCGTGGCCAGCTTCTCGCCGAAGCGGGCACTGCGGTGGACCCACGCCACGGGCGTGTCGTCGCCGTGCTCGCCCACCAGGTCGCGGGCGTGGCGAGAGACGGGCCGGTAGGGGTCGTCGTTGATCTCCGAGCCGGCCACCACCGGCATCCACTCGTCGAGGAGCTCGGTGATCGACCGGATGATGCGCGTCTTGGCCTGACCGCGCTCGCCCAGGAACACGATGTCGTGGCCGGCCAGCAAGGCGTTCTCCAGCTGGGGCAGCACGGTGTGGTCGTAGCCCAGGACGCCCCCGACCACCGGCTGACCGGCGGCGATGCGGGCGGCGGCATTGCGCCGCAGCTCTTCGGAGACCGGGACCGACGTCCATCCCGACGCTTTGAGCTGGCCCAGAGTTGCCGGTCGCGACATCGCCGCCAACCTAGTCTTGGCCCGATGCCACGTTTCGTCACGCCGGCGCCTCTGAGGCCCGTCCGCGCCGCCCTGGTGATGACCGCCGTCCTCCTGGCCTCGGTGGTCGCCGGGTGCTCGGGATCGGGCTCGGGTTCGTCGTCCGGAGAGGGGGCCCAGGACCCGGTACTCGTGCCCGGCCCGGGCCAGGAGTTCGTCACCGGCGACGTGGCCCACTTCGTCGCCGACGACGCCCAGTGGGCCAAGCCACTGGCCGCGCCGTTCACCTTGACGGCCGTCGAACGGGGCACGGCCAACGCCACCATCGAGAACGCCCTGGTCGACGGGAAGCGCACCACCATCTCGTGGCCGTCGGGCACCCCGCTGCCCATCACCGGCACCGGCGGGCTCGAGCTCGGTCCCGTCCATGTCGACGTGGACGCCGGCGGGGCCACCTGGGCCCTCGACGGGGGGGAACGCTCCTTCGTGCCCGGCGACTACCAGGCGGCCGCCTCCGTCGCCGTCGGCACCGGCGGCATCGCCACGCCGCGTGACTCGGTGGCCTTCCACGCCGACGAGCGGACCGTGCTCACCAGCCGGGGAGGCGCCGTCGTGCACGTCGATCCCGAGACCCTCGAGCTCACCGGCCCGGGCAAGATCTCGGTGTCGGGGACCCTGCAGGTACAGAGCCCCAGCTCGACCCGCCGGTCCACAACGGTGACCTTCGGGCCCGGGCCCTTCAAGATCACCCTCACCCCGGGAGGCACGGGCGTCGCCGTGAACGCCGTCCTCCAGGGCAAGGCCACCGCCTCCTGACGGTCGGTTCCCCGAGTACGGCGATCGGTGCCAGGATCGGGGGGTGGAGGTTCACCGGCACACCTACGACGCAGTCATCGTGGGAGCGGGCGGAGCGGGCCTACGAGCGGCGATCGAAGTGGCCGGGAAGTGCCGTACCGCGGTGCTCACCAAGCTCTACCCCACGCGGTCGCACACCGGCGCCGCCCAGGGGGGGATGTGCGCGGCGCTGGCCAACGTGGAGGAGGACTCCTGGGAGTGGCACGCCTTCGACACGGTGAAGGGGGGCGACTACCTGGTCGACCAGCAGGCGGCCCAGATCATGTGCCGGGAGGCAGTCGACGCCGTCATCGAGCTCGAACACCTGGGCCTGCCGTTCAACCGCACGCCCGAGGGCCGCATCGACCAGCGCCGCTTCGGCGGCCACACCCGCAACCACGGCGAGGCGCCGGTACGCCGGGCCTGCTTCGCCGCCGACCGCACCGGCCACATGATCCTCCAGACCCTGTTCCAGCAGTGCGTGGCCCGCGACGTCGCGTTCTTCAACGAGTTCCAGGTGCTCGACGTGGCCTTCGCCGGCGGCGGCGACGCCGGCCCCGACGCACCTGTCTCCGGGGTGGTCGCCTACGAGCTGGCCACCGGCGACCTCCACCTGTTCGAGTGCAAGGCCGCCCTGTTCGCCACCGGCGGCTTCGGCAAGATGTTCAAGGTCTCGTCCAACGCCCACACCCTCACCGGCGACGGCCCCGGCCTGCTCAACCGCCGGGGCGTGCCCATGCAGGACATGGAGTTCTTCCAGTTCCACCCGACGGGCATCTACAAGCTCGGCATCCTGCTCTCCGAGGCGGCCCGGGGCGAAGGCGGCATCCTGCGCAACGCCGACGGCGAGCGCTTCATGGAGCGCTACGCCCCGACGGTCAAGGACCTGGCCCCGCGCGACATGGTGAGCCGGGCCATCCTCACCGAGATCCGCCAAGGCCGCGGGTGCGGCGACAAGAAGGACTTCGTCCACCTCGACCTCACTCACCTGCCCCCCGAGCAGATCGACGCCAAGCTGCCCGACATCACCGAGTTCGTGCGCACCTACCTGGGCATCGAGCCCAAGACCGACCTCATCCCCATCCAGCCCACGGCCCACTACGCCATGGGCGGCATCCCCACCAACGTGTCGGCCGAGGTGGTCCTCGACGCCGCCGGCACCGTCGTCCCCGGGCTCTACGCCGCCGGTGAGTGCGCATGCGTGTCGGTGCACGGGGCCAACCGTCTGGGCACCAACTCACTGCTCGACATCGTGGTGTTCGGTCGCCGGGGCGGCGCTGCCATGGCCGAGTTCGTGGCCGGCGCCGACCAACCGGAACTGCCCGACGACGCCGTCGACATCTCCCGGGCGCTGGTCTCCGATCTCCTGGGTCGTCCCGAGAGTCAGAACGTGGCCGACATCCGCGACGAGTTGCAGACGGAGATGACCGCCAATGCCTCGGTCTTCCGCACCGAGGAGAGCCTGCAGTCGGTCCGGGCCACGGTGGCCGGTCTCCAGGCCCGCTACCGGCAGGCCTCGGTGTCCGACCAGGGCATGCGCTTCAACTACGCCCTCACCGAGGCCCTGGAGTTGGGCTTCCTGCTCGACCTGGCCGACACGGTGGCGGCCAGCGCCCTGGCCCGCACCGAGAGCCGGGGTGCCCACTCGCGCGACGACCACCCCCTGCGCGATGACGCCAACTGGATGCGCCACACCCTGGCCTGGCGGGAGGCGGGTGGCGCCGTCCGCCTGGGCTACAAGGCGGTCGAGGAAGGGCCCTACCTGCCCATGGAACGGAAGTACTGACGTGGCGGTGAACGTCGACCTGCGCATCAAGCGGTTCGACCCCGACCGTGACGACAAGCCCCATTGGGAGACCTACCGGGTCGAGGTCGAAGAGACCGACCGGGTGCTCGACGCGCTCCATCAGGTGCGGTGGCACCACGACTCGACGCTGGGGTTCCGGCGCTCGTGCGCCCATGGCGTGTGCGGCTCCGATGCCATGGTGATCAACGGCTCCAACCGCCTGGCGTGCGTGCTGCTCATCAGTGACGTGGGCCACAGCATCAACGTCGAGCCGCTCCGGGGGTTGCCGGTGCTCAAGGACCTCATCGTCGACATGGAGCCGTTCTTCGAGCAGTACAAGGCGGTCAAGCCGTGGTTGGTGAACGACGACGATCCCGGCGACCGCGAGCGCCTCCAGAGCCCGGCCGACCGGGCCCGGTTCGACGACACCACCAAGTGCATCCTGTGCGCGGCGTGCACCACGTCGTGCCCGGTCTTCTGGGCCAACGACTCCTACGTGGGCCCGGCGGCCATCGTCAACGCCCACCGCTTCGTGTACGACTCGCGCGACCAGGCCGGCGCCGAGCGCCTGGAGATCCTCGACGACCGGTCGGGCACGTGGGCCTGCCGCACCGCCTTCAACTGCACCGATGCCTGTCCCCGGGGCATCAAGGTCACCCAGGCCATCGAAGACGTCAAGCGGTCGCTGCTGCGGGGCGAGTAGGCCCGCCTCGCCCAAGTCGGCTTGGAGCGACGAGCGGCGGGGTAAGACGAACGTCGTCACCCTCTTCACCCGCGCGCGGGTGCTCCCGGAAGGTCCCCCCATCTCGTGACTGAAGTGTTGGCGATCGTCAAACCCCTCGCCGAGCACGAGCTGTACCTGTTCCTGCTCCAGTTCTTCCTGCTCCTCGTGACCGCGCGCGTCCTCGGGCAGGTCGCCACCAAGTTCGGCCTGCCCTCGGTGGTGGGTGAGCTGCTGGCCGGGTTCTTCCTCGGCCCCAGCCTGCTGGGCACCGTGTCCCCCGGCCTGTTCAACGACATCTTCCCCCAGACACCCGAACAGGTACACCTGCTCGAGATCGTGTCCTGGCTGGGCGTGATCATGCTGTTGATCCTCACCGGGCTGGAGACCGATGTCGGGCTGATCGCCCGCAAGGGCAAGGGTGCAGCGGCCATCTCCCTCGGCGGGATCGCCGTCCCTTTCGGCCTGGGCTTCGGGCTCGGGTTCCTCCTGCCGTCGGACTTCGTGGCCGACCCGAGCAAGCGCCTGGTGTTCGCCCTGTTCATCGGCACGGCCATGAGCATCTCCGCCATCCCCGTCATCGCCAAGGTCTTGATGGAGATGAAGATCATCCGCCGCGACATCGGCCAGATCACTCTGGCCGCGGGCATGATCGACGACACCATCGGGTGGATCCTGTTGTCGGTGGTGGCCGGCCTGGCCAGCAGCGGCACCGTCAACCCCCTCACCGCCGGGCGTTCGATCGTGTCGGTCCTTGGCGTCCTGATCGTGAGCTACACCCTGGGGCGCAAGGGAGTCTCGATCCTCCTCCGCGTCCTCGACAACCATGTCGGCGGCGACATGGTCAAGATCACCGCGCTGATGGCGCTGGCCCTGGCGTTCGGCGCCGTCACCCAGGAGTTGAAGCTGGAAGCCGTGCTGGGGGCGTTCATCGCCGGGATCCTCGTCGGCCAGGTGAAGCGCTTCGACGAGCGGGCCCGCCACATCTTCGAACAGGTCGCCCTGGGCGTGTTCGCACCGGTGTTCTTCGCCGCCTCCGGCCTGCGCGTCGACCTGGGCAAGCTGGCCGCGCCCAAGGTGCTGGGCGTGGGACTGGTCGTGCTCGGCATCGCCATCGTGGGCAAGTTCGTCGGCGCCTACGCGGGAGCGCGCGCCAGCCGGCTCGGGCACTGGGAGGCCCTGTCTCTCGGGGCGGGTATGAACGCCAGGGGGGCCATGGAGATCATCGTGGCCACCGTGGGGCTCAGCCGGGGGATCCTCACGCCCGAGATGTACTCGATCATCCTCATGGTCGCCATCGTGACGTCGCTGATGGCGCCGCCCACCCTGCGCTGGACCCTCGGCCACGTCGAGCCCACCGACGAGGAGAAGGCCCGGCTCGAGTCCGAGGACAGGCGCCGGGAGAGCTTCGTGGCCAACCTCAAGCGGGTGCTGCTGCCGGTGCGCAACCAGGGCGAGTCCGACACCGCCGCCAAGGTCGTGGGCCTGTTGGTGGCCGAGGAGGACGTGGAGGTGACCTCCCTCTACCTGCAAGCGGACGGCGCCACCGACAGGGGCGATGTCAGGGAGGCCAAGGAGGGCATCGAGGCCCAGATCGGTGGCGGCGCGCGCACCGTGGTGAAGAAGGACAAGACGGGGCCCTCCGACGTGATCGTGGCCGAGGCCCAGAAGGGCTACGACCTGCTCGTGCTCACCGCCGTCGAACGGCGTCCCAGCGCCGAGGGCTCGATGTTCGAGCGGTACGTCGACAACGTCATCCAGGAGTCACCGTGTTCGTTGCTGGTGCTGAGCCTGCCCGACGGGGACGACCACGACACTCGCCTCGATCGGCTCCCCGGCAGCCACATCCTGGTGCCGACGTCGGGAAGCGAGAGCGACCGCTACGCCGCCGAGGTGGCCTTCGCCATGGCCGCCGGCCACGAGACCGTCGTCGATGTCGTGCACGTGGTGAGCGGCCCCCAGCACACCAGCCGCATGGGCGGTGGCGAGGCCATCATGCACGCCGTGGAGATCGGCGAGGACGTGGTGGCCAAGATGGCCGAGTTGGGCCGCTCCATGGGGGCGAGGGTGGAGACCGACGTACTGGTCGCCGACCATCCCGAGAACGCCATCGTGGAGCGGGCAGGGCGGCGGGCCGACCTGGTGGTGCTGGCCAGCAGCCGCAAGCCCGTCACCCAGCGGGCGTTCTTCGGCCACCGTATCGACTACGTCGTCGGCAACTCGCCCTGCCCGGTCATCGTCGTCAGCGCCCGCTGAGCACCCCGCCGTGGCCGACCACGATCGTGACCCTTCCGTGCCCGACGCCGACGACGATCGCTCGGTCTCCAAGGAGGAGCGGGCCGCCCAGCGCCAGGACATCATCGCGGCAACCACGACCCGCGGCCTGCACATCGCCGAGGACGTGATCTACGCGCTCACCGCCCTGCTGCTCACCACCGGGGCACTGGTGGTCCTCGGCCAGGCCGTGTACCGGTTCTCCTCCGATGCATCCGGCGGCATCATCAACGCCGTCGAGGCCACGCTCAACTCCTTGCTCATCGTGTTCATCCTGGTGGAGCTGCTGAGCGCCGTGCGCTCGGCCATCACCGAGCACAAGTTGATCGCCGAGCCCTTCCTTCTCGTCGGCATGCTGGCCGCCATCAAGGAGATGGTGGTGGAGGCGACCTTTCGCCTCACCACCGAGAAGACGTCCGACGCCATGTTGAAGATCGGCGTGCTGGCCGGCGTGGTCGTGGCCCTGGCCGTGGCCACCCTCATCATGCGCCGGCGCGAACGGGAGCCCGAGGAACACCCCGAGTGACGGGGCGTCAGACGCCGGAGATGACCGACCGGCGCACCGCCCGCACGACGGTGCGGTCGTGCCGACGGGTCACCGTCACCGAGTCGGAGAGTGCCTCGACCACATAGAGGCCCCGTCCCCGCTCGGCCTCGGGATCGGGCTCCTCGTCGTCGTAGCGACCCTCGAGCTCGAACCCGCCGCCGTCGTCCTCCACCTCGACGATCAGGTCGGCGCCGTCGACCCAGGCCCGCAGGGCAAGGGCCCGGGGGGCACCGCTGGCGTGACGCACGGCGTTGGAGCACAGCTCGGAGACCACCAGGAGCAGATCGGACCGCTCGGCGTCATCGACGCTCAGGTGGTCGACCCAATCGGAGAACAGATGACGGCACAACGGGATCGTGGCCGGGCTGGGCGAGAACCGGTACTCGAACGGGGACAGGTGATGGGTGCCCGCCGAGGGCGTCGCCGTACGCCGGCGCAGCACCAGCGCCAGCGAGTCGTCGCGCCGCTGGGCGCCGGCCAGGGCCCGCTGGACGAGGGCCCGGGCCAGGTGGGTGGCCGGGTACTGGGCGGTCTGGGCCGCGGCCGCGGTCAGTGCCTCGAGCCCGGCGATGATGTCCTTGGTCGACTCGATGAGCCCGTCGGTGTACAGCACGATGGTGTCGCGGCGGTCGACGACGAAGCTCACCACCTCCGACGACCCCGCCCCGGGCCAGCCGATGGCCACGCCGGGCGCCGAGACGAGGCGCACGTCGCCGGACCCCGAGACCACCAGTGCCGGGGGATGTCCGCCACCGACCATGGAGACGGTGCCGTCGCCGGGCCGGTACCGAAGCACCAGCACGGTGGCCACCACATCGGGGTTCTGCGCCGTCACCAAGGCGCCGGCCCGGGCGACCAGGTGGTCCATGATGCAGCCGTCGAGCGCCAGCAGGCGCAGGGCGTGGGTGACCCCGACAGCGTCTTTGGTAGCGGCCACACCCTTGCCCATGACATCGACCACGGCGATGTGCAGGTCACCGTCGGGCAGGACCAGCCAGTCGTAGAGGTCGCCGCCGGTGGGCGCCCCCGGGTCGGCGGGCAGGTAGTGGACGCCGAGCTCCACCCCCTCCACCGAGGGCATGGGCGGGCGCACGGCCTCCTGGAGCTGGTGGACGACCTGGCGCTGCGCGGCCTGCAGCTCGGTGAGGCGGGTGACGGTCTCGAGGTTGTCCAGTGCCACGCCCAGATGGGACGCCAGGGCGACGACGGCCGCCTCCTGCTCGGCCTCGAAGCCACCGGGCACCACGGTCGGTGCGTGCCCCACCTCGCCGGACGTCCCACCGGCCAGGAGGAGCGCCCCGTGGGGGAACCCGTCGGCGCCCAGGACGGGGACGAACAGGCTGGGGGCGTCGTCGGCCAGCCCCGCCCGGTGGACGAAGCTCAGGTACCGGGGGTCGCCCAACAGGTCCTCTCCCCGACGCACCCCCGGCGTGGCACCGCCGGCATCGAGCAGCGAGCGCACCGCGGGACGGGCGAAACGATCGGCGTCGGCGGCCTCCGCCCCCGACACCGTGGCGGTGGGCCCCGCCCCGCTGCGCAGGTCGAGGTAGACGGCCACTGACGCCCCGGTCATGGCCCGAGCCGTGCCCACCACCCAGTCCAGCTTCTCGGTGACACTGCACGGGCCGTGCACGGCCGGGGCGGCGTAGGCCAGCAGTTCCAGGGCCGAGGGCTGCACAGAGGTGGCGGGGACACCCGTCTCGGCCATTCCCCTCCGAGGGTAGTTCTCCTCCCGCACCGGTAGGATCGGACGACCGTGACCGCTCAGGCCCTTCGGTGGATGGACGAACCGCTCGTGGCCGATGGGGTCGCCGAGCGAGGATTCGACCTCGATGTCGACGGTCGCGTGGTGCCCGGCATCCTCTGGCTGCCCGCAGACGCGGTGGGATCACGACCGCTGGTCATGCTGGCCCACGGCGCCACCCGGCACAAGCGCGTCGACCACATCCTGGCCCTCGCCCACGAGTTGGTCACCAGCTTCGGCTTCGCGGCGCTGGCCATCGACGCCCCCAGCCACGGCGACCGCCGGGCCGACCCCGCCGCCGACGAGGTCACCGTGTTCAGCGAGTTCCTGGTCGAGTGGTCGAGGGAGGGCACCGTCGAGGACATGCTGGCCGAGTGGCAGGCCGCCCTGTCTGCGGTGCGCGCCCTCGACGAGGTCGGTGACGGGGCCCTCGGCTACTGGGGCCTTTCCATGGGGACGATCTACGGCATCCCGTTCGTGGCCACCGAGCCCCGGGTGCAGGCAGCGGTGTTCGGCCTCATGGGTCTGGTCGGGCCCACCTCCGAGCGGCTGGCCACCGACGCCCGTCGGGTCACCTGCCCGGTCGCCTTCATCCAGCAGTGGGACGACTCGCTGCTGCCGCGCCAGCCCGTGCTCGACCTGTTCGACGCCCTGGCGTCGGTCGACAAGCGTCTCCATGTCCATCCCGGCGAACATGCCGCCGTTCCCGTCGAGGAGATGGAGTTCTCCGTCGCCTTTCTGGCCCGCCACCTCGCCTGATGTGAGCCGGCGAGGGTCGGTGGGTAAGCTCGACGTAATGGACAGCAGCGCCTCCGTGAGTGGTAACGCGCTTCTCAACGAGTTGCGGCCCACGTTCGATCAGCTCCTGAACCGTCACCTCGGCGCCTCCAAGGAGTGGTTCCCCCACGAGATGGTCCCGTGGTCCCGCGGCCGCGACTACGTGGCCGGCGAACCGTGGGATCCCGACGAGTACCCCCTCCCCGACCCGGTGCGGCGTGCGCTGCTGCTCAACCTGCTCACCGAGGACAACCTGCCGTACTACTTCTCCACCATCACCCGGGTGTTCAGCGACGACGCCTTCGACGTGTGGACCCGGCGGTGGACGGCCGAGGAGATGCGCCACGCCACCGTCATCCGCGACTGGTTGATGATCACCCGGGCCATCGACGCCGTCGAGCTCGAGCGGGGACGCATGGCCCAGGTGTCCACCGGCCAGACCCCCCAACCGGCGTCGGTGCCCGACGCCGTCGTCTACCTGTGCCTGCAGGAGCTGGCCACCCGCATCGCCCACCGCAACACGGGCAAGCTGCTCGACGACCCGATCGGTTACGACGTGATGGCCCGGGTGGCCGCCGACGAGAACCTCCACTACCTGTTCTACCGGGATCTGGGCACCGCCACCCTGGCCATCGACCCGTCGGCCATGGTGTTGGCCATCGAGCGCCAGGTGCGCGATTTCGAGATGCCCGGCACCGGGATTCCCGGCTTCGCCACCCACGCCGCGGTGATCGCCAAGGCCGGCATCTACGACCTGGGGCTGCACCACGACCAGATCCTCGTCCCGGTCGTCATGCGCCACTGGAAGCTCACCGAGCTCGAGGGGTTGTCACCCGAGGCCGAGCAGGCACGCGACCGCCTGGTGTCGTTCATCGGTCGGATGGGCTCGATCGCGCGTCGCCTGGACGCAAAACGAGCCCGCGAGCGGGCGGCTGCCGCCGAGGTGCCCGCCGCGCCGGCACCGGCGCTGGCCACCCGATCCTGACGGATCCAGGGGCCATCTGTAGGAGTCTTACTGGTAGGATTCCTACATGCGAGTCACGGAGAAGGGTCAGGTCACGATCCCGAAGAACCTGAGGGATGCATTGGGTATCGGTGGCGGCACCGAGGTCGAGTTCCAGATGGGTGATGACGCGATCGTCGTCCGCAAGGTCGAAGGCGGATCCCACCGGGGGCGGCAGCTGGTCGACCGCCTGCGCGGTCGGGGCGATGTGCGGCTGAGCACCGAGGAGATCATGGCGCTGACGCGGTCCCGCTGAGAACATGCCGTTCGGGACGCTCGTCGACAGCAACGTGCTGCTCGACGTGATCACGGAGGACAGGACTTGGTCCCAGTGGTCATCCGACGCTCTCGCCCGCGCCGCTGATGACGGTGGACTGTTCATCAACCCGATCATCTACTCCGAGGTGTCGGTGCGCTTCAGCCGGATCGAAGACCTTGAAGAGGCGCTCCCACCCTCGGACTACGGGAGGCTCGCTTTACCGTGGGAGTCGGCGTTCCTGGCCGGGAAGGCCTTCCTCTCCTATCGCCGGAAGAGGGGCACGAAATTGTCGACCCTCCCCGATTTCTTCATTGGCGCGCACGCCGCGGTCGCCGACCTCCGGCTGCTCACACGTGACGCCAGTCGGTACCGCAGCTACTTCCCGTCGGTCCGGCTCACATCCCCGGACAAGCAGTAGGCCACCAACCCGGCGGCCCGTCAACGATGGTCGGCGACCGTCACTTGCCCGTGGTCGCGGCACTCTGCTTTCCAAGCGGTGGGGGTCACCTGCACGGTCAGGCGGCGGCCACACCGCGGGCAGAACCTGGGGGGGTCGTAGGCGCCGGCGCACCCGGGGCACAGGTCGGCCGCCCGGCCGCACCCGGTGCAGCACCGATCGCTCACAACACGCCGGAGAGGGCTCCCACGGGCATGCCCAGGTCTTCGAGCATGCGTAGGTCGGCCTCGGGAGGCCGCCCGAGCGTCGTCAGGTAGTTGCCGATGATGAGGGCGTTGATGCCCGCCGTCATCCCCATGGCCTGGAGGTCGCGGAGGGTGAGCTCGCGGCCGCCGGCGTAGCGCAGGATCACCTCGGGCAGGGCCAGGCGGAACAGGGCGATCCAGCGGATGGCCGCCAGCGGTGACACCAGGGGGCGGTCGGCCAGTGGCGTGCCGGGCCGGGGGTTGAGGAAGTTGACGGGGACCTCGGCCGGGTGGACGGCCGCCAGGTCGCCCAGCAGCTCGAGGCGCTGCCCGTCGGTCTCGCCCATGCCGACGATCGCCCCGCAACACAGCTCCATGCCGACCTCACGCACGAGCAGGCACGTCTGCACCCGCTCCTCCCAGGTGTGGGTGGTGACCACCGAAGGGAAGTACGACCGGGCCGTCTCCAGGTTGTGGTTGTAGCGGTGCACCCCGGCATCGGCCAGGCGCCGGGCCTGCTCGGGCGACAGGATGCCGAGGCTCACGGCCACGTTCAGCCCGGTGCGCTCGCGCACCTGGGGCACGAGCTCCACGACCTGGGCCAGGAGGCGCTCGTCGGGGCCCCGGACGGCGGCGACGATGCAGAACTCCGACGCCCCCAGCGCAGCGGTCTCGGCCGCCGCGGCCAGGACCTCTTCGGGATCGAGCATGCGCCTGGCCTTGACCGGGGTGGGGAACAGCGCCGACTGGCTGCAGAAGTGGCAGTCCTCGGGGCACCCGCCGGTACGGGCCGACAGGATGCCCTCGACCTCCACCACCGGACCGCACCGGGCCAGGCGAACCTCGTGGGCCAAGGCGGCCAGTGCGGGCACCGATTGATCCGGGAGCCGGGACAGCGCCGCCAGCTCGGCCGGAGTAAGGGGCCGCCGATCGTCCATGAGCGCCAGTCCCGCTGACGCCAACAGCGCCCGCTCGTCCATGGAGGTCGACCATAGCGAGGCCGGCGACGCTCGACGTACGCCTTCGGCGGCCGGCGGTACGAATAGCATCGGCCGATCGCCGCCCCCCCACCGCGGCCCAGCGGCCATGACGCCTCGGCGACCAGACGCCGACGCCCCCTCGATCTCGTGTTGGTGCTGGGCGTCGCCGCCGTCGGGCTGGGCCTGCGGCTGTGGATCCTGCACTCACGGCTCGGCGGGCTCGACTCCGACGAGGCCGTCACCGGGCTGATGGCCCGTCGCCTGCTGCACGGGCACACCAACGCCTTCTTCCTGGGCCAGGCCTACGGCGGCACCCAGGAGGCGGCGTTGGTGGCGCTGGTCTACTTCGTCGTCCGCTCGTGGACGGTGGCCATGAAGGTCGTGCCGGTGGTGCTGTGGGCGACGGCCGGCGTGCTGGTGTGGCGGATCGGTCGGCGGATGTTCGGCGAGGACGCCGGGCGGGTCGCCGGCCTGTTGTTCTGGGTCGGGCCGGCGGCGACGCTGTGGCTGTCGATCAAGGAACAGGCCTTCTACGGCTTCACCATGGTCATGGGGCTCACCCTCCTGCTCTTCGCCGTGCGCCTGGTGGAACGACCGGCCCCGCTCGACGCCGTGGCCGCCGGTCTGGCCGCCGGCATGGGTTGGTGGGCCAACCCCCAGATCGCCTACTTCGCCCTGCCTGCGCTGGTGTGGATGGTGCTCCGTCGGCCCGGGCTCGTCCGCCTGGCGTGGCTGGCCGTCGGTGGGGCCCTGGTCGGTGCGCTCCCGTGGCTGTACGCCAACGTGGGCAGGGGGTTCCCGTCACTGCACTCTCCGCCCCAAGGCGTCGCGTCGACCTACCCCCACCGCCTCCGCCTGTTCGCCGAGACCGGGCTCCCCGTCCTGGTCGGACTTCGCCGCATGTGGACCACCCGTTGGCTCGTTCCCGGGCTGGCGCCGGCGCTGTACATCGGCGTGCTCCTCGCCCTGGTCGCCGCGGGGGTGGCCCTCGTTCGCACCGTGATGCGCGGCGGCAGCGACGACGGCAGGGGCCTGCTGCTGCTGGCCTGCGTGTGCTACCCGTTCGTGTTCGCCATCTCCTCGTTCGCCTTCTACGTGTTCGACGCCCGCTACCTCGTCTTCTTGTGGCCTTTCCTCGTCCTGTTGGCGGCGCCGTTCCTCGTGCCCAGGGCCGCCCAGGTGGCGGCCATCGCCGTGGTCGCCGCCCTCGGCGTCACCGGCGTGGCACTGGCGCTCGGTGAGGCCGACCTGGATCCCGTCGCACCCAACGCCGCGGCCCACCCGATCGGGCCCGTGCTCAGGGTCCTCGACGAGCGCGGCGTCACCCAGGTCTTCGCCGACTACTGGGCGGCCTACCGCATCGACCTGGCCACCGGGGAACGACTCAGCGCCACCCCGTTCGCGGGGAGCACCCGCGACTTCGCCCTGATGGCGCGGGTGCGATCGAGCCCGAGGCCCGGCTACGTGATCCTCGACGGCTCCCCGTCCGATGAGGCCCTCGGCGCCTCCCTGCGGGCCCGCGCCATCCCCTACCAACGCGTGGCCGCGGGCGACTACGTCGTCTATCTCCCGGAGGCGGCGGTGATGCCCGAGTCGGTCGCCGGCCTCTGACGCCGGCTCACCCGGTACGACGCCAGGCTCACAGCCACCAGCAGGAGCAGGGCGGTGGCCAGCGCGCCGGCGCGCCGGTGCCCGGCGGGACCGCCGATGCCCGACGCCTCCAGGTGCACGCGCGCCGACCCTTCCACGTGCACCTGGAGGGGGACGGAGACGGCATTGTCGGAACCCGCATCGGCTTCGATGACGACCTGGTAGTCACCGGCACTGGCCGGGGGCGGGAGGGACTGGGCCACCTCGCCCACGTCGACCAGCCGGGCGGGGACGACGCCGGCGAGCCCCGCCGGCGTCACGTAGTGCACGGTGACGACCGCCGGTGCGCTGAGGTCGTAATGGACGACCGGGGACGGCCCCGCCGGTCCCGGCGGGTCGACCACTGCCGTCTTCAACGACAGCGGTTGTCGGTCGGCGGGCGGGATCACCCGGACACCCCCCTTGGCCGGCACGACGCGCCACTGGCCGCTCTCGATGCCCCCGAGCTGGGCCCCCGAGCCGGAGGTGGCCTTGAAGTAGCGCTCCGGGCTCACCGTGGCCGACCCCCGCCCGGCGGCCAACTCCACCCGAATCGTGGGCGGCAGCTGATCGGCCTCGAGGGTCTGGGGTCGGATGCCGCCGTAGTAGGCGGCCAGGATGTCGGCCGCCGACAGGCCCCGCTGCGCCTTGCCCAGGGCCCCGTACTGGCTGAGCCCGACACCGTGGCCGAAGCCTCCGCCGTCGAACACCGCGCTGTCGCCGCTGCCCTCGGCGGTGTACCCCGGCGACGGCAGGGGGGACGGGAGATCGGGCGGCGCGGGCAGGGCGGCATTGACCCGGGCGCGGAAGTCGTCGGCCGAGAGCTGGGCCTGGCCCTCGCCACCGTCGGGCCCGACGACGCTGAGCACGACGGTGCCCCCCTGGCGCGACAACCCGGTCAGCACGAGTGGCGGGTCCACGCCGACCACCGGCGCCAGGGCGGCCAGCGACGTCGCCCAGCGCCAGTGGGCCAGGGGGCTGCGGGCGTCGTCGGGGTCGGGGACCGAGCGCAGGTAGGGCTCACCGCCGGCGACGGTCCGGCCGCCGTTCGCCGAGGAGTACTCGGCCAGCAGGGGCTGGCCCTTGTACAGCAGGACCTGGCCGGTGGTGGCGTCGACCGCCTCCAGCCATCCAGCGCCGTCCGGTCGTTGCTCACCGGCCAGCCCGCCGTAGACCTGGCAGGAGTCGGTGTTGCAGATGTCGGCCCCGTCGGCCTTCCACGGCGAGTCGGCCGCCGAGGCCTTCCGGTTGAGGGCATAGGTACGGGCGGCGATGGCCTGGGCCCGCAATGCCGCCGGCGGCCACGACCCGGGGACCTCGGCGATCCCCTTGACGTAGTCCTGGAGGCCCACGTCGTTGATCACGGCCAGCCCTCCGGCGCCGGGCACGACCTCGATGGCGCCCCGGTAGGCGCCCAACCCGTCCACCGTCAACGGGCCCGCTCCAGGCTCGGCAGGCTCGAAGCGCACGCGGTCGACCACCCAGCCGGGAAGGTCGTCGGCGGCCCGAGCCGACCCGCCGCCGCCGACAGGCGCCACCGCCGACAGGATCAGGGCTGTGAGCAACGCGCACGAACTGGTGGTGGGACGGAGGCGCATCGGCCGGGCCGAGACTATCGGGTCGCTTGTCGGGGGCCGGGGTGAGCGGCGGCGGGCGTCAGAGGCCCACGCCGAGGAGCTCGGCCGCCTCCGTCGGGCTCTCGCCCCTCTCGACGGCACGGTCGATGGCGGCCACGGCCGCGATCAGCCCGAGGTCGTCGTCGAGGGCAGCGCGGACCTCGGCCGGCGCCGATGAGTCGCCGGCGGGGTCGCCGGCGGCCCCGGCGGCCCCGGCGGCCGATCGCCAGCGGGCCAGGCGGTCGGTGGCCGAGGTGAGCAGGTCGTCGCGCCACTCCCAGGGTTGGCGCCACTCGTGGTCGAGCAGCGCCAGGCGTACCGCCATCGGGTCCCACTCCTTGAGCAGCTCGCTCACGAACACCAGGTTCCCGAGCGACTTCGACATCTTCTCCCCCTGGTAGCGGACCATGGGGGCGTGCAGCCAATGGCGCACGAAGGCCTCGCCGGTGGCCGCCTCGGACTGGGCCGCCTCACACTCGTGGTGGGGGAAGACCAGGTCGGTGCCCCCGCCGTGGAGGTCGATGGTGGTGCCCAGCTCGCGCAACGCCAGGGCCGAGCACTCGATGTGCCACCCCGGCCGGCCGGGGCCCCACATCGAATCCCAGGACGGCTCGTCGGGCGCCGAGGGTTGCCACAAGATGAAGTCGAGGGGATCGCGCTTGGCCGGGTCGTCGGGGTTGCCGCCGTGCTCGGCGGCCAGGGCGAGCATGGCCGGACGGTCGAGGTGGCTCACCTGGCCGAAGCGCTCGAAGCTCCCCACGCTGAAGTACACCCCGCCCCCCGCCTGGTAGGCGTGGCCGCGGTCGATGACCATGCCGACGAACCCCAGGATGT
The DNA here is from genome assembly GCA_039649175.1 of Acidimicrobiaceae bacterium. Lineage (GTDB taxonomy): Bacteria > Actinomycetota > Acidimicrobiia > Acidimicrobiales > AC-14 > DATAQC01. The sequence goes on from JBBWZS010000157.1 coordinate 16,285, forward strand.
CGTGGATGGCCGACGTGGCCGCCGGTTCGCTGTAGACGGGCAACACGTTGAGCGCCCGCATGTCGGCCTGGAAACGGGCCGTCTCCTCGGCTGCCAGCTCGAGATAGTCGACGCCCAGCTGGCGGGCCCGCCGCAACATGTCGTCGTCGACGTCGGTGACGTTGCGCACGCACCGGGTGTCGTGGCCGAGGTCGCGCAGTCGCCGCTGCAACACGTCATAGAGGACGTAGGTGGCGGCGTGGCCCACGTGGGTGGCGTCGTAGGGCGTGATGCCGCAGGTGTAGAGCGTCACCACCGGGCCGGGCCGGAAGTCGACGACGGCCCGCCGGGCGGTGTCATAGAGCCGCATGGTCCGCCCGGGTCAGCCGGTCAGGACGGGATGCCGGTGAGGCACATCACGGCACGGGCCTTGTAGCGCTTGTTCACCCCGAGCAACACGGCGGTGAAGGCCTCCACCGGGCCGGCACTGGCCAGCGACCCGGCGTGCAGGGCCCGCAGGTCGGGGATCATCGACACCAGCTCGGCGGTGGCGTCGAAGGCCGACGGATGGTCGGTGCACACCATCACGTCGCCCACGATGGGCGTGGCCACGTCGGCCAGGGCCCGGGCCGGCACGTGGTGGAAGGCGGCGGCCACCAGTGCGTCGGGGGCGGCCTCCTGCACGCCGGCGGCGACCGACCCGCTCGGTGGGATGACGGCCACCAGCTCGTCGCCCTGGCGCTCGATGGCGTTGCCCATCGAGATCACGACCTTGCCGGCCAGATCCGACGCCACCGAGGCGGCGGTGGACGCAGCTGCGTCCCAGGGCGTGGCCACCACGACCACCTGGGACTTGGCCGCCGCCGAGTTGTCGCCCGGCTCCAACCACAGCCGGCGGTCGGACCACTTGTCGCGCAGGTCGTCGCACACGCCGGCGGCCCGCTCGACCGAGCGCGACCCGACCACCACGTCGATGCCGACCGAGGCCAGCCGGACAGCCAGGGCCCGGCCCGCCGGTCCCGTTCCTCCGAGGAATCCCACGCGCACGGCCGACACACTGTCACGCCGGACGGCCCCAGTCAGAACGTCGACAGGCAGCGTGGGCCTCATGCGGGGCCGGCGGCCGTCCCCAGGTAGGCGGCCTCCAGCGCCTCGGGACGAGCAGCCAGCTCCGAGGCCCTCCCGGTGAGGGCCACCCGGCCGCGGTGCAACACGTAGGCCCGGTCGGCCACGGTCAGGGCCAGGGAGGCGAACTGCTCCACCAACAGCACGGCCACACCGTCGTCGGCCATGGCCCGCAGCACCCCAAGGGCGTGGCTCACCGCATCGGGGGCCAGGCCCAGGCTGAGCTCGTCGACCAGGAGCAGGCGGGGGCGGGAGGCGATGGCCCGACCCAGGGACAGCTGTTGCTGCTCGCCCCCGGAGAGCAACCGGCCCCGCCGCCCGAGGAGGGGGCCGAGGGCGGGCAGGCGGGCGATGGCCGACGCCACGGCCGACCGCCCCTCAGGGCCAGGCCCGGCGGCCAGGCGCAACTGCTCGGCCACGGTGAGCCCTCCCAGCACGCCCCGGTCCTGGGGGGCGTGGGCGACGCCCCGCCGGGCCATGCGGTCGGCGCCTGCCACCGCCGGCTCCCCGAGGACCCGGATCGACCCGCTCTGTACCCCGAGGACCCCGGACACCGCCAGCAGCGTCGTGGTCTTGCCTGCGCCGTTGGCGCCGAGGAGGGCGACAAGCTCGCCTTCGGCCACGGTGAGGTCGACGGAGTGGACACTGGTGGCTCCCCGCCACCCCGTCGACATGGCCGACAGCTCCAGCGCAGGGGCCGGGGTACCAGCGGCGGTCCCGGCGTGGCGACCTGGGCCAGCGGCGGCGGTCTTCGGCCCGGGCGCCGGCGAGCCAGTGACGGCTCCCAGCCAGGCGGTGGCGACCGCCGGGTCGGCCCGGACCTCGCCAGGCCGCCCGTGGGCCACCACCCGGCCGGCATCGAGCACCGCCACCTCGTCGCACACGTCGAACACCAGGTGCACGTCGTGGTCGACCAGCACGACGGCCAGTCCCCCGTCGGCCAGGGACCGCACGGTGGCGACCAGGGCCCGGCGGCCGGCCCCGTCGAGCCCGGCGGCGGGCTCGTCGAGCAACAGGACCGAGGGCCCGGCGGCCAGGGCGCGGGCCAGGGCCACCTGCTTGCGCCGGCCGTAGGCGAGCTGGCCGGGAACGGCGTCGACGATGTCGTCGACACCGGCGGTGGCCGCGGCCCAGGCGGCGCGCTCGGCCGGCGGTCGGGGGTCGCCGTCGCGCACCCCGGCGCCGTGGGCGGCCACCGCCAGGTTCTCGCCGACGGTGAGGTCCTCGAACAGCTCCAGCGACTGGAACGTGCGGGCCACCCCCAGCGCCACCCGCCGGTGGGGCCGGAGATGACCGGCCGGGCGACCGGCCACCGCGACCGACCCCGACGAGGCCACGAAGCCGGTGACGGCGTCGACGAGCGTGGTCTTGCCCGCTCCGTTGGGGCCGACGACGCCGACGATGGTGCCCCTGGCCACGCTGAGGGACACCCCTTTGACCACCTCGGTGCGGCCCAGCCTGACGGTGAGGCCGGCCACGTCGAGGGCAGCCGGCGTCATGGCCGGGGTCCCCCCGGGAGGGATGACTCCCTCGGGACGGTCGGTCGCCTCAGCAGCCGTCCCCATGGCGCACCGGCGGCCAGCCCGTCCGGTCGCAGCACCGAGACCACGATGAGACCCAACCCGGCGGCCAGGGCCTGGTAGCGCCCCCACCCGGCGACGCGGTCGAGCAGGGTGAACACGATGCCGCCGCCGGCCAGCGCCCCACCGACGAGGGCGCCGGGAACCGACCCGATCCCGCCCACGTAGGCCACGGCCAGGAACGACAGCGACACGAACACGCTGAACGACCCGAACGAGAGCTGCCCCTGGGAGTAGCCCAGCAGGACCCCGCCGCACCCGGCCACGAAACCCGACACGGCGAAGGCGCCCAGCTTGGTCGTCACCACGTCGACCCCGGCGGCGGCCGCCCCCCGCTCGTTGGCCCGCACGGCCAGGCACCGCCGGCCTGCCGCGCCCCGGCGCACGGCGACCAGGGCCACCGCCAGCGCCGTCACCACCGCCAGCACGAGGAGGCCGAACACCGGGCTCGGATAGTCGCCACCGCGGCTGATCCCCAGGTCGATGCCCGCCAGGCGGGGCGACGGCACCTTGGTCCCGCCGAAGCCGCCGGTAAGGCTCGGGTTGCGAAAGACCAGCGCCTCGATGGCCACGCCGCCGGCCAGGGTGACCACCGCCAGGTTCACCCCTCGCACCCGCAGGGCGGGCAGGGCCAGGACCAGTCCGGCCACACCTGCCCCCATGGCCGCCAGCAAGGGAGCCAGCGGGAAGGGGATCCCCGCGCCCTGGCCCAGCTTGGACAGCCCGAAGCCGGCCACACCGGCGAAGGCCATCTGGGCCAGGGAGATCTGTCCGACCCACCCGGTCAACACCACGAGGGAGAGGCACACCACGGCACCGATCAGGCTGGTGATCAGGCCCAGGCGCAGCTCGGACCCCAGCGCGAACAAGGCGATCACCGTGGCCACCACCGCCCCCGCCGCGAGCCACCCGGGACGGCGGGGCCGGGGGGCGGCGGGCAGGCGGCGCTGGGCAGGCTCGGAGCGCTCGGGCACCACCCGGCCGGCGGCGGCCATGGCCACCACGATCACGACGAGCGGCAACCCCTCGCGCAGGCCCACACTGGGCAGCCAGCGGAAGCGGTCCTGCAGCTGCACGAGCTCGGACTGGGCCATGCCCAGGGCCAGGGCGGCAGCCGTGGTGACGCCGAACGACGAGAGCCGGCCCACCAGGGCAGCGGCCAGGGCGGGGACCACCAACAGGGTGTAGGTGCCGGGGTTGAGGGCGGTGATGGGCGCCACCAGGATGCCCGCCACCCCGGCCAGGACACTGGCCACCACCCAATTGGCCGCTGCCAGCCGGCCGGTGGGCCGGCCCAGCAGGGCGGTGGTGCCGGCGTCGTCGGCCATGGCCCGGCTCGCCAGTCCGAACCCGGTGAAACGGTAGACCGCCCACAGGACGGCGGTGATGGCCACCACCACGGCGGCCAGCAGCAGGCGGTCGCGGGGCACGACCGAGCCGGCCAGGCTGATCGGGCCGTTGGGCAACACCGGAGCCACCAGTCGGTCGGCGGGCCCGAAGCGCAACACGATGATCGCCTGCAGGGCCACCAACAGCCCGACGGAGGCCACCACCCGCGCCAGGGCGGGGGCGTCGCGCAGGGGCCGGAAGATGGCGGCGTGCACGACCAACCCGACGAGGGCGGCCACCACCAGGGCCACGACCAGGCTCAGCCAGAAGCCGGGCCGGTCGCCCACGTGGACCCGCCCGGGAAGGCCGATGACGGGCAGCACCACGTCACCGCTGGCCCGCAACTCGACGAAGACGTAGGTGGCATAGGCGGCGATGGCGCCCTGGGCGAAGTTGACCACGCCCGACACGCGATGCTCGAGCACCAGGCCCAGGGCGAGGGCGGCGTAGACGGCCCCGGTACCCAGCCCCAGCACGGCGAACACGAAGTAGGGTCCGATGCTCGTCTCCCTTTCTGACCCCCCGGCCCGTCGGAGGCTAGCGACGGGCCGCCGGCCCGGAGGATCATGCCCACGAGGATGCTGCCCACGACGATCAGGCCCAGGTTTCAGGCTCGGATCCGCATCACCGCCCTCGCGGTGGCGGCCCTCGTGGTGGCCGCCTGTTCCGCCGGAGGTTCCGGAGGTTCCGGCGGCGCCGAGAAGGCCGGGGGCTCACCGGTGGTCGTCGGCTTCATCAACCAGGAGAACGCCCCCACCGGTTCGTTCCCCGAGGTGCGCACCGATGCCGAGGCCGCCGTCCGCTACGTCAACGCCAAGCTCGGGGGCGTGGGTGGGCACCCCATCCGCCTGGAGACCTGCGCCACCGACGGGTCGCCCGAGTCGTCACAGGGCTGTGCCAACCGGCTGCGCCAGAAGCAGCCGGTGGCCGTGCTGGGTGGCCTCGACCTGGGCGCGGCGGCGTCGATCCCGGTCCTCGACTCCGCCGGCATCCCCTACGTGGGCGCCTCTCCCACCCTCGGCGACGAGCTCACGGCCAGCGCCGCGTCCATGCTCACCGGTGGGGCCGCCGCCGACCTGCTGGGCCAGGCCCAGTACATCACCGACACCCTGCACGCCAAGAAGGTGGGCGTCGTCTACATCGACCTGCCCGGCCTGTTGTCGACGGCCGTCGAGGTGGCCAAGGACGTGCTGGCCAAGAAGGGCGTCACCGATGTGAAGGCGGTCGCCGAGAAGGCCGACACCGCCGACTTCACCCCCGCCCTCAACGACGTGAACCGCAACAACCCCGATGTCATCCTGGCCGTGTTCCCGCCCCAGGGGTGCACGCGCATCATGGCCGCCCGCCAGGCCCTGTCCATCAAGGCCAAGGTGATGTTCCCGGGGGCCTGCGCCGCCCAGAGCGTGATCGACGCCTCCGGCGGTGGTGCAAACGGCGCCTACTTCACCAGCGGGTTCCTGGCCTATGACGGCAACGACCCCGACGTCGTCGCCTACCGGGAACAGCGCAAGAAGTACGGGGCCACGGAGCCGCCGTCGGCGCTGGCCCAGGCCGGCTTCGCCGAGGTGATGGACCTGCGCCAGCTCATGTCCGAGATCAGCCTCCCCCTCAGCCCGGGCAGCATCAACGCCGCGCTGCGCACCACCAAGGACCATCACGGCTTCATGAGCCACCCCTACACCTGCGACCGCCAGCAGGTGTTCCTGCTCAGCGCGGTGTGCAACGCCAACGTGCGCCTGCTCCAGTACGGCGACGGCCACTTCACCGATGTGGCCAACGACTGGGTCAACGGATCCGACCTGATCCGCCTGTACCTCAGCTGACCGACGTATCTCGAGTGTGACAACCGGCTCCTTCCCGGACATGAGCGGGTGAGACCGTCATGACCGTCACCCTCGTCCGCACCTCGAGCTCACCGTTGTCACCCGGCCCGCCGGGTCACACGGCGACGCTGCCGCGAGCCGCCTCGAGAGGTGCCGGAAGGCCTCGGGGTGCCACAATCGATACCGTGATGGGCTCAACCCCGTCGGAGGTCTCGACTGCCGAGCTGCAAGGTCTGGTCGACCGGGCCCGCCACCGCGACCCCGATGCCTGGGAAACCCTCTACCGCCTCTCCTACGCCGGCCTGCTGGCCTACGCCCGCCGCCGCCTCTGGGGTCTCACCGAGGCCGACGACGCCGTGAGCGAGACCTTCACCCGGGCCTGTCACCGCATCGCCGACTTCGAATGGAAGGGCGGCGGGTTCAACGCCTGGTTGTTCGGGATCCTGCGCAACGTGATGCTCGAGGCTCAGCGCACCGACCGGCGCGCCAGTCTCGTCGACAGCGGCCCCGGTCAGGTCGAAGACGTCTGCCTCGACGGCCTGCTCCGTGACGAGGAGGCCCTGGCCGTGCGGGCTGCCTTCGCGACCCTGTCCCCCGAGGACCAGGAGCTGCTGGAGCTGCGCGTGGTCGGCGGCCTGTGCGCCGAGGAGGTCGGCCTGGTCGTGGGCAAGCGGGCGGGGGCGGTGCGCATGGCGCAGTCGAGGGCCCTGGCGCGCCTGCGCAGCGCCCTGGAGACGGTGTCCGCCGATGACTGACGACGAGCGCCTCCTCGCCCTGTTGAACGACGTGCTGTCGCCAGAGCCGGTCCAACCCCCGCCGGGGCGGGTGACGGCGTTGCGCCGTGTGGTCGAGCGGGTCGAGGGGGCAGGCGACGGGCAGCCGGCCCGGCCACCGGTGAGCGCGAGGCCGGTGAGCGGGAGGCCGGTGAGCGGGAGGCCGGTGACCGCCGGCCCCCGAGGCGACCGCGGGCGCAGCTGGGGCAGGCGCGCGGGATGGGTGGCAGCGGGAGCCTCTGTCGCCGCCGCCGCCCTGGCCATCGCCCTCATCGCCGTCCCCTCTCTCGTGAGCTCGGGCCGCAGCGGGAGCGGCGACACCGCGTCACCGCAGGCGCGCATGCCCCAGGCCGTGCAGCTCCTCCGGGTGGCCCTGGTGTCGAAGGACGTGGTCGCCGTGGCCCGGGCCGACGCCAACCTGCTCCGGGAGGCGAAGTCGATCGCCCCGCCCCAGCGCGACGACGCCGTGGCCGCCCATGTGGAGGCCATCCAGTTCCTGCGTGACCATCCCTCCGCCGACGCCGCGGCAGAACTGGCCACCCCACCGCCGGCGGCGCCGACCAGCGAAGCGTCCCCGTCGCCCACCACTGTCGTCCCCGCGCCCGACCCTGGTCTCACCGGTGACACGCCCCCGCCCACGGTGGCGCCAAGCCCGCCGGAGCCCACCACCGTTGCCGACGTGCCCCCCGACGTCACCATCGACGCGGTGGTCGCCAGCCTCGACGGCACCTTCCAGGTCGACTTCACCGTCGCCGGCTTCACCCCCGACGCCAGTGGCGCGCCGGGCACGCACTCGGTGCGCTTCTCCTTCGACGACGGCCAGGCACCGACGACCTGGGGCGGCCCCTCGCCCTGGTCGTTCCCGGTGTCAGCCGGGCTCACCTACCGCCAGGTGTGCGCCCACGTGGTTGACGCCGCCGGTGTCGAGGACCCCTCGACGGGCGGGTGTCACGACATCGTCTGAGGCGCTACTCCGGCTCCGGCCGGCTCCGGCCCCGCTTGATCTCACCCCGACGGCGCTTGGCTCCCATACGCCTCTCGCGCGCCGACCGTGACGGCCGGGTCGGCGTCCGGGGCCGCTCGACGTGCAGCGCGTCGGCCAGGCGGGAGCGCAGGCGCTCCAGGGCGAGCTGGCGGTTGCGGGTCTGGGACCGCTCGTCCGACGCCACCACCCTGACGACGGGGCCCAGCTTCTCCAGCAGGCGGGCTCGCTGCCGGGGACCGAGTGACGGGGAGGCGACGACGTCGAAGCGCACCTCGGCCCGGGTGTTGGCGGTGTTGACGTGCTGGCCGCCGGGACCACTCGAGGTGCTGAACCGCCACTCCAGCTCAGCGAGGGGGATGCGACACGTCGGGCTGACCCGCAACTCGTCGGCCACCCCTCGACGGTAGCGGCCGGCGGCCGAGGTTCGGTGCGTCAGACGCCGCCGGGCGGTGGGTCAGTCGCAGGCGGCCCGCACGGCCAGGGTGAGGGCACCGGCCGACAGCTCGTCCAGGGTGAGGTGGCGGGCGCCCATGGCCCGGGCCAGCTCGGCGGCCAGGCCGAGGCGGGTCGGGCCCTCCTCGACGTCGACGACCACGGCGGCGATGCCGCGGCGGCGCACCGACGCCGCCGCCTCGGTGGCCGCCCGGACCGGGTCGACCGAGGGAGGGCCGGCGGTGGCCCGTCCGTCGGTGACCACCACCAGCAGGGGGCGCTCGGCGTCGTCGTGGCGCCCGGTCGACGTGGCCAGCTCCATTGCTGCCACCAGGCCGGCGGCCAGCGGTGTACGGCCGCCGGTGGGCAGGTCGGCCAGGCGGGCCCGCGCCACCTCGACGCTGCCCGTCGGGCGGAGGGCCACCTCGGCCTCCTCGCCCCGGAAGGTGACCATGGCCACCCGGTCACGGCGCTGGTAGGCGTCGAGGAGCAGGCTCATCACCGCCCCTTTCGCCGCCTCCATGCGTCGGGCCGCACCCATCGACCCCGAGGCGTCGACAACCAGCACCACCAGGTTCCCGACCCGCCGCTCCCGCACCGCCTCACGCAGGTCGTGAGCGTCGATCACCAGGCCCCGGCCTGCCCCGGAGACGGCGCCCCGGGTGGCGGCAGCCCGGGTGGCGGCAGCCCGGGTGGCGGCGCCTCGGGTGGCGGCGGCCCGGATAGTCGCTGCCACTGCCACCGAGCCCACGGGCCCGTCCGGCTCCCGGTCGCCGACCAACCGTCCCCGCGTCCCGACGGCGGTCGACCGCCGACCCTCCGTCCCTGACGGCGAGCCCGTCGCCTCGAGGCGCACGACCCGGGTGGGCGCCGCCGTGGCCGCCACCCGCTCCCCACCCGGCTTCGACTGCGTGCCTCCCCCGCCGTCGGGCCCGCCGTCATCGGCGGTGGGGGGCTCGGGTCCGGCGCGGTCGGAACCATCCTGGCCGCCGCTGTCGTCGTGGGGTGGGGGCACATCACGGTCGGCGCCGTCGAGGGCGCGGTCCACCTCGTCGGCGTCGATGCCGGGTTGTTCGAAGGGTTGGCGGCGCCGGCGGTGGCCGAGGGCGAGGGGCGCCACCCGCCGGACATCGTCGATGGTGGCATCGCTACGGCCTTCGATGCCGGCCAGGGCCGCCGCCGCCCGGCAGGTGACGAGGTCGGCCCGCAGGCTCTCGGCCCCGACGCTCGTGCACAGCCGGCTCACGGTGACGGTGAGGTCGGGCGTCACCACCGCCGGTCGGGCGGTCGTCACCTGGGCCCGCAGCCGGCCCTGCTCGTCGGCCCATTCGAGCCCGAACGCCGCGGGGTCGGCGTCGAAGGCCAGGCGCCGACCGACGGCAGTGGCCCGCCGATCGGCGTCGGTGTCGGCGGCCACGTCGACGGACAGGCCGAACCGATCGAGGAACTGGGGGCGCAGCTCCCCCTCCTCGGGGTTCATGGAGCCGATCAGCA
>JBBWZS010000159.1:0-48101 GCA_039649175.1 Acidimicrobiaceae bacterium
GTCGAGGGTGATGTTGCTGGCGGTGATGGTCAGGCCGTCCTTGGGGCAGGGACCCACGTCTGCCTGAAGGGTCGTGCTCGCGGTGATCACTGAACCGCAGTGGATCGTGGCCGCCGCGGCGGCGGGCACCGACATCGTCAGTCCGCTCATGGCGAACAGGCCCAGCACCGCGATCACCGTGAACGCGCGCCCGCCCAGGCTCGGACGCCGTGGTCTTGTGGACAACATGGATCAGCCTCCTTCTCCGCTTGCCGCTTCCGAGGCGACCGCCCGCCCGCCCGATCCACCGGAGTATGCCAGCGTGGCGATGGCAACATCAAGTGACCTACGACGTGCCCCGGCGGAGGCGCTACGCGAAGCGCACCTCGGCCACCGAGATCGGCAGGCCGCCGGTGGCGTTGCGGACCCGGAGCAGGAGTTGCCCGGAGTGGCCCTGCCACGCACAGATGACCGAGCCCGCCGCCCCTGAGCACTCGGAGAACGTCCAGCCGTCGCCGGCGCTCCACGTACGGGCGAACAGGGCGGTGACCGCCTCGGGCTGGCCGAGGGCTGCCGCCGCGATCCGGTCACCCCTCGTCCAGGCCTCGTAGAACGCCGTGGCCTGGGCCTGTGGCGTCGCCGCGCTGGTGGGCGGCGGCGCCACCGAGGTGGCCGGGGCGGCGACGGTCGTCGATGTGGTGGACGAGGTCGACGACGAGGTGGACGGTGCCGCCACCGTGGTGACGGTGCGCAGGGCACGCCCCCCCGAGCCGCCCCCGCACCCGGCCACGACGGCGGCGGCGCCCACGACTGCGGCCACCCGGGCCAGGAACCTGGTCGGGATCACCGGTGGCATGGCCTCCTGCGCCCGCTCAGCGAGCCGTCGACGCCGCGGCGGCCGCCGACAGCCCGCTGCGGAGCGAGTTACCGAGGTCGTCGAGCGCCTTGCGTAGGGCGTCGCCGAGGGGGTCGGCCGCGGCGCCCGAACCGGGGGCGGGCCGCAGCTGGCCGAGGAAGGCGAGATCGGAGACCGAGCCGGCGAACAGCGACTCGTCGGTGTCACCCGCCACGCCCGGCACCGAGCCCTTGGAGGTGAACTGCCAGAAGGTCCAGTGGTCCCAACGGTCGGTGTTGGGCTGGCGGGCGGGGACGTTGCCGTCGTTGCGCCCCCAGGTGGCCACCCACAGGGGGTACCGGGTGAGGGCCTGCGTCGGCGTGCTGACCAGGTACGAGGCGTTGCTGTACAGGACGGGCGTGTGACCGGTGGCCTGCTCCACGATGTTGAGCCACTCCGCCGCCCAGGCGCCGACCCCGGGGCCGCCTTCCACCTCCAGGTCGAGCACCGGCACCTCGCCCTGCAGCAGGGGGCCGACGGTGGAGAGGAAGTGTTGCGCCTCCTCGGCCGGTGAGTTCAGGGCGGGATGGGCGAAGTGGTAGAGGCCACGCAGGACAAGGCCCTCGGCCGCCATGGCCTGACGGTTGTAGGTCAGGGTGCGGTCGACGAAGCTGGTGCCCTCGGTGGCCTTGGTGAAGGCGAAGAGGCGTCCTGAGGACTTCACCGCCGACCAGTCGACATGGCCCTGCCAGTTGCTGACGTCGATGCCGCGCAGCGGGCCCTCGGCGGTCGCCGGACCGGCGGCTGCGACCGAGGCTCCGAGGGCCCCGACCGAGCTGAACAGGACGGCCAGGGTCCAGCAGGCCGTCCTTCGCACACCGATACGAAACCCCACGTAGCCGACCCCCGATTTTGCGTTCGGGGAAGCATAGCTACCACCGGACTCCCGAGGGCCACAGCGACGGTCGGGGCTGTGACCCCGGCGCGAGAATGTGGGAATGACTCAGCCTGAACCGTCGCAGAAATTCTGGTATGTCCAAGGGGGGGCGACACGAGGTCCGGTCGAGTGGGCCGAGATCGTCGCTCTCGTCGACAAGGGGGTCCTCGAGCCGGCGAGCAGGGTCATGGCCGTCGGTGCCGACGACTGGGGCACGGTCGCCCAGCACCGGGGCCCCCCGGCCACCGGCCGCCGCACGTCGATCCTGAAGGCTCCGGCGACGGTGAAGACCCCGGCGGTGCTCAAGGACTTCACCGCCTTCTTGTTGCGCGGCAATGTCGTCGATTTGGCTGTCGCCGTGGTCATCGGCGTGGCCTTCGGCACCGTGGTCACGGCCCTGGTCCGGGACATCCTCACGCCCATCATCGCCATTCCCGGCCGGGCCGACTTCTCGAACCTCGACTTCACCATCCACGGCAGCCGGTTCGCCTACGGCGACTTCATCAACGCCGTCATCTCCTTCATCGCCATCGCCGCCGCGGTGTTCTTCTTCGTCGTCCGCCCGGTGAACGCCCTCATGGCCCGGCGCAAGACCGCCCCCGAGGTGCGCAGCCAGACGCGGGAGTGCCCGGAGTGCCTGAGCTCGATCCCCGAGCGGGCCCGCCGCTGCGCCTTCTGCACGGCCAAGGTCGCCCCGGTCACCGCGCCCGCTGATCCCCAGGCCTGACGCCCGCCGCCTGGCCGGCTAGGGAGCGGAGGTGGGCGACCCCGGCACCGTGCCGCCCGCCGCCGCGCCCAGATCGATGCCGCAGTGGTCCTTCACGTAGGCCTGGGAGTGGGTCGCCGCCTGCTGGAACTGGGGCGTGTTGAACTCGCCGAGGACGCTGATGGCGTCGGGACCCAGCTTGGTGGCGTCGTAGTTGACCTTGGCCAGGGCGTCAGCGAACTTCTGGACCCCGTTCTGGATGACCTGGAGGTCGCCCTTGACCTCGCTGGGCGCGTTGTCGATGACGTCGCGCCCGTCTTTCAGGGACTTCTGGAGCTCCTGGCGGAGCTGGTCGGGGGCCCCCGCATTGGCCCCGGTGAAGCTCAGCGCCTCGTTATAGGTGCTGGCGATCTGCTTGCAGAAGTCGCCCCCCTTGGTGGCCTTCACGGTCGAGGCCACCGAGCCACCGGAGGATGCCCCCTTCGAGCTCGAGCTGGAGCCGCCGCAGGCGGCCAGCACGGCCATGGCTGCGGCTGCCAACGCCGGACCGGCGATCGACAGGCGGCGGCGGGAATGGCGCATCGGGGTGACTCCTCGTGTCGGTACAGGGGGTCGCGACCGCTTCGATCGCGGGGAACACGTACGGCGGCTCCGGCCGACACCGACGGTGCCGGCCGACCGCCCGCGATGTCCGGGCGGGGCGGGCTACCAGCCGGCGTTGGCCACGGAACCGCCGGTCCATCCCGCATTGGGGGTCTTGCGGGCGGCGGAGATGGCCTTCGGGCGGTGGCTGTCACCCAGGAGGTCCTGGCGCATCCCGAACGCCAGCCGCCCGATGTCCCACTCACGGCCGAGCAGGTGGCGGTGGATCTTGGGGAGGACGTCGGTCTCCTCGTGGTCGACGTGCTCGGCGATCTCGGCCTTGAGGGTCTGCAGCAGCTGGCTGAGGGCAGGGTCGCCGGCCTCGAGGTCGCGGATCTCGGCGATCAGCTGCTTGACCTCGTCGTGCTCGGCCTCGGCCGCCTTGGCCTCGCGGCCGTCGATCTCGTCACGGAGGATCGGGTAGACGAGCTCCTCCTCGATGGTCATGTGCGCCTCGATCTCGCTGCACGCGGCGAGGGCGGTGGGAAGGCTGGACGGCTCTTTGGCGCAGGCATCGAGCGCCCGGAAGATCCGAGCGTGGTCCTGCATCAGAAACTTGGTCAGGTGGGCCATGGCGGGAATGCTCCTCTCTGCATCGACTTCACAGATTGTGCCCGAACACCGACCCGTTGCGCATCTCGGGCCTTGCCGCCTCAGCGACTGGCCAGCGCCACCTGGGCCGAACGGGCCTCACCGGAGTGGTCCCAGGCCAGCCTCACCTGGTCGCCGGGCTTGTGTGAGGAGATGGCGGCGGCGAGCTCGTCGGTGCCGGTGACGGCCTGGCCGTCGACGCTCTGGATGACGTCACCAGCGGTGAGGCCGGCCTTTTCCGCCGGCGATCCGCTGTCCACCTGGACGACGACGGCGCCCGCTCCCGACGGGTCGGGTTGGGTGCTGACACCCAGGAACGCACCCGTGGCCGCCGGCGAGGTCGACGACGAGGCCGAGCCCGACGGGTGGGCCCGGATGCTGTCGATCACCGGCTTCACCCTGTCGATGGCCAGGGCGAACCCGATGTTCTGGGCGTCGCCGGCGACGGCGGTGTTCATGCCCACGACCAGGCCGTTGGAGGTGACGAGCGGCCCGCCGGAGTTGCCGGGGTTGATGGCGGCGTCGGTCTGGATCAGGCCCTTCAGGGAGCCACCCTGGTCGGTGATGTCGCGGTCGAGGGCGGACACGATGCCCTCGGTGACCGTGAGCCCGCCCTGGAGGGCCAGGGCGTTGCCGATGGCGATGACCCCGTCGCCCACCGTGAGCTCGGAGGAGCGCCCGAGCGAGACCGTGGCCAGCTTGGACGCGTCGCGGATGTGGATCAGGGCGACGTCGGCGTCGGTGTCGCTGCCCACCAGGTCGGCGGGGCGCGCCGTGGTCTCGCCGTTGAGCGTCACTGTGATCGTGGTGGCGCCGGCGACCACGTGGGCGTTGGTGAGCACCTCCCCATCAGGGGTGAGGATCATGCCTGTGCCCGCCCCACTCTCGGGGAAGAAGCGGCCGCTGCGCGACGCCTGGGTGCGGATGAACACCACGCCGGGCTCGACCTTGGCCAGCACGCCCTGGACGTCCTGGGGATGGGCCAGCGAGCTGGTGTTGAACGAGGGGGCGGCGCTGCGGACCGTGGACCTGGACTTGACCGTGTGGGCACCGACCACGCCGCCGATGACGGCGCCGGCCAGCAGGGCGATGGCCGCCGTCACCGCCGCCAGGCGGCGGGAGACCGACCCTCGGGGCCCGCCGGTACCGCCGGCGCCGGCGGTGTCGGGCGGAGGTGGCGGTGGTGGCGAGGGCGGCAGATCGAACGCCGGCGGTCCGGCGGGGACCGGGATCTGGGCGGTGGGAGCAGCGGGAGAGGGGTCGTCGAACGACGGCCAGATCCGTCCGGTCGGCGTCGGGTCGCCTGGCCGGGGGGTGGCACCGCCGCCGCCCGCACCGGCCGCGGGAGTCGTTTCCATCTTGGTACAGAACCACCAAGTCCTGAGAGCGAGCTGTGAGCCGCCGGGGGAGTGTCTGAGTGTGCTACCCACCGGCAGGCACCGCAGATGCTCGCGATGGGTGGTTCCGGCTTCGCATGGGTACTCTCGTGCGGGAGCCACCAGCAGCCTCCCGGGAGCCGATGATGGCAGCCACGCGCCTACAGGCGGAAGTCGACGTGTCGGGGTGGTCGGACGTCCAACTGGTGAATGCCGGGTCGACCGGCGACCGCAGCGTGTTCGTAGAGCTCTACCAGCGCCATGCCGGCGTCGCTCGCCGGGTGGCCCGGGGCGTCGCCGGGAACGAGGACGACGCTGCTGATGCCGCAGCCGAGGCCTTTGCCCGGGTCTTCGACGCCATCGTCTCGGGACGGGCGCCGGCCATGGAGTTCCGCGCCTACCTCATCACCGCCACCCGCAACGCCGCCATCGACCAGCTACGGCGGGCCAACCGCCGAACGGGACACAGCCCGGACGGTGACGACGGCGGTGGCGACACCCCCGACACCGGCGGCGCTGGTGACAACGGCGACGGGCGGACGGGCGGGAACGGGCCGTCCGACGCCCTGGCGGCGACCGAGGACTCCAAGCTGGTGGCCCAGGCCTTCCAGGGCCTGCCCTCGCGCTGGCAGTCGGTCCTGTGGCTCACCGAGGTGGAAGGCGTGCCTGCCCGCGAGGCGGCCGCCCTCCTCGGGTTGTCGCCCAACAACGTGGCCCAGCTGGCGGTCCGGGCCCGGGCTCGCCTGCGGGAGCGCTACCTGCAGGCTCATGTCCGCAACCACGCCCAGCCCCGGTGCCAGCGAACCGTCGATCGCCTCGGCGCCTATCTGGCCGGCACCCTCGCCGAGGGGCAACGGGCCCGCGTCGACGACCACCTTCGGGGCTGTGCCGCCTGTCGTGAGCGGCTGGCCGAGGTCGAGGATCTCGGCGTGTCCCTGCGCCGGGCCCTCGTTCCGGTGCCACTTCTCGCCGGCGCCCTCGGCTGGTTGCACCGGGGAAGGCGCCACCGGCGCCACACCACAGCCAGCACGTCGGCCCTCGAGCCCGGCACCACCGACGCCTCTGCTGCTGACCCGGCGCCGGCCGGCGGCATGGCCGGGTTGGTCTCGGCCTCGCCGGGATTCCAGACCCTGGCCTCGATGCCGGTGTCGGCGGCCGTCCCTCTGGTGGCCATCGCCGAACCGGCGCGCTGGGTGCTGAGGGGTGGTGTCGCCCTCCTTGCCGCCCTCCCCTTCCTGAGTGGCATCGGCGCCGACCGCAGCGGTCCGGTGGCCGTCGCCGTCGCCTCCCCGGCCCAGCCGGCGACGACGACGACCGTCGCTGCACCTCCGCCGGCGGCGGCACCGGTGGTCGAACCGGCAGCGGCAGCGGAGGAGCCCGCTCCCGGTCCGTTGCCGGTCACCGCCCACCCGTTCACAACCGTGGCCCAGGCCCAGGGCCCGTCGATCGACATCTACGACTCCGACGGGGTCACCGTCACGCGGTCCCTCGGGAACCCCCAACCGTCGGGGGCGCCCTTGGTGTTCGTGGTCGTCGACCAACAAGACGACTGGTTGCGCGTCCTGTTGCCCACGCGTCCCAACGGCAGCACGGGGTGGGTCCGCCGCCAGGACGTCACCCTCTCCAGCCACACCTTCAGCATCGTGGTGGAGCTGGGCGCCCACCGCATCACCGTCTTCAACGGCACCGACGCCTTCCTGAGCGAGCCGGTGGCCGTGGGCACGACCGACACGCCGACGCCCGGCGGCCTCTACTACACCAAGGAGCTGATCCGGCCCGTGGACTCCAGGGGTCGCGTCTACTCCAGCGGGCCCTACGGGCCCTACGCCTACGGGCTGTCGGGGTTCTCCGACGTCCTCGCCGACTTCGCCGGCGGTGACGGGGTGATCGGCATCCACGGCAACAATGACCCCTCGGTGCTCGGCCACGACGTGAGCCACGGGTGCATCCGGATGAGCAACGCCGGCATCACCCGTCTGGCCGGGATGCTCCCCCTCGGCGTCCCTGTCGAGATCCGGGCCTGAGCCCCGGCCGCAGCCCCGACGCCGGCGCAGCGAGGAGAGGCGGCTCGGCCGCTCTGGGGGATCGGCCGCTCTGGGGGATCGGCCGGCGGGCGGTCGATCGGGCCCCCACCCTTGACCGCCGCCGACTCTGCAGTAACTTTACCAACACCAACCACAGAAGCAACAGCGAAAGTGCGGTCTCGCCCGCGCGCCGACCCCGGGAGCACCGATGAGCTCGATCGACGACATCAAGGCCCGGGAGCTCCTCGATTCTCGGGGGAACCCGACCGTCGAGGTGGAGGTGACCCTCGATTCGGGAGCGCGGGGGCGGGCCATCGCCCCGTCGGGGGCGTCGACCGGGCGCCACGAGGCGGCCGAACGGCGCGACGGTGGCGGCCGGTTCGGCGGCAAGGGGGTCGAGGGCCCCGTCTCGGCGGTCAGGACCGAGATCGCCGACCACCTCCGGGGCTTCGACGCCCTCGATCAGCGGACGGCCGACGCCGCCCTGATCGACCTCGACGGCACCGACAACAAGGGCCGTCTCGGCGCCAATGCCCTGGTGGCCACGTCGCTGGCGGTGGCCCGGGCGGGAGCCGACGAGCTCGACCTGCCCTTCTACCGCTACCTCGGGGGTGCCAACGCCCACGTCCTGCCCACGCCGATGTGCAACGTGATCAACGGCGGGGCTCACGCCTACAACACCATCGACATCCAGGAGTTCATGCTCGTACCCGTCGGCGCCGCCTCGTTCGCCGAGGGCCTGCGCTGGTGCACCGAGGCCTACCACGTCCTCAACCACCTCCTGCGGGAGCGGAGCCTGGCCACGGGCGTGGGCGACGAGGGCGGCTTCGCCCCCGACCTGGGCACCAACGAGGACGGTCTGCGGTTCTTGATGGAGGCCATCGAGGCCGCCGGCTACACGCCCGGCGAGCAGATCGCCCTCGCCCTCGACGTGGCCGCCACCGAGCTGTGGCGGTCCGAGACCCGCGACTACAACCTGGCCGGCGAGGGGCGGGTCCTCACCAGTGACGACATGGTCGACCTGCTGGCTCACCTGGTGGAGACCTACCCGCTCGTCTCCATCGAGGACCCGATGGCCGAGGACGACTGGGAGGGGTGGTCGGCGATCACCAAGGCCCTGGGCGACCGGGTCCAGATCGTCGGCGACGACCTGTTCGTGACCAACGCCGAGCGGCTCGAGCGCGGCATCGCCGAGAGGTCGGCCAACGCCATCCTGATCAAGTTCAACCAGATCGGCACCCTCACCGAGACGCTCGACACCGTGTCGCTGGCCAGCCGATCGGGGCTCGGCGTCGTCGTGTCCCATCGGTCGGGGGAGAGCGAGGACACCGCCATCGCCGACCTGGCGGTGGCCGTCAACTGCGGCCAGATCAAGGCCGGCGCTCCCGCCCGCACCGACAGGGTGGCCAAGTACAACCAGCTGCTGCGCATCGAGGAGGAGCTGGGCGAATCCGCCGCGTACCGGGGCGGCGCCTCGCTGGCGGCCTGGGGTGGTCAGAGGTGAGGACCGCAGCGCCCACCCGACCGGGCGCTCGCCCGGCAGCCCGGTCCTCGGTGCAGGCCGCTCGGCCGGGTGCTCGGCTGTCGGCGCCAAAGCCGGCTCGGGCCCGTGGCCCCGCTCAGAGGGCCGCTCGGGCCCGTCGCCCCGCTCAGAGGGCCGCTCGGGCCCGGGCTTGGCTGGCGGTGGCGGTGCTCGGGCTGGCCGGCGTGCTCATGCTCGCCGTCTTCCCGGCCCGTGCCCTGCTCGCCCAGCACACCGAGCGAGGCCAGGTCGCAGCGCGGATCAGAGTCCTCGACCAACAGAACCGCAGCCTCGAGGCACGCACCGAGGCCCTCAAGACCGATGCCGAGATCGAGCGCCTGGCCCGCCAGCACTACGACCTGGTCCGTCCCGGCGAGGAGGTCTTCGACATCGTCGCCCCGCCGGCACCGGCCGCGGCGTCGTCATCCGGACCGGCGCCGACTCCCCAGCGGGCGTCCGCCGCGGGACCGGGGCCCCTGCATCGGGTGCTCAACACGCTGACCGACGTCTTCTAGATCGCCCTGGCGCCGCCGGACTGGGCAGGTCGGCGGAGGTCGCCGTATGCTCCCCGGCCGTGCCCGATGCGAGAGTTGGCACCAGCGGGTGGTCGTACCCCGAGTGGGTCGGCCACTTCTATCCCAACGGCACGTCACCGGCCCGGATGCTGGCCTTCTACGCCAAGCGGTTCCCGGCGGTGGAAGCCCACAGCACCTACCGCCGCCTGCCCAGTGTCGGGGCCCTGGAGCGATGGGCCGCCCAGGTCCCCCCCGACTTCACGTTCGCGGCCAAGGCCCACATGGGGATCACCCACCGACGTGACCTCGACGGCGTGGAGGAGCGTGTGGCGTCGTTCTTCGAGGCCCTGGCGCCCCTTGGCCCCCTCCTCGGGCCGGTGCTGTTCTCCGTGCCCCACCAGCAGCCCGACGTGAGCCGTCTCGACCGCCTGCTCGGCGCCCTGCCCCCGGGGTTCCGGCCCGGTGTGGTCTTCGAGCTCGGCCCCGCCTGGGTGATCCCCGAGGTCCTGAAGCGCCTCGAGGCCCACGGCGCCACCCTGGCCCTGGTCGACGCCGAAGGCCGGCCTGCGCCCGATGTCGATGTGGGGCCGTTCGCCTATGCCCGCCTGCGCCGCAACTGCTACAACCGGGCCGGGCTCGAGGAGTGGGCCGAACGACTCGGCCGGGTGACGACCGCCGGGCGCGACGCCTATGCCTTCTTCCGCCATGACGAGTCAGGCAACGGTCCTCGCTACGCTCGGCAGGTGAACGGTCGACTCCTGCGCTCGTGACGGCTTCCGCCGCACCGCCGGCTGCCAGCGAGTCGGACCGCGTCGCCGTCGCCGCCCTGCTCGGACGGCCGCCGGAGGGGGACTTCGTCGTCGCCGTCCGCGACGAGGCGGGCCGGCCGGTGGTCATCCGCAACGCGCCCCTGTTGCGGGACGGCACGCCCATGCCCACCCGTTGGTGGCTCGTCGACGTCGGCCTGCGGCGGGCGGTGAGCACCATCGAGGCGGCCGGTGGGGTCCGCCAGGCGGCCGCTGACGTCGACAGCGCCGAGCTGGCCCGCGCCCACGCCCGCTACGCGGCCGAGCGCGACGCCGCCCTGGCTCCCGACCACCAGGGTCCCCGCCCCAGTGGGGGCGTCGGCGGCACCCGGCAGGGGGTCAAGTGCCTGCACGCCCACTACGCCTGGTTCCTTGCGGGTGGCGACGACCCTGTGGGGCGATGGGTGGCCGGCCGCCTCGACGAGGTGGTCCGGTGACTGGCGACGCCACGCCGGAGGCGGGCGCCGGCGGCGCCCTGGCCGCCATCGACTGCGGCACCAACTCCACGCGCCTGCTGGTCACCGACAGCAACGGGACGGCACTCGCCCGGCTGATGCGCATCACCCGCCTGGGCCAGGCCACCGACGCCACCGGCGCGCTGGCCGACGCTGCCATCGAGCGCACCGTGAGCGTGCTGCGGGAGTACCGGGACGTGATGGAGCGCCACGGCGTGGTGCGGGCCCGGGTCACGGCCACGTCGGCCGCACGCGACGCCGCCAACCGGGAGGCCTTCATGGCCGCCGCCACCGAAGCGGTTGGCACTCGACCCGAGCTGCTGACGGGAGCCGACGAGGCGCGCCTGTCGTTCCAGGGGGCCGCCGCCGACCTCGACCCCGACGACGGACCGTTCCTCGTGGTCGACATCGGAGGTGGGTCGACAGAGTTCGCCGTGGGCCGCACCGGCGCCGAAGGGGTGGCCACCACCGACATGGGCTGCGTCCGGCTGACCGAGAAGTACCTCCACCACGATCCACCGGCCGCCGAAGAGCTGTCGCAGGCGCTGTCGGTGGCCCGGGACTGGTTGGACGACGTGGCTCGCGACGTCCCCGCCTCTCTGGAGGCCCGGCGACTGGTCGGGCTGGCCGGTACGGTGACCACCGTCGCCGCCATCGAACTGGGGTTGGCCACCCACGACCCGGAACGGACCCACCACTTCGTGCTCACGCGGGCGGCGGCCGAGGAAGTCTTCCGCACCCTGGCCACCGAGAAGCGCTCCCAGCGGGTCCACAATCCCGGCCTGGAGGAGGCCCGCGCCGACGTGATCGTGGCCGGGGCGCTCATCCTCGTGGCGGTGATGCGCTACTTCGGTCATGACGAATGCCTGGTGAGCGAGGCCGACATCCTCGACGGCCTGGCCGCCAGTCTCCGTGCCCCCAGCCCGACGCCCGGGCCCGGCGGGTCCGTCGAGGAGCGGCCATGAGCGTTCCCGCCGAGCTCCACAGCCGGCGCGTGGTGCTCCGCCCCCTGGCGTCGAGCGACTTCCACCAGTGGCGGGAGGTCCGCCGCCGCAACGCCGACTGGCTGCTCAAGTGGGAGCCCAAGCCCCCCAGGGGCAATCCCGACGACACCGAGGACCTGGCCGCCTTCGGGGCCCGGTGCGGGGCGCGCCAACGGGAGTGGCAGCTGGGTACGGGCTACGGCTTCGGCATCTTCGTCGAGGGACGGCTGGCCGGGGAGATCAACGTGTCCGGCGTGCAGCGCGGACCGTTCCAGAACGCCTATGTGGGCTACTGGATCGACCAGGCCCAGGCGGGGCTGGGCTACGTCCCCGAGGCGCTGGTGACGGTGGCCCGCTTCGCCTTCGAGGACGTGCGCCTGCACCGGCTCCAGGTCGCCATCATCCCCCGCAACCGGGCCAGCCGGCGGGTGGTGGAGAAGCTCGGCCTGCGCGAAGAGGGGCTGGCGGTGAGATACCTGGCCATCAACGGCGTATGGGAGGACCACCTGCGTTACGCCATCACCGCCGAGGAGTGGGCCGAACGGGGCGACGCCCTGCTGGCCGGGTGGGTGCGGTGAACCGCCGCCGCCAGCCCCCGGAAGGGCGATCGAGCATTCGCTGACGGTGTCGGGAAGCCGGCGGGGTTGGGTCCCCGCCGGATGCGGCGGGCGAGTTCCGAAGGAACCGGGTGCCCGCCGTTAGCTACACGTCGAGGAAGCGGCTGACGGCGACCGCCGAGCCGGCGGTGCCGACGACCATCCCCACCAGGAGGAGCAGGATGCCGGTGCCGGTGACGTCGGATCCCGTCACCAGGAACTGCTTGAAGAGCTGGACGTCGCTGTGGGACCCCTGGATCCAGCTCTGGAAGAACGTGCGAAGGATCCAGACCATGGAGCACGCGGCCAGCGCTCCGATCACCCCCTGCACCAGGCCCTCGAGCATGAACGGGACCCGGATGAACCAGTTCGAGGCGCCGACCAGTTTCATCACCGCCACCTCTCGGCGGCGGGCGAAGATGGCCATGCGAATGGTGTTGAGGATGAGCAGACAGGCCGCCCCCAGCAGCACCACGGCCACGGTCCACAGCATGATCTGGAGGAACTTGGTGATCGACACCAGGGCCTCGACCTCGTCTTTGGCATAGCTCACGCGGAGGACTCCGGCGGTGTTGGCGAACCGGTCGCCGATGAGCCTGGTCTGCTCGGCCTGGCGGGGTACCACCCGGTACGAGGGCGGTATCTGGTCGACCCCGATGGCGTCACGCACGTCGGGCTCGTTGGCGAAGATCTTCTTGAACTCGGTGAACGCCTCGGGCTTGGAGACGTAGTGGTACTTCTTGACCTCGGGCATGGCCTTGAGCTGGCGGTCGACGGCGTCGGACTCGGGCGGGCTGGCGTCGGCCTTCATGAACACCGACAGCTCGACGTTGCCCCGCCACTGGATGGTGGCCCGGTCGACCCCCCGCTTCACCAGCAGGGCTCCCCCGGCCAGGGTCAGCGACACGGCCACGGTGATAAGCGCGGCCGACGCCATGGACAGGTTGCGCTTCAGGTTGGAGAACGTCTCCTTGGCGACGTAATCGACCTTCATCGCCATGGCGCGCTCCTCACTGGCGTTGCCCGTCGGAGCACTAGGTGAACGCCCCGTAGACGCCGCGCGCCTGGTCGCGCACCAGCGAGCCCCGGTCGAGCTCGACGACCCGTCGACGCATGGTGTCGACGATGTTGTGGTCGTGGGTGGCCATGACCACCGTGGTGCCCGTGCGGTTGATGCGGTCGAGCAGTCGCATGATGCCGACCGATGTGCTGGGGTCGAGGTTTCCGGTGGGCTCGTCGGCCAGCAGGATCAGCGGCCGGTTCACGAACGCCCGGGCGATGGACACCCGCTGCTGCTCACCACCCGACAGCTCGTGGGGCAGGTTGTCGTGCTTCTTGGACAGGCCCACCAGGTCGAGGACCTGGGGCACCTGGGCCCGGATCACGTGGGAGGGCCGCCCGATGACCTCGAGAGCGAAGGCCACGTTCTCGTAGGCCGTCTTGTTGGGCAGCAACTTGAAGTCCTGGAACACGCAGCCGATGTTGCGGCGCAGCAGGGGGACCTTCCACGAGCTGAGCTGGCCGATGTCCTTGCCGGCTACCCAGATACGCCCGCCGTCGGGCTTGTCCTCTTTGATCAGGAGCCGGATGAGCGTCGATTTCCCCGAGCCCGTGGGACCCACGAGGAAGACGAACTCCTGCTTCTGAATGTCGAGGGAGACCCCCCGGAGGGCGACGACTCCGCCCTTGTACGACTTGGTGACGTTCTCGATTCGGATCATAAGAAAAGGGGCGCGCCGCGTGCCGGTGCACGGGCAGGCGCGTCCCAGGGTAACCGGCCACCCTCGCTGCCGGCAACCACCCCTGGGTCGCCCGCGTGTGAAAGGGCTTGCAAACGCGTCAGAGGGTGTTAGAATCGAACGTATGTTCCCGGTGGTGCTGGCGGCGGTGAAGCTCCTCCGGCGGGGGGTGGCGTCGTTGGAGCCGCGGACCTTTCGCTCCGACGACGCCGCCCGGCTGCTGAAACTGTTCGCCGAGGCCGAGCGCCTGGCGGCGGCGGGCAAGGCCCTGATGGCCCGGCGGGTGGAGGAGACCAACCTGTGGCGCCGTGATGGTCACCGCAGCGCGGCGTCGTGGCTGGCCGCCACCACCGGTTCTTCGGTGGGGGCGGCGGTGGGCACCCTGGAGACCGCCCGGCGCCTCGAAGACCTCCCCGCCACCGCCGAGGCCCAGCGTGACGGCCGCCTGTCCGAGGCCCAGGCCCACGAGGTGGCAGCGGCCGCGACGGCTGACCCGAGGGCCGAGGCCGACCTGCTGGCCGCCGCCCGGACCGAACCGGTGGCGGCACTGCGCCGGCGGGCCCAGCGGGTGCGGGCCTCGGCAGCCGACGAGGCGGCCCGCCAGCGCGGCGTGCACCAGCGTCGTCGTCTTCGCCACTGGAACGATGCCGACGGGGCGTTCCGCATGGATCTGTGGACCACCGCCGAGGCGGGTGCCACGATCCTGGCCAACCTGAAGCCGTTCTGTGACCGGGTCTTCACCGAGGCCCGAGCCGCCGGTCGGCGTGAATCGGCAGAGGCGTACGCCGCCGATGCCCTGGTGGCCCTGGCCGAGGCGGCGGTGGGCCCCGGTTGCCAGGCTGGCAACGGTGAGTCCGGGCCCCGGGCCATGATCCACGTGCGCGTCGACCATGCCGCGCTGCTGCGTGGCCACGTCGAGGTCGGTGAGGTCTGTGAGGTCCCCGGCATCGGGCCCATACCCGTCGCCACCGCCCGAGCGTGGGCGGCAGACGCAGTGCTCGGGGCCCTCGTCACCAACGGCGTCGACGTGGTGGCCGTGGCCCACGCCGGGCGCACCGTCACTGCCGCCCAGCGAGCCGCTTTGGTCGAGCGTGACCCCACCTGTGTGGTGCCGGGTTGTGCGGTCGCCAACGGCCTGGAGATCGACCACATCGACGGGTGGGCCCTCACCCGAACCACCACGCTGGAACGACTGGCCCGACTGTGTCGCTGGCACCACTACCTGAAGACCCACTGCGGCTACCGCCTCGACGGTCGTGCCGGCGACTGGCGCCTCGTCCCGCCCGACCACCCGCCCGACGACGATGTCGGGCCCGGCCCGCCCGGGCCGGGACCGGGAGCCCTTGATCTCGGACTTGTGGCCGCGAAACCGTCGTAGGTGCGTGTCGGAGCCGTCGACGACGGAGCCGCGGGCCTGACGATCTCGCTGCGACCAGGACACGTGTTCCTTCGGCCACGACTGCCGCCAATCGATCTCCATGTCACACGAGGACCGGCTCAGGCGTAGTAATGGGTGTGAACGGCGGACGGACAGACGCCGACTTGCTCGCCGGCCTGTCCGACGCCTAGAGGAGTTCTACCGACGCCACGTGGACGGACTCGGTCGGTTCGTCGCCGGACGATGCGAGTCTGCCCATGACGTGGCCGACGTGGTGTCGGTCATGTTTCTCCGGGCCATCGTGCGCTGTGCCTCGTTCCGGCCCGCCGGACGGATAGCGCGCGTTCCTGGTTGTGCGCGATTGCCCTAAATGAGATTCGCGACCAGCACAGATCCCAGGGGCACTCGCCCTTCGTTCTCTGAGTCAGGGCGATGATCTCCGGTCCTTCTTGGCCGACGGTTCGCTGGTCGACGGTGGCGTGGACCCCGTCGATGGCCAGCCCGCCCAGCGCTTGGAGGGAGATGTGGGTAAGCCATCGTCGCCGGACGCGCCACCGGGCCCGACCATTCATGTCGTGGTCTGGGTCGACCCATCGACCTTTCTCCCAATACGGAGTGCAACTTCGTCGAACGGGGGAAAAGTAGTTGCCACCTCCTACGACTGGCTGATTCGCACGCCCGACAACGTTGCTCACCTCACGACCCTGGTTCCGCCCGGCCTCAGCCGAGCCAGCTATCTCCTCGGGGGTGGCGTGATCAGGATCGGCTGACGCCTCCGGCCATCAGGAGCTGAGAACGGCCGGTGACCAGTACAATGACCAGGTGACCAGAAGAGTGACCGCAACCGAGGCCAAGGCCCGAATCCTCGCCCTGCTCGACGAGGTTGCCGGCGGAGAGGAGATCGAGATCTCCAAGCACGGGCACACCGTCGCCCGCCTGGTTCCCGCCAAAGGGCCGAGTGCTCTGAAGGGGAAGCTCGCCGGCCTGGCCCGCAGCGTGGGCTCCGACGAGGAGCTCTTCAGCACGGGCGAGACATGGTCGCTCGAATGACCACGCTGCTGCTCGACAGTCACGTCGTCCACTGGTGGTCGGCCGAGCCCGACCGTCTCAGCGCCGCGGCGAGCGCGGCACTGAGCCAGGCGGACGAGCTCGCCGTCGCCGGGGTCACCTGGTTCGAGCTGGCGTGGATGGCCGCCCGCGAGCGCATCATCGTCAGTTTCCCCGTCCGATCGTGGTTGGAGGAGCTGGGTGCCGAAGTGCTCACCATCGCCATCACACCGGCGATCGCATCGACGGCGGTCTCGCTCCCGTCGACCTTCCCCGGGGATCCCGCCGACCGACTCATCTACGCCACGGCGGTCGAGCGGGGCTGGCGACTCGTGACCAAGGACCGGCGCCTCCGACGGCACCGCCACCCGTCGCCCGTCACCATCTGGTGACGGTTGCCCGGAGCGGGTGCCAGCGCGGTTACGGGCCGGCCGTGCGGCGGCGCCAGCGGAGGAACGATTCCATGAACGGGTCGAGGTCGCCATCGAGGACGGCGTTGATGTTGCCCGTCTCGTGATCGGTGCGTAGGTCCTTCACCAACTGGTAGGGAGCGAGCACATACGAGCGGATCTGGCTCCCCCAGGTCACCTCCCGCTGCTCGCCGGACAGGGCGTCGAGCTCCTTGCGGCGCTCCTGGCGGGCCCGCTCGGCCAGCTTGGCAGCCAAGATCTGCATGGCCACCGCCTTGTTCTGGTGCTGGCTGCGCTGGTTCTGGCACGACACCACGATGCCGGTGGGGAGGTGGGTGATCCGCACCGCCGAGTCGGTGACGTTGACGTGCTGGCCGCCGGCCCCCGACGACCGGTAGGTGTCGACCCGCAGGTCCTTCTCGTCGATGTCGACCTCGGCGCTGACCTCCTCGAAGAAGGGGACGGCGTCGAAGGACGCGAAGGCCGTGTGGCGGCGGGACTGGGCGTCGAAAGGAGAGATGCGCACCAGGCGGTGGACACCCTTCTCCGACGACAGCAGCCCGTAGGCGTAACGGCCCCGCACGATGAAGGTGGCCGAGGTGATGCCCGCCTCGGTGCCGGCCGAGACCTCGTCGAGCTCGACCTCGAAGCCCCGCCGTTCGGCCCAGCGCAGGTACATGCGCAGCAGCATCTCGGCCCAGTCCTGGGAGTCGGTGCCTCCCGCTCCGGAGTGCACCTCGCACACGGCATCACCCTCGTCGTGCTCGCCGGTGTACAGCGACCGCAGCTCCAAGGCGTCGAGGTCGCGGACAAGGCTGGCCATGGCCGACTCCAACTCGGGGCCGACCGAGTCGTCCCCCTCGTCGCGGCCCATCTCGAACAGGAGCTGGGTGTCGGACAGTCGCCCGTCGAGGGCGTCGACGAGGTCGATGTCGTCTTTGACCCGGGACATCTCGGTGGTCAGGGCGCGGGCGGCGTCGGGGTCGTCCCACAGGCCGGGGTCGGATGCCGACTTCTCCAGCTCCACGAGCCGGGTGCGTTTGCCCTCGATGTCGAGGGCGGCCGCCAGTTCGGTGAGCCGCGTGCGCTCAGCGGTCAGTTCGTCGGTGAGGTCTTTCACTTACCGTGACACAGCTTGAACTTCTTGTCGCTGCCGCACCAGCACTTCTCGTTGCGCCCCAGCTTCTCGTTGGCCGACCTCACCACGGTGACGGGCGACGCCTCCTCCAGGGCAGCCGCGGCCTCGTCGGGGACGGCCTCGCCGGTGTCGACGGCCTGGCGGGCGGCGGCCTGGGCCACGCCTCCGGCCTGCACGGGGTCGTCGGCCGCCGTGTACTGGACGTTGCTCACGTCCGGCGCCGCGGGCGCCTCGACCACCACGTCGAGGTGCATCACGTACTTGACGAAGTCGTCGGCCACCGCCTCGACCATCTGGGAGAACATGTCGTAGCCCTCCCGCTGCCATTCGACCAGCGGATCCTTCTGGCCCATGGCCCGCAGGTTGATGCCCTCCTGCAGGTAGTCCATCTCGTAGAGGTGCTCGCGCCAGCGCTGGTCGATGATCGACAGCATCACCTGGCGCTCGATCTCGCGCATGGTGTCGGGGCCGAGCTGCTCCTCGCGCGCCTCGTAGTAGCGGACGGCCTCGGCGACCAGGCTCTCGGTGATCTCGTCGGTGGTGGCCGCCTCGCCCAGCTCGTCGGCTTCGAACTTGGTGGGGAAGTACATGGCCACGTCGTGCAGCAGCCCGGGCAGGTCCCAGTCCTCGGAGAACTCGTTGGGGCAGAAGACACTGACGACGCGCTCCATGGCCTGGCGCAGTGAGTCCATCGCCTCTTCGCGCAGGTCGGCGCCGTCGAGGATGGCCTGGCGGCGCCGGTAGATCACCTTGCGCTGCTGGTTCATGACCTCGTCGTACTTGAGGACGTCCTTGCGGATCTCGCCGTTGCGGGCCTCGACGGTGCCCTGGGCCTTCTCGATGGCCTTGGTGACCATCTTGGCGGCGATGGGCTCGTCGTCGGGCAGGGCCTTGCCCATCACCCAGCTCATGGCCCCGGTGGCGAAGAGGCGCATGAGCTCGTCTTCGAGGGAGAGATAGAACCGGCTCTCGCCGGGGTCACCCTGGCGACCGGACCGGCCCCGGAGCTGGTTGTCGATGCGCCGGCTCTCGTGGCGCTCGGTGCCCAGCACGTAGAGCCCGCCCAACGCCCGCACCTTGTCGCCCTCGATCTGGCAGGGCTCCTCGTAGGCCTTGGTGAGCTCGGCCAGCCGCTGCTTGTACTCGTCGGTGCCCGGCACCAGGTCTCCGTCGGCCAGCAGGTCGAGCTCGGCCAGACCCTGGGGGTATCCGCCGAGGAGGATGTCGACCCCCCGGCCGGCCATGTTGGTGGCCACCGTGACCGTGTGCAGGCGCCCGGCCTGGCACACGACCGATGCCTCACGCGTGTGGTGCTTGGCGTTGAGCACCGAGTGGGGCACCCCCCGCTTCTCCAGCAGGCGCGACAGGCGCTCGGACTTCTCCACCGACACGGTGCCGACCAGGACGGGCTGACCCTTCTCGTGGCGCTCCATGAGGTCTTCGACCACGGCGTCGAACTTGGCCTCCTCGGTCTTGTACACGAGGTCGGGCTGGTCGATGCGGATCATGGGGCGGTGCGTGGGGATGGGCACCACGGCCAGGTCGTAGGTGTGGGCGAACTCGGTGGCCTCGGTGAGGGCGGTGCCGGTCATGCCCGCCAACTTGTCGTACATGCGGAAGTAGTTCTGCAGCGTGATGGTGGCGAGGGTCTGGTTCTCCTCTTTGATCTTGGTGCGCTCCTTGGCCTCCACCGCCTGGTGCAGGCCCTCCGACCACCGCCTGCCCTCGAGGATGCGCCCGGTGAACTCGTCGACGATCTTGACCTCGCCGTGTTGGACCACGTAGTCGACGTCGCGCTTGTACAGCTCCTTGGCCTTGAGGGCGGCCTGGAGCTGGTGGACGTAGTTGGACGACAGCTCGTCGTAGAGGTTCTCCACGCCGAGGGCCCGCTCGACCTTCTCGATGCCGTCCTCGGTGGGGACGACCGTGCGCTTCTCCTCGTCGACCTCGTAGTCGAGGTCGCGGGTCAGCATGCGACAGACGCTGGCGAACTTGTAATAGAGGGCGGCGGCGTCCTGGACCCGCCCGCTGATGATGAGCGGGGTGCGGGCCTCGTCGACGAGGATCGAGTCGACCTCGTCGACGATGGCGTAGGAGTGGCCCCGCTGCACCATCTGGTCACGGGACATGGCCATGTTGTCGCGCAGGTAGTCGAAGCCGAACTCGTTGTTGGTGCCGTAGGTGATGTCGGCCGCGTACTGGGCCCGCTTGTAGAGGGGGTCGTCGTGGTCGGGGATGATGAGACCCACCTCGAGGCCCATCCACCTGTGGATCAGGCCCATCCACTCGGCGTCGCGGGTGGCCAGGTAGTCGTTGACGGTGATGATGTGCATGCCCCGGCCGCTGAGGCCGTTGAGGTAGGCGGGAAGGGTGGAGACCAGGGTCTTGCCCTCGCCGGTCTTCATCTCGGCGATCCAGCCGAAGTGCAGGGCGGCCCCGCCCATGAGCTGGACGTCGTAGTGGCGCTGGCCGATGACCCGCCGGGCCGCCTCCCTCATCACTGCGAAGGCCTCGATCAGCAGGTCGTTGAGAGCGTCGTCGATCTGGTCGGGCGCCACGTTGTCGAGGCGCTCGCGGAACTCGACGGTCTTGTGGCGCAGGTCGTCGTCGGACAGGGCCTCGATCTCGGGCTCGACATTGTTGATGTCGGGCACGATGGACTGGAGGGCCTTGAGCTTCTTGCCCTCGCCGGCGCGGAGGACCTTGGACAGGACAGACATGCCCGCCAGTCTACCGACGGGCCTCAACGCCCGGTTTCGGCCCGCGAATAGAGTCACCACATCGTGCTTGGTCAGTTCTCGGTTTGAGAACGGGGTCGGTACCCGGCGAAGTCCAAGCCACCCGTGCCATCGGCGGCCGGGGGGTCCTCGTCGTCATGCCTGCGTACAACGCCGCCCGAACCCTGTCGGCGACCTGGCAGGCGATCCCCGGAGATTTCGTCGACGCCGTCCTTCTCGTCGACGACGGCAGCGACGACGCCACCCTCGAAGTCGCTTCACGACTTCCGATCGAGACCATCGCCCTGCCCCACAACGTCGGCTACGGGGGGAACCAGAAGACCTGCTACCTCGAGGCCCTCCGACTCGGCGCCAGTGTGGTGATCATGCTCCACCCGGACGGCCAATACGATCCTGCCCTGCTCCCCGATCTCGCCGCGCCGATACTCGCCGGCGACGCCGACCTCGTCCTCGGCAGCCGCATGTTGGTCCCCGGGGGAGCACGCGCCGGCGGGATGCCGCTCTACCGCTATGTGTCGAACAAGGCGCTCACGGCCATCGAGAACAAGGTGTTGGGCACCCGGTTCAGCGAGCTCCACACCGGTTACCGGGCGTACTCGCGGTCGTTCCTGAAGACCGTTCCGTTCCTGCGGAACTCCGATGACTTCGTCTTCGACAGCCAGATCATCAGCCAGGCCGTGGCGTTCGGGCAGCGGGTCGCCGAAGTGGCGATCCGTACCCGCTACTTTCCCGAGGCGTCCTCGACGTCGATGAAGGCCAACATCCGCTATGGCTTCTCGACCCTGTGGACGGTCGCCCGCTTCCGGCTCCACCGTTCGGGCATCCTGGCGTCGCGCCTGTTCCTGCCGTGAGGTCGCCAGTCGACCCACCCAGCCCGCAGATCGCCGACCAGCCCGAGCACCAGGCAGAGCCGAGCGTCGAGCCGGCGGCGGCGGTCTCGGATGTCCCGGCGCCATCGTGGATCGACGAGCATCGCTACCTGTGCCTGTCGGCCGTGGTGGTCCTGCTCCTGACCATCTTCACGCTGAAGGGCCGGTGGGCGATGGGGGTGGACATCTGGGAGCACGCCGCCGCCATCCGCGAGCTCTCGCTGCACCCCCTCCACCCCCAGCACCCCTTCTACGCCGTCGACGCCTCGCACCAGTTCTTCAACCCCTATTCGCTCGTCCTCGCCCTGGTGTCCCGCATCACCGGGGTCGGTGTCCCGACCGTCTTGAACGTGGCGGGGATCGCCAACGTGGTGCTGCTGCTGGTGGGCCTCCACCTGTTCGTCACCCGTATCAGCCGGCGGCGCCATGTCGACTTCTACACGCTGCTCCTCGTCCTGGTGCTCTGGGGCCCAGGGGCGTGGTTCTTCAGCGGCTTCCTGCACTGGGACGTGCTCCCGATCGTGATGACCTACCCGTCGACATTCGCCAAGGGCGTGTCCCTGATCGCCCTGTGGCTCTACCAGCGCCACCTCGACGAACGCGACCGCCGGCTCCTGGTGATCATCGTGGCGTTGCTGACCGTCACCCTCCTGTCTCATCCCGTCGATGCCCTGGCCGCCTACATCGGCCTGGTGGCGCTGTCGTTCCGCCACGACGACCAACGGGTGGATCGCACCGTCGCGCTGGCGCTGGCCATCGCCGCCACCTCGTTCCTGGTGGCCTTCCTCTGGCCCTACTTCTCCCTGTACGGGCTCCTGTTCGGGCACGCCCAAGCCCACTACCGGGAGTCGATCGGGGGAGCCGACCACGACATGTACGTCCATGTCCTGTCCCGCATCTTCCCGATGCTCATCGTCGTCCCCTTCTTCGTGCGCCGGCTCTGGAGGGACTGGCGTGACCCGCTCGCCCTGTACCTGACCGGCCTCGTCCTGCTGTACGCCTACGGGTACGCGGTGAAGAACTGGTCGTACGGGCGCCTCGTCTCCTCGATCATGTTCATCGCCGCCATCCTCCTGGCCGAGGAACTGGTCATGGCGGCCGAGGCCGCCTCGAGGGCCGGCGACGCCGCCCGGCCGGCGCTGCGATGGGTCCAGGTGACGACTGTCGGGCTGCTGGTCCTGGGGACCTACAACGTGCGCAACGGCTTTGTCGTCCTTCCCGATCCGATCGCCAGGCGGTTCCCGTACAGCTGGGTGCACAGCAACGTGGACATGGCCAAGCTCTCCCAGTTCGACTTCCTCACCCGGCTGACCACCCGGTCCGACGTCGTGCTCTCCGACGTCTACACCAGCCTCTCGATCCCGACGTTCTCCGGGCGGACCGTCGCCGTGGCCCGGACGCAAGCCTTCGTCGACGCTGATCAGCGGGGCACCGACCTGGGGACGTTCTTCAACCCGGCGACTCCTGAGCCCACGCGACGAGGCATCCTGCGCAAGTACAAAGTCGGCTTCGTGCTCCTCCTCCGCGAGCGCCTGGCCGCGGAGCCGGCGACGTACGTGCCCCTACAGAGCCTGGGGCGCACCGTTCACACCAACGCCCGGTTCGTGCTCGTCGACGTTCGGGGTCGCTGAGCCTTCGCCGGGCTGCGAGCGAGGCCGGGGTGTCCTCCGGTGCGTGATCCCGGCGGCCAGGACCTCGGCGCTCAAAGCGGCGGCGCACACGAACAACGGCACCAGCGGGATCGTGTAGCGCGGGTTGAACCCGGCGGTGGCCGACGATCCGACGAGCAGGGCCCAGGCCATGGCCGCCAGCAGGGCGATCTCGAGGCGGCGCGCCTGCCCGGTCACGAGGGCAGCGAGGGCCACCGCGGTGGCGGCCGGGATCAACCACCACGGCACGTGCACGTACCGCTCGTAGCGGTTCTTGAGGCTTCCGGGTGACCCGTAGAGGCTCAGCTCCACCGGCGCCTTCTTGGGGCCCAGGTAATGGGCGACATCGGACGACACCATCCGCGTGTAGGCCAGTGGGTGGGCGCGGATGACGCCCAACGAGAAGTCGCGCAGCAGGCGGTCGCTCGCCGGCGTGATGGCGGTGTCCACGTCGACGTCACCCGTCGGCCCGAAGAACAACTGCTGGGCGGGGGACGCCCGGGAGAACAGGTAGAAGTCGGGGTTGGACACGGTGGGCGCGTGGCAGAGCGGGAGGGTGGCCGGCGGGACGTGGGCGTGGGAGCAGTCGGCGATGGGGCCGACCTTGGCGTAGAGGAACCAGCCGTCGCCGTCGGTGAGGGCGAACGAGCCACCGTGCACGCTGTGGAAGGTGCAGTACCCCAGCAGCGGCACCACCACGGCCGCCACCGCCACCAGTGAGCGCCGCCAGCCCAAGCCGAGGAGCCCCACGTAGGCCACCCACACGGGGACGGCGAAGATCCCGACGGCCCGGGTGACCACGGCCAGGGCGAGCAACAGCCCGCTGGTCACCACGGCCGGCGTTCCCCGCCCGGTGGCGGCCACCAGCACCACCGAGGCCGTCACCGTGAGGGTGAAGAAGGTCTCGCTCAACACGTCGGTCTCCAGGGCCACGCCGTAAGCGTCGATGACAACCACGGCCACGGCGACCGCCGCCAGCCACCGCCGGGTGCCGAGGCGCACCAGGAGCACGTAGACGAGCACACCGAGCACCAACCCGGCCACGTGCTGGACGTCGGTCATCCACCGCAGGTTGGCGGTCCCCGCCGACAGCACACGGATCAGCACCGGATAGCCGTTGGGTCGCAACGCCGAGAAGGTGAAGGGGGCGTTCTTGGACAGCCGGAGGTAGATGAGCGAGTCCTGGTAGACCGACGGCACCCCCGTCCGGCCCACCGCGACCCTGATGACGGCACCCACGATCAGCACCCCGACGAGGCCGCCATGGCGCACCACACCGGCGACGGCCCGGCGCGCCGATGCCATGCGCGCCGATGCCATGCCCGCCGATGCCGTGGCCGCCGGCTGCCATCGCTTCGCCGACCGCGGTTGCCTCAGCGGCTGCGCCTACTCGTCGGGGGCAGTCGCAGCCGCCGGCACGCCGCCTGCGTCGAGGCGGGACCGGAGCTGGACCTTGGCCAGGATGTTGGCCACGTGGTTGCGCACCGCGCTCTCACTCACCCCGAGCCTGTCGGCGATGTCGCCGTTGGCCTCCCCCCGGGCCACCCGCTTGAGCACGTCGAGCTCCTGGGGCGTGAGGCGGGTAGCCGATACGGGCTCTCCCGGGCGGTCGGGCGAGGAGGCATCCGCCACCGAGAACTCGGTGACGAGCTTGGCCGCCATGGTCGGCGACAACAGGCTGGCGCCGGCCATGACCGCCCGCACGGCGTCGGCCACCTGGTCGATGGAGACCGCCTTGAGGAGGTACCCGTTGGCTCCCGCCTTGATGGCCGCGAACAGGTCCTCCTCCTCGTCGCTCACCGTGAGCATGATGATGCGACTCGTCGGGAACGAGCGGCGGATGCGGCGGGTGGCGGCGATGCCGTCGAGGTGGGGCATGCGGACATCCATGAGGATGATGTCGGGGGCCAGCTCGGCCGCCTTGGCCACCGCCACCTCGCCGTCAGGAGCCTCCCCCACCACCACGATGTCGCCCTCGGATTCGAGGACGATGGTCAGCCCGCGGCGGAACATGTCGTGGTCGTCGGCCACGAGCACCCTGATGGGCTCGTCCAGCGGCACCGCGGAGTTGGACACGGCGGCGCTAGCCGCCGTCGATGAGCCCGAAATGGCCGTCGTCGCGCCGGTACACCACGGTGGCCAGTCCACTCTCGGCGTTGGTGAAGAAGTAGAAGTCGTGGCCCACCAGGTCCATCTGCAGGGTGGCCTCTTCCGGGGTCATGGGCTTGGTGGCGAAGTGCTTGGTCTTGACGAACCGGGGCCCGGCTTCGCCACCGTCGTCGTCGGCCTCGTCGAGCAGGCCGGCCAGCCCGTCGCCCTCGGCGGTGGGGGCACCGGTGCCGTTGCCGTTGGCGCTGCCGTTGAGGCTCCCGTTCAGCCGGGACGAGGCGTGACGGGGGTGGGATCGGCCGATCAGACGGCTCTTCAACCGCGACACCTGGTGATCGAGCTTCTCCACCACCCGGTCGATGGATCCCAGCGTGTCCGGGGCGGCGGCCTTGGCCCGGACGACGTGACCGTGCCCACGGAGGGTGACCTCACACACCTCCTTGTCGGTGATGCGAGGGTTGCGCTCTTCGGAGAAGTGGATCTCGGCGTGGTCCCAACCGTCGAGATGGCGACCGATCCGGGTCACCTTCTCGCGAGCTATCGCCCGAAGCGCCTCGGGAACCTCGGCGTTGCGGCACTGCATGGTGACGTCCATCGCTCTCCGTTCTGCCATCGGCATCGCCGGCGGGGACGGTGCCCCCGCCGACGCGTGGGAACTACGGACCCGTCTCGGCGCAGCCACGAGCCGGCTCGGTTCGAGCCTGACACTCGACGAGGTGGAGGTGCGGTCGACAACGGCGCCGCTCCCTCGTGCTCGACTCCCCTCGGGGACCGACTGGGCAGGGTGCCCCTCCTCGTCATCACGACGGGACTGATCATGGCAGGGCTGGCCCGGTTCGCCCGGGTCGGACCCTCTCCCGAGTGTACGTCGCTGCCGGGGCCCGGGACACCGGAGTCGGCTGGACCGGGAGGCAGGTGAACAGGAGTCAGGCCGAGCGACGCGGTGTGCGAGCGGCGGCCACGACCTGCACGGTGGCGGCGCCGGCCCGGCGCAGCGCCGCCGCCGCCGCCGACACCGTGGCGCCGCTGGTGACGACGTCGTCGACGAGCAGGACCCGCGGGCCTACGCTGCGCCTGGGGTGAAAGGCGGGGCCACTGCGGCGCTGGGCCAGGGTTCGGCCGGTCTGGGCCGGTGTGCCCGGCCGCCGGCGCAGGGCCCGCCGGCAGGGCCGACCGAGTCGGCGGGCGACGGCCCGGGCGAGGAGCTCGGCCTGATCGAAGCCTCGGTGGCGCCGGCGGGGCGATGTGGTCGGTGCCCAGGTGACGACATCGACGGTGGTGGCGTCGACCAGGGCGGCCATCTCGGCGGCGAGGAACGGCACCGCGGCCCGGGCGTTTCGGTACTTCAGGCGGGCCACCAGCTCACGCCCCACGCCCTCGTAGGCGAACGGGGCACGGCACCGGTCGACGCCGGCGGGCGGGTCGAGCGCCGGCGCCGGGCGCAGCCCTCTTCGACACCGCGCGCACGGTGCCGGCCCCAGGGCGCCACACGCCGGGCAACTGGTGGGCAGGAGCACGCCAGCGAGGCTACGGCCGGGGTGTGACGGCCACTCACTCGGGGCGGCGGGCGATGCAGAGGACCGACTGGCCGAACGGCGGGGCCCACCGGCTCTCCACACGACGCAGGACCGGGACCATCGCTTTGTCGTAGGTGAGCGCCGACCAGCGCTTGGTCGGTGCTTGGCCGAGCTTGGTGGCCACCACCCACCAGGCGATGGCCCCCACCGAGTTGACGTAGCGGGCGTCGACCACCTCGAACCCCGCCTCGGTGACGGCCGCCGCCAGCTCCGGCGCCCGGTAGCGGCGGTGATGGCCGATGCGGCGGTCGAAATCGCTGTAGAGGGCCTCGAAGGCGGGGACGAAGAGAAGCAGCCGGCCGCCCGGGTGCAGGGCGTCGCGCAGGTGGGCCAGCGCCGCCCGGTCGTCGGCCACGTGCTCGAGCACGTTCACCATGACGATGCTGTCGAAACCCCCGATGTCGGGGGTGGCGAGCACATCGGCTTCGAGGACCTCGACATCGGACCGGGACGAGAACCGCTCCCGGAGCACGCCCACGCAGCGGGACGAGACGTCGGTGGCGACGACCGTGCGGCCGTCGGCCAGCAGTTGGGTGAGGGTGCCGTGACCGGCGCCGATCTCCAGCACCCGGGGCCCGAGGTGGGCCTCCATCATCGAGTAGATCCAGCCGGCGTAGTTCACGGCGTCGTCGAGGCTGTCGAGGGTGCCGGCCAGGGCGTCGTCGGAGCTCTCGGCCGTGACCGGCCCCCGGCCACCGCCCTCTCGCGCCGCCTTGGCGCGCCTGCCCGCCCGGCCCACCGGCGAGTAGCGGACGATGCAGGTGAGGGCGTGGACGCCGTCCCGCCACCCGATCTTCTTGCCCTCGGCATAGGTCCGCCCGGAGTACCCGATGCTGACCTCGTACACCCGCCAGCCGGCGCCGGCCACCTTGGCGGTGATCTCGGGCTCGAACCCGAAGCGGTCCTCCTCGATCTCCAGGGCGTCGACCACCTCCCGGCGGAACGCCTTGTAACAGGTCTCCATGTCGGTGAGGTTGAGGTTGGTGAACATGTTGGAGATGGTGGTGAGCAGGCGATTTCCGACGCTGTGCCAGAAGTAGAGGACCCGGTGGGCGTGCACGGCGTTGAACCGGGAGCCGAACACCACGTCGGCCCGGCCGTCGAGCAGCGGCGCCAGGACCTGGGCGTAGTCGGCGGGGTCGTACTCGTCGTCGGCGTCCTGCACGATCACGTACGGGAACCGGGTCTGGGCGAAGCCGGTGCGCAGGGCCGCCCCCTTCCCGGCGTTGACCGGTTGGTGGAGCACGCGGACGCGAGGGTCGTCCACCTCGGAGAGGATCTCCCGGGTGCCGTCGGTCGAGCCGTCGTCGACGACGATGAGCTCCGCCGTGTACGGCGACGCCAGGACCCGGGCGATGACGCGCTCCACCGAGGCGGCCTCGTTGTAGCACGGCATCACGACGGAGAGGCAGGGTTCCATGTCGTTGCGGCTCTCAGGTCGGTCGGGTACCAGGCCAATGGGGTCGGGCGAGGCGGAGGCCGATGGGGCAGGGGCCCCCATCGGCACGTGGCGGGCGAGGTCCGAAGGACCCGGGTGCCCGCCACCAGGAACTACGTTCCGACGGTCCAGGACGACAGGTACTCGGCCTGGGCGGGGGTCAGGGTGTCGATGTCGACCCCCATGGTCTCCAGCTTGAGGCGGGCGATCTCGGCGTCGATGTCGCGGGGGACGTCGTACACCTTGGGCTCGAGCGTGCCCCGGTGCGACAGGACCCACTCGGCTGACAGGGCCTGGTTGGCGAAGCTCATGTCCATCACCGACGCCGGGTGGCCCTCGGCGGCGCTGAGGTTGACGAGGCGGCCCTCGGCGATCACCAGCAGGCGACGGTCGCCCACGAGGAACTCCTCCACGAAGGGGCGCACCTCGCGCCGGCCGTTGGAGCCGGCCAGCTCGGCCAGGGCACCCAGGTCGATCTCGATGTCGAAGTGGCCGGAGTTGGCCAGGATGGCGCCGTCCTTCATGACCTCGAAGTGCTCGCCCCGCAGGACGTCACGGTCACCGGTGACGGTGACGAAGATGTCGCCCTCGCGGGCGGCGGCGGCCATGGGCTCGACCCGGAAGCCGTCCATGACCGCCTCCAGCGCCCGCAGCGGGTCGACCTCGCACACCACGACCTGGGCGCCCATGCCCCGGGCCCGGCTGGCCACGCCCTTGCCGCAGTAGCCGTAGCCCGCCACCACGACGACCCGGCCGGCCAGCAGGACGTTGGTGGCCCGGATGATGCCGTCAAGGGTGGACTGGCCGGTGCCGTACCGGTTGTCGAACATGTGCTTGGTGTCGGCGTCATTTACGGCGACGATGGGGAAGCGCAGGGCGCCGTCGGCTTCCATGGCGCGCAGGCGGATGACGCCGGTGGTCGTCTCCTCGGTGCCTGCCAGCACCTCGGTCACCTGGCTGGAACGCTGCTGGTGCAGGCGGGAGACGAGGTCGCAGCCGTCGTCCATGGTGACCTGGGGGTGCTCGTCGAGCACCGCGTCCATGTGGCGGAAGTAGGTCTCGGTGTCCTCTCCCTTGCGGGCGTAGGTGTCGATGCCCTCGTCGAGGGAGAGCGACGCGGCCACGTCGTCCTGGGTGGAAAGAGGGTTGGAGGCACAGGCCACGACCCGTGCCCCACCCGCCTTCAGGGTGCGCAACAGGTTGGCCGTCTCGGTGGTGATGTGCAGACAGGCGGCCATGGTGACCCCCTCGAGGGGCCGTTCCTTGGCGAAGCGCTCGCGGATGGTCGTGAGCACGGGCATGTGGGTGTCGGCCCAGGCGATGCGCTGTCGGCCGAGTTCGGCGAGGGCGGGATCGGTGACGTCGTAGCTCATGACGGGAAAGCTCCTTCTGCGTGGACGACCGACCTCTCGCGCTCTCCGGCCGAGGTGGCCAGGGCCTGCTTGATGTGGTCGATGGCGGGGATGGGCCCGGGGTCGATGCCCTCTTGGAGGGCCAGGTAGATCGAGGTGAAGTCGCCGACGAGCATGAGGTCGAGGAGCTGGGCCAGCTCACCGTCGCCTTCCGCCCGCACCTCTTCGATGCCCGCCATCACCTCGTCGAGGAGCTGGTAGGTCACCTCGAAGCGGTGCATCACCTGGGGGTGCTCGAAGTCGTGGCGAAGCCCGACCAGCGTGATGAGCTGACGGGTGAGGTCGCCGTGCTGGCCCCATCCCGCCACCTCGTTGTGGCACACCTCGGGCTGGGAGTTGGAGAAGGCGGGGACCTTGGCGTTCTCGTTCAACTGGTTCTTCCAGCGGTGGGCGGCGACGCCGCCCAGGCCTCCTCCCCCGTGGATCAACGGGATGGTGCGGCCGATGCGTCGGGCCAGCTCCTCGGCCCGGTTGTCCGGGCGGACGAGCTCGTCGCGGCGCGCGCCCAACTGCTCCACGGCCGCCGCCACCCAGTGCGACGCTCCCGGGAACAGCCCGATGTCCTCGAGCACGAGCATGGGGGGGACGGCAAGGGCCCCGATGGCGGCCCGGGGCTGGGGGATGGTGTCGGGGACCTGCACGACGGGAGCACCCCATGCCCGAGCCAGGCGCTCGAGCTCGCCGCCGCTGGTGACGGCCACGATGCGTGCCCCCTGGAGGGCGGCCTCGGTGACCGCCTCGATGGTCTCCTCGGTGTTGCCCGAGAAGGAGATGGCGAACACCAGTGTGCTCTCACTCACGAAGGCGGGAATGTCGTAGCCCTTGAACACCAGCACGGGCACCGGCATGTACGGGCCGGCGGCGGCCATGAGCACGTCGCCGGCGATGGCGCTGCCCCCCATGCCGAGGACGACGACCTGCTCGACGTCGTCGTGGCCGGGGAGGTTGTCGAAGTCACGCTCGGCGGCCAGGGCGTCGGCCACCTGCTCGGGCAGGGACGCGGCGGCCGCCAGCATGTTCTGGCTGTCGAGGGGTGCCTGGGTGCTCGTCATCCGGCTCCGCCGGGCGGTACGGCCATCCCGCTCTGAGGGCCGCTCGGGCCCTGGCCCCCGCTCTGAGGGCCGCTCGGGCCCTGGAAGGTGGGAGCGATGCCCTCAGCCGTGACCCGGGCCATGATCCGGTCGTGCTCGGCGTCGGGGACCGTCTCGGCCTCGTCGATGATCATGTCCGGGATGTCGTCGCGGATGGCGTAGCGGCGCTTGAGGCGGGGGTTGTAGAGCGTGTCCTCGTCACCGAGATAGAACAGCGGCCCCTTGTCTTCGGGGCACGCCAGGATCTCGAGGAGAAGAGGGTCGAGGGCCATCAGGCACCTTCCTTGACCAGCTCGACGAGGCGAGCGGTGTGTTCTTGGCAGGCGTCGGTGGTCGCCGCCTCGACGTTGATGCGCAACAGGGGCTCGGTGTTCGAAGGACGCAGGTTGAACCACCAGTCGCCGGAGTCGACGGTGAGGCCGTCGGTGCGGTCCTGGGCGGCCGACGTGAACGCCCCCGCCACCCGGTCGATGACGGCGGAGGGGTCGGCCACCTCCACGTTGACCTCACCGGAGTCGGCGTAGCGCTCGACGGGCTTGCGCAGCTCCGAGAGCGGGACGTTCGACACCGACAGCTGCTGGAGGATCACCATGGCGGCGATCAGGCCCGAATCGGCCCGGTAGTTGTCACGGAAGTAGTAGTGGCCCGAGTGCTCGCCACCGAACACGGCGCCCGTCTCGGCCATCACCGCCTTGATGAACGAGTGGCCCACCCGGCTGCGCAACGGCACCCCGCCGGACTCGAGGATCACCTCGGGCACGGCCTTGGAGCAGATGAGGTTGTAGATCACCGTCGCCCCGGGGTTGACGGCCAGGATGGCCTGGGCCACCAGGGCGGTGGTGGCCGAGCCGGATATGGGCGCCGCCGTCTCGTCGACCAGGAAGACGCGGTCGGCGTCACCGTCGAAGGCCAGCCCCACGTCGGCCCCGGTCTCCAGCACCCTGGCTTGGAGGTCGACCAGGTTCTCGGGCTGGATGGGGTCGGCGG
Organism: Acidimicrobiaceae bacterium; assembly: GCA_039649175.1. GTDB lineage: Bacteria > Actinomycetota > Acidimicrobiia > Acidimicrobiales > AC-14 > DATAQC01. Next base: position 31,550 of record JBBWZS010000159.1, read on the forward strand.
GGTGGTTGGGAAACGTCCCGTCGAGCTCCGGGTACAGCACCTCGAGGTCGAAGGGCAGGCCCTCGAACGCCCGGGGGACGACCAGACCGCCCATGCCGTTGGCCGTGTCGGCGACCACCTTCAGGGGCCGCAGCAACGACGGGTCGACGAAGGACTGCACGTGGCGCACGTACTCGGGGAGCAGGTCGACAGCCGACACCGTCCCGGGCGTGACACCGGCCCGTGCGGGCGAGGCCGTCTCGGCCATGGCCTTGATATCGGCCAGGCCCGAGTCCTGGCCGACCGGGCGGGCGCCGTCGAGGCAGAGCTTGATGCCGTTGTAGGCAGCCGGGTTGTGCGAGGCGGTGAACATGGCCGCCGGTGCCCCGAGGTGGCCGGCGGCGAAGTAGACGAGATCGGTGGACGCCAGGCCCAGGTCGACGACGTCGGCCCCGTTGGCGGTGACCCCGTCGATGAACGCCGACACCAGGGCCGTCCCCGATTCGCGCATGTCGCGACCTACCAGGACACGGGATGCCTCGGCGAACCGGGCGAAAGCGGCCCCCACGGCACGTGCCACCCCGGAGTCGAGCTGCTCGGGCACGATGCCGCGAATGTCGTACGCCTTGAAGACGGTGTCGAGGGAGCCCACGACGCTCCACCCTAGTTGGCGCCCTCCACCACCCGGCCCGACCGTCCCCGCCGACCCGGCGACGGGCTCTCGGGCGCTCATCGACGACCCGGCCGGCGACGGTGCTTACCCTCCCGTACGATTCGTGTTCGGCCGCTTGCGTCTGGCAGGGGCCGCCGACCACACCCAGGCGGGCCATCCTGCCGGGAAGGACCCGAACTGCTCTCGGTGGTGATGCCTGCGCACGACGAGGAGGGCTGGTTGCGCGCCGCGGTCACCGAGGTGTCGGCCGGGTTGCGGGACCGGTCCCAGGCGTTCGAGCTGGTGATCGTCGAGAACGGCTCGAACGACACCACCCTCGACGTGGCGCGGGAGCTCGAGTCCGAGTACCCCGAGGTGCGGGCCCTGTCACTCGACCAGCCCGATTACGGGCTGGCGCTGCGTGCCGGCTTCCTGGCCGCCACCGGTGACGTGGTGGCCATCTTCGACGTCGACTACTTCGACCTCGACTTCTTGGACCGGGCTCTGGCGGTGGTGAACGAGCCCGGGGGACCGACCATCGTGGTGGCCAGCAAGCGGGGGGCAGACGCCGTCGACACCCGGGCACCGCTGCGCCGCCTGGTCACCTCGGTGTTCGCCCTGGTGTTGCGGGCCGGCTTCGGGCTCGGCGTGTCCGACACCCATGGCATGAAGGTCCTCCGGCGTCAGCCTCTCGTCGAGCTGGCCCGGGCGTGCCGGTTCGGCACCGACTTGTTCGACACCGAGCTGGTGCTGCGGGCCGAGCGGGAGGGGCTGCGGGCGGTGGAGATCGGGGTGACGGTGGAGGAACGGCGCCCGTCGCGCAGCTCGATCCTGCGCCGCATCCCCCGGACGGTCGGCGGACTCGTCCGTCTCCGCGTCGCCCTGTGGCGCGAGCGCGTCTGAGGCGCCGGCCGGGAGGTTCGGTGCCGCCGAGAAGGCGTCAGGCGCCGAACAACGAGGGTGCTGCGGGCTCGGGCGAGCCCAGCAGCTCGGGGCCGTCGTTGGCGGTGCTGTTGACCAGGCGGCTCACGGGGCGGGCGACCAGCCCCCCGACCGGGGGACGACGCAGCAGCTCGAGGAGGGCGTCCTCGTCACGGTTGTCGGGGTCGAGCCACTCGTCCCAGTGGCGGCGCTCGACGAAGGCGGGCATGCGGTCGTGCAGCGGCGCCACGTCGGCATTGGCCGCGGTGGTGACCAGGGCACACGACACCAGCGGCTCGACGTCGCCGCCGCCCGGCCCGCCGGACCAGCGGTCCCACACCGCGGCGATGGCCAGCACCGACCCGTCGGGCGGGACCAGCACGTGGGGCTGGCGGGCGCCGTTGACGCTGCTCCACTCGTAGAAGCCGTCGACGGGGACCAGGCACCGCCGGGCGGCCAGGGCGCCGGCGAAGTGTGGCCGGTCGCCCAGGCTTTCGATCCTGGCATTGATGGGGCGGGGCCCCGAGGCCGGATCGGTCGCCCACGACGGGACGAGCCCCCAGCTCATGGTGCCCAGTCTCCTCGTGAGGTCGCCGGCCGGACGTCGCCGCCCGGCGATGGCGTAGAGCTGGTTGGTCGGCGCCACGTTCCACCGCCGGCCGAGGTCGGGGCCCACCACCTCGTCGACACCCAGCTCGGCCGCCAGCACGTCGCGCGGCATGGCCGCCACCACCCGCCCGCACATCAGCGGGCCACACCGCCGCCGCCGTAGCATCGCCTCGGCGCGCTACCGGATCGTGCGCCGGGGAGGCAGGGCATGCCCATAGCAACGGCATCCGATCCCGGGACGCCGCCCGGGCCCATGCCCGGGGCCGTCGCCACCGAGGTCGCCCGCCTCGGTGCCGCCGTCAAAGCGGCACTTCCGTCCAAGAAGCTCGACCGCAACCTGGTGATCGGCACCTGGAACATCCGAGCCTTCGGTGACCTGGCCGACAGCTGGACGGGCGGCGGGTCGAAGGGGCCCAAGCGAGATCTGCGGTCGCTCGCCCTCATCACCGAGATCGTGTCGCACTTCGACGTCATCGCCATCCAGGAGGTGAAGGGGAACATCCGGGGCCTCCGTCACATGATGCACGCCCTGGGCCCCCACTGGGGCTTCATCCTCACCGACGTGACACGCGGCAGCGCCGGCAACGACGAGCGGCTGGCCTTCGTCTTCGACACGCGCCGGGTCAAGCTGTCGGGACTGGCCTGCGAGCTGGTGCTCAGCGACGACGACATCAAGGTGGCGGGAGCCGGCGACCTCGTCCGCCAGTTCGCCCGCACGCCGTATGCCGTCAGCTTCGTGTCCGGCGACCAGACCTTCATCCTCGTCACCCTGCACGTGGTGTGGGGCACGGTGCCGACCGACCGCCTTCCCGAGCTCCGGGGCATCGCCCAGTGGGTGGCCAACTGGGCCGACGAGATCCAGTCGTGGGGTCAGAACCTCATCGCCCTCGGCGACTTCAACATCGACCGCAACGGCGACGAGGCCTACCAGGCCTTCACGTCGACCGGGCTCCAGCCCGCCGCCGCGCTCAACGCCGTGCCCCGCACCATCTTCGGCGGGGCGAAGGGCTTCTACGACCAGATCGCCTGGTTCGCCGGCCCCGACGGCACACCCCTGCTGTCACTGCACCCGACCGGCCAGGCCGGAGGGTTCGATTTCGTGCCCCACGTCTACCCCGAGCTCGACCGCCGGGCCCTGAGCTGGCGGCTGTCCGACCACATGCCCCTGTGGTGCGAGTTCAACCTGTGAGCCGGTGAGCCGGCGCGGTCACGGCACGTAGTACAGGAGAAAGGCGAGGGTGGCGTAGACGACCATGGCGGCAGCGCAGACGGTGAGGACCGCTCGTTCGGCCCAGGGCGCGGAGGTGACGGCGGCGATGGCCAGGACCACGGGGAAGGCGCCGAAGCCGTAGCGCTCGAACGAGCCCAGGTTCCGCGCCGACAGCGCCACCACCAGCGAGGCCACCGCGTAGGCGCCGTAGGCGGCCGGCCACCGGCGGCAGACCACCACCGTGAGGACCACCACGATCACCACCCAGGGAAGATGCTGGGTGTTCAGGCCGCCCTGGCCGTCGAACGCACGCCAGGTGGAGCGCACGACGGTGGTGAACGGGTCCACGAAACCACCCCGCAGGTAGCCGCGGTTCTGCACCTGCACGGGCAGGAGGGCGTCACCGAAGCGCAGGCCGACCCAGGCCAGGAACGATGCCGCTCCCACGCCCGGGGCGACGACGGCCACACCCCGCGACAGCCGTTCCCGACCCGGCGCCTCCCGAAGGCCGCGCGCCCCCTCGATGACCGCGGGCAGGGCCAGGAGCACGCCGACCGGTCGGGTCAGCCCGGCCAGGAACCCGGCGGCCGCCGCCCAACCCCAGCGGCGGGTGCGCAGGCCCCAGAAACACGCCACCGACAGGGCCAGGGCGAGGGGCTCGCCGTACCCCATGACCATCACCGAGAACGGGGGGGCCAGGGCCACGAACCACGTCGCTCGCCGGGCCAGAGCCTCGTCTGCGGTCTCGACGAGGCACAAACGGTGGATCAGGGCTCCCAGCGCCAGCGCCGCGAGGTTCGACACCACGAGGAGGGCGGCACCCACGTGGCCGGCGAGCACCGGCGCCAGGGCCCAGGCGGCCAGGGGATAGAGGGGGAAGAAGCGCAGGGCCTCGTCGGGTAGGGCGCCGTACCCGCGCCCGGCGATGTCGAAGTACCAACGGCCGTCCCACGAGAGCAGGCCCCGGTGCAGGCGGGAGGAGAACCCCGGGACATGGGGATCGACTTTGGCCGCCACCACGTGGGCCAGCACGAGGGCGCCGATCACCACCACCCGGGCCACCAGCCAGCCGGGCAGGGCGGCGCGGACGTCGCACCGCAACGGCCCCCAGTCCCGCCTGTCCGCCCCGCCCTGGCTCCCCCGGCCGAGCACCGCCCCGGCGGCCGGTGCCCGGCTCACCGATCAGCCCTTCAGGCCGGCCGATAGCGGATGAGGCCGGGGTGCTCGAAATACTCCGTCTTGATCGTCATCACCCTGGTCATGTCGGGCCTCGCCGCCTGGAGGCGGTCACCGAGGGCCGTGCACTTGGTGCCGAAGGTCAGGTAGTTGGGCGACCACACCAGCCAGATGGTGTGGTCGGGGCCGGCTCTGTCCAACAGCATCTGGGCGAACGGCGCCGTGCGGGCGGCATGGTTGCGCTGGGCGTAGTCGACCCAGTCGACGCGATCCGGCGAGCCGCCGGCGGGGAAGGGGACCTGGACCAGGCCGCGGTCACCGAGCATCCGGCTCACCGACGGGCCCAGCTGGTCCGGGCAATAGGCCACGACGTCGCCGGGACGGGCCTGGGCCCGCAGCACCCGGGCCACCTTGGCGGCGGTGGTGCGGTCACCGAACACGTTGGGCGTGATGGCGATGAAGCCGAGGACCAGGCAGGCGGCCACGACGCCCCGGAAGACCCAGGGGCTGGTGAACCGGGTGACCCCCAGGGCGACGAGCAGCACCACGAAGGGGAACAGCACGGCGGCATAGCGCACCGCGAACCCGGACTGGCCGATGACACCGGCGACGTAGGCCACCGCGAGGGTGCCGAAGGCGACGATGGCCAGCGTCCGGCTCTCGGGCCGCGTACGCAGGTCGAGCTCGATGCGGGCGCTGTCGAGGGGCCGGCCGAACACGGCCACGACGATGAGGAGCCAGGCCAGGATGCCGAAGATGAACCCGGGGTCCCAGAATCCGCCCGTGAACTGGAAGACGGTGTCGAACAGGATGCGGACGTCGGGGCTGCCGGCCCACGGGGTGCCGGTGTGGTGGAGCTGGTAGAGGAAACTCGGTACCCAGGGGAGGAAGGCCAGCCCGCCCACGGCCATGGCCACAAGAGCCCGCCGGGCCTCAACGTGTCCCGTGCCCCGTCTGGCGCGCAGGATCACGATGACGGCGGCCACGGCCAGCAGGTAGAACGACCAGTAGTGGGTCAGGAGGAGCAGGCCGGTGAGCACTGAGACCGCCGCTGCACGGGCCCACGAGAAGCGCTCGAGGAGGTCGCCGAGGGCCAGCCACCCCAGGAGGGCCAGCAAGGTCATCAGTGAGTACATGCGGGCCTCGGTGGCGTAGCGCACGGCGAAGGGCGAGGCGGCCAGGGTCACCAGGGCCACGGCCGCCAACCGTCGACCACCGAGGCGACGCCCGGCGATCCACATGAAGGGCAGTGCGGCCACCGCGAACACCCCGGAGAGAGCCCGCACGGCGATGGTGCCGGTGCCGAACACCTCCATCCAGCCGTGCAGGACCACGTAGTACAGAGGCGGCGCCCCGTCGTGGCGGAGGGCCTCGGGCAGGCGCGACAACGGGAGGCGGGCGATGTTCACCGACAGCGCCTCGTCGAGCCAGAGGTGGGAGTTGGCGGTGAAGCGCACGACCACGCCCACGACCACGGCAGCGGCCGCCAGTGCTTCCCAGACGGTGATCCTTCGGCGCTCAGGAGCGGTCGGCGGCGCCTCGGGGGAAGCGTCTTCGTCCACGAGGGCGTCGCCTTGGTAGCCGAGATTCACGCGAGCACGGTAATACGCGGGGCTCAGGGACCCGGTGACGCGGCCGTCGTGGTCGCGGTGGTGACCCGGCTGGGTTGCTCACCGACCGAGGCATCGGCGTCGGGAGCGGGCGGCCCGGCAGCCTCGGGCCGGTCACCGTCGTCGTCGGTGACCACGGGATGGCGCCGCACGACGACGGCCAGCCCGATGCCGGCAAAGGTCAGCAGCCACCCGCCGGCGTCGACCGGCGTGTACCCGTAGTGCAGGCTCACGTGCTTCGAGGTGGGGATGACGACCATGAGGTTGGGGGTGACCCGCCACGGCCCCTTGGCCCCCGACGTCTTCCAGTTGGGGAAGTACGAGACCTTCACCAACACGGGGGAGCCGGTGCGGTCGACGTCGAAGGACAGACTGTCGTCACCCTGGCGGATGTTGCGCACCTGGGTGGGCGCCACCGGCTCCGTCGTCGGCCGGGTGACGGAGACGTCGCTCCCCACCACGGTGGCGGTGCCGTTCTTCGAGGTGCCCTTGATTGACGACGCCTTCACCCTGGGCCAGTCCTTGGGACCGGAGGCGGCGAGGGGGATGTCGCGACGGGACGGGTCTTTGAACCAGTCGACCGAGATACCCAACCACTGCTGGGAGCCCAGGGCGGTGCCGGTGATGACGTTGGGCTTGAACGCCAGAGGAGTCACCAGCTCCGATCCCGCCACCTCGAACACGTGCCAGGCACCGGTCTGGGCGATCTCGTGCAAGAGGGGGTTGGACCTGGCCTGGCTCACCGCTTCGGGCGAGAAGGCCAGGTAGTACCTCGACCCGAGGAGCTGGAGGTCCCGGACGCCGCTTGCCACATCGAGGCTGCGATAGGGCAGGTCGCGCATGGGGTTGGACGGGGCCTTGGCCAGCTCCGCGGCCGACAGGAAGTGGTAGGGCACCGTGGCCGACGACTCGAAGTAGAGGCCCTCCATGGAGTCGATGCAGCCCTTGGTCCAGTAGGGCAGCAACATCAGGGCCATCGGGGTGCCGAAGCGGTCGAGGGACGAGTCGTACTCCCAGTGGGCCCGCCCGCAGCCGGTGGTCCGTCCCACCTGGGCCATGGTGTCGATGATCCCCTTGTACTCGGGGTAGGCCGGCTTGCCCTCGTAGCCGCTGTAGTTCCACTTGGCCCAGGCCGAGATGAACGTCGACTCCGGGCTCGGGGGCTTGGGCGCCCAGTCGGGGAGCACACCGAGGGGCCCGGCCACGAAGAGCCATGCGGCGAGGGCGGCCACCACGGGGGCGGCCAGGCCCACCGTTCGCGGCGGGCGGTCAGGGTCGTCGGCGATCAGGCGTCCGAGCAGGCCGACGGCCTCGACCACCGCCACACCGGCCAGGAGGAACACGCACAGGTACCAGAAGGGCAGGGCGCGGGCGTTCCAGAGCCGGGCCTGGGGGCCGAACCGGAACACCAACGCGGTCAGCGCCGCCAGCACCGTCAGCACCGTGCCCGTGCGGTGCCTGGCCACCACCGACGCCACCGCTCCGACCAGGGCCATAGCTACCAGCCACTTGATGTTGTCGGGGACGAGGTTGTCGGAGTAGGTGGTGAGCTTCTCCCAGCCCATGTTGTTGCTGTACGGCAGCCGGAACAGGAACGGGATGCTCCAGAACGCCGCCAGCAGGGCCCCGATGCCGAGCACGACGGCCGCCCGCTTGGCGCGGGCCACACCGGGCCGCAGGGCCAGGAGCACGAGGGCACCGGCCACCGCGAACAGCGTGGGCAACAGGTGGCTCAGGCCGGTGAGGGCCAGGAGCACGGCGGCCCAGACCCGGTAACGGCCGGTGTCGAGGCTGCGGGCGAACACTCCCAGGAAGACCAGGGCCAGCGAGAGGCTGATGGAGAAGGAAAACTCGCCGGCCAGGGTCGAGGCGATGTTGCCGCCGTAGATCGTGTAGCTCCAGGTCCCCCCCCCACTGGAGAACCCTGAGTAGAAGAGGAACGGGACGGTGGCCACCGCCAGCAGGGCGGGGCCCGGGAAACGCAGCCCCGAGAGGCGCCCGAACGCCCACGCCGCCACCGGCAGGGTGAGGATGCCGGCCACCGTGACGAACTTGAACGCCACCCCGTAGGGCAGGACGAAGCTCAGCAGGGCGATCGTGAACGCCGGGAGGGGGAAGTAGAAGACGTAGGCGGGGAACCCCGCGTACCAGGAGGGCGCCCAGCCGGTCAGGCGGAAATGGGGCAGCACGTGGTGGCGGAGGAAGTCGGGCCCCCAGACGTGGGCGCCCGTGTCTCCTCCCGCCGGCGTGCTGTTGGTCACCAGCAGATGAGGTTGGAGTTGGAAGAGGGTGAACAGCACCGCCGCGGTCACCACGACGAGGGTGATCCAGGCCTCGATCGGGACGTCCCGCACCCGCTCGCCGGCCCGCGCCACGAGCCGGGCCGGGCCGGGCCGTTCGCTCGGTTCCCGAACCGGGGGGGCGGCAGTTTCCATGGTCGCCCATGTTGGCACCTCGGGCCAGGACGGGCCTGTCGGGCGCGCCCTGCCGGGGCGGCCCACTGCCTAGACTCGTGTGTCCTGGTGGGTAGCGGGAGGCGGACGCTCACGTCGGACGGAGAACGAGAGTGGAGGATCTCATGATGGTCGGTCAGCAGTGGCTCGCATTCGTTCGCAACCTCGACTGGGTCACGGCCCACTTCGGGCACCGCTAAGGCCCCGATGCCCGGCTCCCACCGCCAGCTCCGGCTGGGTGACGTCCGCGAGACCCTGTGCGACCGTTGTCTCTCGCCGGAGTCGCCCCGCCAGGTGGGTGTGGAGCTGGAGTGGCTCACCTTCGCCCGAGATGAGGAATCGGTCCGAACCGAGGGATCGGCCCGGGTGGAGCCGGCCCGGCTGGCTGCGGCGCTGGCCGCCGCCGGGCCTCTCCCCGGCGGGAGCGCGATCACCTTCGAGCCCGGCGGTCAGCTCGAGGTGAGCGCGCCCCCGCGAGCGGCGTTGGCCGAAGCCTGTGCGGTGGCGGCGGCCGACGTGGCCCGGGCGCGGGCGACCGCGGCAGCGCTCGGTGTCGACCTTGTCGGCCTGGGCGCCGACCCGTTGCGTCCGCCCCGACGGGTGCTCGACACCCCCCGGTACGCGGCGATGGAGGCCTACTTCGACACCGACGGCCCCGCCGGGCGGCGCATGATGGCCAACACCGCCGCCGTCCAGGTCAACATCGGCGTGGGCCCCACCCTCGACGATGCCGGGCGTCAGTGGCGCCTGGCCCACCGGGTGGGGCCCACCCTCGCCGCCGCCTTCGCCAACTCGCCGCTGCTCGAGGGACGACCGACCGGCTTCCGTTCGGTGCGGCTGGCCACGTGGTTGGCCCTCGACCGCACCCGTGCCGCTCCGGTCGACTGGAGCCGGCCCGGTCCCGAGGCGTGGGCCGACTACGTCCTCGACGCCCGGGTGATGTTGATCCGCTCGACGCCCGAGCGGTTCGTGGCCCTCGACTCGCCGCTGTCGCTGCGCCAGTGGGTGGGCGACGGCCACCGGCTGGGCTGGCCTACCGCCGACGACCTCGACTACCACCTCAGCACCCTGTTCCCGCCGGTGCGGCCCCGGGGATGGCTGGAGCTGAGGATGCTCGACGCCCTGCCCGACCCGTGGTGGCAGGTGGCCGTGGCCGTGACCGCCGCCGTTCTCGACGACCCGGAGGCGGGCGACGCCGCCGACCGGACCGTGTCGGCCGCCGGCGCCGCCGACCGGTGGGTCGACGGCGCCCGCACCGGCCTGTCCCACCCGGGCATCGCCGCCTCGGCCCGGGGCTGCTTCGACGCCGCCCTGGCCAGCCTCGACCGGTCGGGCGACGCAGCACTCGTCGAGCTGGTCGACGCCTATGCCGAGCGCTGGGTGCGACGAGGCCGGTGCCCGGCCGACGACCTCCTCGACGCCTGGGCCCGCCACGGCGACCTGTTCCCGGAGCCGGCGCAGGTGGTGGCATGACCGAGAAGTCGACCATCGCCGCTCACCTCGAAGGCGCCCGGCGGAGGTCGCTGGGGCTACTGGAGCCCCTCTCCGACGCCGACCTCGTCGCTCAGCACTCACCGATCATGTCGCCCCTCGTCTGGGACCTGGCCCACGTGGGCAACTACGAGGAGCTCTGGCTGCTGCGAGCGGTGTCGGGGGCCCGACCCATCCATGCCGGCCTCGACGACATCTACGACGCCTTCCGCCATCCCCGGCCCGACCGCCCCGCCCTTCCCCTTCTCGGGCCCGCCGATGCCCGGCGCTACCTCGTCGAGGTCCGCAGCCGGGTCCTCGACGTGCTCGACGGTCTCCCCGCCCTCGACGCCGGCGCCCCACCCCTGGTGGCCGACGCCTTCGTGTACGGGATGGTGCTGCAGCACGAGCACCAGCACGACGAGACCATGCTGGCCACCCTCCAGCTCATGGCGGGCGACGGGTACCGCCCCGTCACCCCGTCGCCTCCGGCGGCCACACCCCTGGCCGCCCCCGAGGTGCGGGTGTCGGCCGGGCCCTTCGTGATGGGAACCGACGACGAGTCGTGGGCCTTCGACAACGAGCGGCCGGCCCACGTGGTCGACCTCGATGCCTTCTGGATCGACACCGCCCCGGTGACCAACGCCGCCTATCTCACGTTCATCGACGCCGGCGGGTACGCCGACCGGCGCTGGTGGACCGACCAGGGCTGGGCCTGGCGCACCGGGATGGGCGCCGAGCATCCCCAGTTCTGGCGGCCCGACGGAAGCTCGTGGTGGCGGAACCGGTTCGGGTGGGTCGAGGACCTTCCCCTCGACGAGCCGGTGCAGCACGTGTGCTGGCACGAGGCCACCGCCTACGCCGCCTGGACAGGGCGGCGGCTGCCCACCGAGGCCGAGTGGGAGAAGGCGGCCTCGTGGCCCGGCGACGGTCACAAGCGCCGCTACCCCTGGGGTGACGAGGAGCCCGCCGGTCTCCCCGTCACCAACCTCGGCCAGCGCCACTTCCGGCCCGCGCCCGTCGGTGCCTACCCGGCGGGAGCCACACCGGGCGGATGCCACCAGATGCTGGGCGACGTCTGGGAGTGGACGTCGAGCGACTTCGAGCCCTACCCGGGCTATCGCTCCTTTCCCTACCGCGAGTACTCGGAGGTCTTCTTCGGCTCGGGGTACAAGGTGCTGCGAGGTGGGTCCTGGGCCACCCACCCCACGGCCGTGCGCACCACCTTCCGCAACTGGGACCACCCCATCCGCCGTCAGATCTTCGCCGGCTTCCGCTGTGCGCGCGACGACTGACGTGGTGGCCTCCGAGCCCTACGATGGGGACACCCGCCGGCGTCCGGTGCGCGACGGCTCGCTCGTCGACGTCGATGTCCCGGGGGCAACCGTCACCCCCCTCACCCCTTCCGGGAGCAGCCCACCGTGAACGCCCGCGTCGAGGTCCACCTCACCGCCGACGACCTCCGGGGCGCCCTTCGTGCCGACGTCGAGGCGGGCCTGACATCGATGCCCAAGGAACTGCCCCCGAAGTGGTTCTACGACCAGCGGGGGTCGGAGCTGTTCGACCGGATAACCCGTCTCCCCGAGTACTACCCCACCAGCCGGGAGCGGTTTCTGCTGGCCGAGCAGAGCGACTACGTGGCCCGCTTCACCGACGCCGACACGGTCGTGGAGCTGGGGTCGGGCACCTCGGACAAGACCCGCCTGCTACTCGACGCCTTCCGCCAGGCCGGGTCACTGCGGCGCTTCACCCCGTTCGACGTGAGTGAGCCCACCGTGCGCCGGGCCGCCGCTGACCTGGCGGCCGAGTACCCGGAGGTGGAGATCACCGCCGTGGTGGGTGACTTCGACCACCACCTCGGCGCCATCCCTACCGAGGGCCGGCGCCTGATCGCCTTTCTGGGCGGCACCATCGGCAACTTCGCCCCCAAGCCCAGGGCCGAGTTCCTGGCCGCCCTGTCGGCCACCATGGCGCCCGGTGACGCCCTCCTCCTGGGCACCGACCTGGTCAAGTCCGAGGCCCGGATGGTGGCCGCCTACGACGACCCCGGCGGCGTGACGGCGGAGTTCAACCGCAACGTGCTGCGGGTCGTCAACCGGGAGCTGCACGCCGACTTCGTGCCCGAGCGCTTCTCCCATGTGGCCCGTTTCGACCCCGAGGAGGAGTGGATCGAGATGCGGCTGCGGGCCGACGAGGCGGAGATGGTCGACGTGGACGACCTCGGCCTCACCGTCGCCTTCGGCGACGGCGAGATGATGCGCACCGAGATCAGCACGAAGTTCCGCAGGTCGGGTGTCGAGGCCGAGCTGGGCGAGGCCGACCTGGAGCTGGCGCGGTGGTGGACCGACCCCGACGGTGACTACGCGGTGTCCCTGTCGTTCCGTGAGTAGTCGCGGCATCGACGTGGCCCGGGCCAGGGCCGAGACACCCGGTTGTGGCCACGTCGTGCACCTGAACAACGCCGGCGCCTCGTTGCAGCCCGCGCCGGTGCTCGACGCCGTGTTCGCCCATCTTCGGCGCGAGGCCGACACCGGCGGGTACGAGGCCGCCCTGGAAGCGGCCGATGCCCTGCACCGCCCCTACACGGCCGCCGCGGGCCTGTTGGGATGCGAGCCGGGCGAGATCGCCGTGGTCGAGAGCGCCACCCGGGCGTGGCAGGCGGCATTCGGCGCGGTGCCACTGGAGGCGGGCGACCGGTTGCTCACCTCGACGGCCGAGTACGGGAGCAACTACCTCCAGATGCTGCACTCCGCCCGGCGCCGGGGGGTGAGCGTCGAGGTGATACCCGACGACGAGAACGGACAGGTGTCGGTCGACGCCCTGGCCGCGACCATCGACCGGCGGGTGAAGCTGGTGGCCATCACCCATGTCCCCATGGGCCGGGGCGTGGTGAACCCGGCGGCCGCCGTCGGGCGCGTCACCCGGGCCGCCGGCGTGCCCTTCCTCCTCGACGCCTGCCAGTCCCTTGGCCATGTCCCCATCGACGTCGACGCCATCGGGTGTGACTTCCTCTCCGCCACCAGCCGCAAGTTCGTCAGGGGGCCGCGGGGGGTGGGCCTGCTCTACGCCCGGACGGCCACCACCGCCGCCCTGGAGCCCGCCCTGATCGACCTGAGCTCGGCGTCGTGGACCTCCCGGGACGGTTATGTCCTACAACCGGGCGGCCTGCGGTTCGAGAGCTTCGAGATCTCGACGGCAGCCAAGATCGGCTTCGGGGTGGCCCTCGGCTACGCCCTCGAGTGGGGCCTCGACGCCATCTGGGAGCGGCTGCGCACCCTGGGTGCGCGCCTCCGCAACGGGCTGGCCGCCCTCCCCGGCGTCGAGGTCCACGACCCGGAGGGCGCGCACTGCGCCATCGTCACCTTCTCGGTGGCCGGGTGGCGACCCGCCGACGTGCGTGAGGCCCTGGGCCGCGCCGGTGTGAACGTGTCGGTCGTGGACGCCGCCACCGCCCACCTCGACTTCGACCAGCGGGGCCTGACCGCCGTGGTACGGGCGTCGGTGCACTACTACAACGACGACGACGACCTCGAACGCTGCTGGCAGGCGGTCGCCGCCCTGCGCGCCGGCGGCGTCAGCGGGTGAGCCCGGCGATCCGGGTGATGGTGGTGGCCGGCACCCGGCCGGAGGCCATCAAGCTGGCGCCCGTCATCCAGGGCCTGGGGGCGTCGCCCGACTTCGAGGTCGACGTGGCCCTCACCGCCCAGCACCGGGAGATGGTCGACCAGGTGCTGAGCCTGTTCGCCATCCGGCCCCGTCATGACCTGAACATCCTGCGCCCCGGCCAGAGCCTGGCCGACGTCACCGCCCGGGCACTGCAGGGTCTGGCCGATGTGATGGCCGCCGACCGGCCCGACACGGTGGTGGTGCAGGGCGACACCAGCACCGCCTTCGCCGGCGCCCTGGCCGCCTTCTACGCCGCCGTGCCCGTCGTGCACGTGGAAGCGGGCCTGCGCACCGGCGACGTGCGCTCCCCGTTCCCCGAGGAGGTCAACCGCCGCCTCATCACCCAGGTGGCCGACCTGCACCTGGCGCCGACCCCGGCCAACCGGGACAACCTCGAGGCCGAGGGGGTCGACCGGGCCCGCATCGTCGTCACCGGCAACACCGGCATCGACGCCCTGCTGTGGACGGTCGAGCAGTCGCCCGGCTACGGCGATCCCGCCCTGGCCGGCCTCGACGCCGACCCTCGCCGGGTGCTGGTGGTCACCGCCCACCGGCGGGAGTCGTGGGGCGCGTCGATGGAGGCCATCGGCCGGGCCCTGGGCCAGGTGGCCAGGGCCGAGCCCGACCTGCTCATCGTGTTCCCCATCCACCGCAACCCGGTGGTCCGCCACGCCATCCTGCCCGCCGTCGCCGGGCTGGCCAACGTGGTGATGGTGGAGCCGTTGAGCTACGGCTGCTTCGCCGCCCTCCTGCGCCGGGCCCACATCCTGCTCACCGACAGTGGCGGCATCCAGGAAGAGGGGCCCAGCCTGGGCAAGCCCGTCCTGGTCATGCGCGACACCACCGAGCGGCCCGAGGCCGTCGCCGGCGGCGCCGTGGCCCTGGTGGGAACCGACCAGGGCGCCATCGCCCGGGCCGTGATCGGCCTGCTCCACGACGAGGACGCCTACCGGGCGATGGCCAGGGCCACCAACCCCTACGGCGACGGGCGGGCCGCCGCCCGCACGGTTGCCGCCATGGCCCACTTCTTCGGCCTGGGCCCTCCGCCGGAGGAGTTCACCCCTACCCCCAACTGAGGGCGCCGCCGTGTCGCCACGAGAAGGTGACCGGACGCGACAACGCGGCCCGAAGGCCGCGTCGTCGACGGATCGTTGGTGCTACTGCGCAGGCGCTACCGGGGGTCGGAGGCGAAGAGCCGGCGACGACCGAACCAGGCAGCTCCACCGGCGACGGCCACCATGCCGAGGGCGATCGGGATGCCCTTGGTCGGGATGACGGAGACGGCGGCGATGGTGGCGTTCGGCCCGCAGGTGACGGTGCCGATGCTGATCTCCAAGCCGTTGGTCAGGCCCAGCAGGGGGAGAAGCGTGACCAGGCCGGGGAGGACCTTGACGTCGAGGGCGGTGACCGTGAGCTGGCCGCCGACCGTCGTCTGCTTGTTGGCGTCGATGGTCAGCAACGGGGTGGTCGTGCCGAGCAGCGACAGGCTGATGGGATTGCTGAGGTTGACCAGCGGGTTCAGAGGGAGCGTGCCCAGACCGGTGACCACACCCAGTGCGGGCAGCAACGTGGCCAGCGGCCCACCGATGGCCACGTTGGCCAGCGTCGAGGCGCCGGTCAGCACGCCGTTGACGTCGGAGCAGGTGGCGTAGATGGCGTCAGCGGTGATGATGTTGCCCAGGAGGTTGACTCCCTGGCCCGTGCCGTTGGTGACGGTGCACGGGTCGCTGGGGCCGATCTGCACCGCTCCGCCTCCGGGTCCGGTGACCCCGCCGCAGGCGAACGACGACGCCACGACGGTCGGCGAGCCGACATTGGTGGCGATGGCGTCGGCCACCAGCACCCCGGCCGACAGCAGGGCACCGCTACTGGTGCCCGGGCCGCCGACGGTGCAGGGGCCCGTCTGGGTTCCGGGCGAAGGCTGGGTGCCGTCGTTGGTGGCGGCGCATGTGCCGGTGTTGACCAGGTTGCCGCCGATGGCGTTGGCCGTGGCCTGGGACACCGTGGTGGCGGCGACGGCCTGGGTTGCGGTGAGCGACAGCACCGCCAGCCCGAGCACCATCGCGGTGCCGAGCTTGGTGGCTCCCCGCCTGAAGGTCCTGTTCATGAAATCTCCCTTGCCTGCCGGTCGGGGCAACCTAGCGTGCCCTCACGATGGTGTCAAAGGTCCGCGCGCCCCCCACTGATGATCCTCCCCGGCTGGATGAAGGCCGGCTGAGATATATGGCGCGAACGCTAGCAGCGTCACAGCAGTGCAGGCGGGATGGGCTGCGGTGGCCTCCGCCCGCCGGGCTCCCAGACGCGGCGACGGTAGAGTTCGGGGTGCAGCCACTGCAGAGGGACGAGGGAGCACGAGCCTGAGCGTTCGCCGGGGACTGGGCCATCTCGGTGGCCTCATCGGCCTGGTGGTGGCCGTGGTGGCGGCGACTGCGATGTCGTTCGCCCGGCAGGTGCCGTCCCCGGTGCCCACGCCCGCCCAGCGACCGGGGACGTGCCATCTGGCCGAGGACCCCAACGAGCTGATCGCCATGCTCAGCGACACCGCTCCTCCGGTGCCCTGCTCGCGGCCCCACCAGACCGAGACCATGTGGGTGAGCCGGGTGACGGGCCCGCTGGCGGCGTCGAAGACCCGGCCCAACGGCGAGCTGCTCAACCAGACGATCAGCGGGCAGTGCTACGACTACGACAGCGTCCGCGCCTACCTGGGCGCCCAACCCGGCGACGCCACCTGGGGCATCCTCTCGTGGGCCCGTTTCCCGACCGCCGCCGAGTGGGCGCACGGCGACCGGACCCTGGTGTGCCAGGG